>NZ_JBVJOT010000036.1:0-83539 GCF_055583025.1 Streptomyces sp. NPDC104831
CCTCCATGGAAGGGGTGCCCCCGCCCTCCCCCGGGTCCCCCCCCTCGCGGCCCCCCCCCCCCCCCCCCCCCCCCCCCCCCCCACCCCGCACACGGCCCCGCGCCCCCTCGGCGCCGCCGAACGTGGGACGTCTCACACACCGGCCCGGCGTCTCGATCTCGTCCGACAAGTGCAAAGATGGAGCCCGGCAGGACAGGGCCCCCACCGAAGGGCCGAAGCATCAAGCGGCCGGACACCAGCCGCCTGCCGGTCATCGCCGACCGGCGCACGGCGCACATGCATGGAGGACGTGACGTGGCGAACGACGCCAGCACCGTTTTCGACCTAGTGATCCTCGGCGGTGGTAGCGGTGGTTACGCCGCGGCCCTGCGCGGGGCTCAGCTGGGCCTGGACGTCGCCCTGATCGAGAAGGACAAGGTCGGCGGCACCTGCCTGCACAAGGGTTGCATCCCCACCAAGGCCCTGCTCCACGCGGGCGAGGTCGCCGACCAGGCCCGCGAGAGCGAGCAGTTCGGCGTCAAGGCCTCCTTCGAGGGCATCGACGTCCCGGCCGTCCACAAGTACAAGGACGAGGTCATCTCGGGCCTGTACAAGGGTCTGCAGGGTCTGATCGCCTCGCGCAAGGTGACGTACATCGAGGGCGAGGGCCGGCTGTCCTCCCCCACCTCCGTCGACGTGAACGGCCAGCGCGTCCAGGGCCGCCACATCCTGCTGGCGACCGGTTCCGTGCCGAAGTCCCTGCCGGGCCTGGAGATCGACGGCAACCGGATCATCTCCTCCGACCACGCCCTGGTCCTGGACCGCGTGCCCAAGTCCGCCATCATCCTCGGCGGCGGTGTCATCGGCGTCGAGTTCGCCTCGGCGTGGAAGTCCTTCGGTGCCGACGTCACGGTCATCGAGGGCCTGAAGCACCTCGTCCCGGTCGAGGACGAGAACTCCTCCAAGCTTCTCGAGCGCGCCTTCCGCAAGCGCGGCATCAAGTTCAACCTGGGCACGTTCTTCCAGAAGGCCGAGTACACCCAGGACGGTGTGAAGGTCACCCTGGCGGACGGCAAGGAGTTCGAGGCCGAGCTGCTGCTCGTCGCCGTCGGCCGCGGCCCGGTCTCCCAGGGCCTCGGCTACGAGGAGCAGGGCGTCGCGATGGACCGCGGCTACGTCCTCGTCGACGAGTACATGCGCACCAACGTCCCGACCATCTCCGCCGTCGGCGACCTCGTCCCGACCCTCCAGCTCGCGCACGTGGGCTTCGCCGAGGGCATCCTGGTGGCGGAGCGCCTGGCCGGTCTGAAGGTCGTCCCGATCGACTACGACGGTGTTCCGCGGGTGACGTACTGCCACCCGGAGGTCGCCTCCGTCGGCATCACGGAGGCCAAGGCCAAGGAGGTCTACGGCGCGGACAAGGTCGTCTCCATCAAGTTCCCGCTCGGCGGCAACGGCAAGAGCCGGATCCTGAAGACCGCGGGCGAGATCAAGCTCGTGCAGGTCAAGGACGGTGCCGTGGTCGGCGTCCACATGGTGGGCGACCGCATGGGCGAGCAGGTCGGCGAGGCGCAGCTGATCTACAACTGGGAGGCGCTGCCGTCCGAGGTGGCCCAGCTCATCCACGCCCACCCGACGCAGAACGAGGCTCTCGGCGAGGCCCACCTGGCCCTGGCCGGCAAGCCCCTCCACATGCACGACTGACGCCTTCCGTCTTCGGGCGCGACGACCACAGACTTCCGCAATTCGTTAGGAGCAACCGAAACCATGGCGGTTTCCGTAACCCTTCCGGCGCTCGGCGAGAGCGTCACCGAGGGCACTGTCACCCGCTGGCTGAAGGCCGAGGGCGAGCGCGTCGAGGCCGACGAGCCGCTGCTCGAGGTCTCGACCGACAAGGTCGACACCGAGATCCCCGCCCCCGCCTCGGGCATCCTGGCCTCCATCAAGGTGGCCGAGGACGAGACGGTCGAGGTCGGCGCCGAGCTGGCCCTCATCGACGACGGCACGGGTGCGCCCGCCGCCGAGGCCGCTCCGGCCGCCGAGGCCGCTCCGGCCGCCGAGGCCCCCGCCGCCGAGCCTGCCCCCGCCCCGGCCGCCGAGGCCCCGGCCGAGGCCCCCGCCCCCGCCGCCGAGGCCGCCCCGGCCGCCCCGGCAGGTGGCGCCGAGGGCACCGACGTGGTGCTGCCCGCGCTGGGCGAGTCCGTCACCGAGGGCACCGTGACCCGCTGGCTGAAGTCGGTCGGCGAGACCGTCGAGGCCGACGAGCCGCTGCTCGAGGTCTCCACGGACAAGGTCGACACCGAGATCCCCGCCCCCGCCTCGGGTGTGCTGCTGGAGATCGTGGTCGGCGAGGACGAGACGGCCGAGGTCGGCGCCAAGCTCGCCGTCATCGGTGCCCCGGGTGCCGCCCCGGCCCCCGCCGCCGAGGCCGCCCCGGCCGCCCCGGCCCCCGCCGCCGAGCCCGCTCCGACCCCGGCGCCCGCCCCCGCTCCGGCGCCCGCTCCGGCTCCGGCTCCGGCCGCTGCCCCGGCGCCCGCCCCGGCCCCGGCGCCGGCGCCCGCCCCGGCTCCGGCTCCGGTCACCCCGGCCACCGCGCCGACCTCGCCGACCGCCACCCAGGCGACCGACGAGGGCGCGTACGTGACCCCGCTGGTGCGCAAGCTCGCCGCCGAGAACGGCGTCGACCTGGCCACCGTCAAGGGCACCGGCGTCGGCGGCCGGATCCGCAAGCAGGACGTCCTCGCCGCCGCCGAGGCCGCGAAGGCCGCCACCGCCGCCCCGGCCCCCGCCGCGGCCGCCCCGGCCGCCGCCGCGAAGAAGGCCCCGGCGCTGGAGGCCTCCCCGCTGCGCGGCCAGACCGTCAAGATGCCCCGCATCCGCAAGGTCATCGGCGACAACATGGTCAAGGCGCTGCACGAGCAGGCGCAGCTGTCGTCGGTCGTCGAGGTCGACGTCACCCGTCTGATGAAGCTGCGCGCCCGGGCGAAGGACTCCTTCGCGGCCCGCGAGGGCGTCAAGCTCTCCCCGATGCCGTTCTTCGTCAAGGCCGCCGCGCAGGCGCTGAAGGCCCACCCGGTCATCAACGCCAAGATCAACGAGGCCGAGGGGACCATCACCTACTTCGACACCGAGAACATCGGTATCGCGGTGGACTCCGAGAAGGGCCTGATGACCCCGGTCATCAAGCACGCCGGCGACCTGAACATCGCGGGCATCGCCAAGGCCACGGCGGAGCTGGCGGGCAAGGTCCGCGCCAGCAAGATCACCCCGGACGAGCTGTCGGGGGCGACCTTCACCATCTCCAACACCGGTTCGCGCGGCGCGCTGTTCGACACGATCATCGTGCCGCCGGGCCAGGTCGCGATCCTCGGCATCGGTGCCACGGTCAAGCGTCCGGCCGTCATCGAGACCGAGGAGGGCACGGTCATCGGCGTCCGCGACATGACCTACCTGACCCTCTCCTACGACCACCGCCTGGTCGACGGCGCCGACGCGGCCCGTTACCTGACGGCGGTCAAGGCGATCCTGGAGGCCGGCGAGTTCGAGGTCGAGCTCGGCCTCTGACCTGGTCGCGCCTGATCGGGCAGACGACACCCCGTCCGGAGTTTTCTTCCGGGCGGGGTGTTCGTGTTTGTCCGGATGCGGAGCGTGTAAGGCTCGTCTCACCTGCATCAAAGCGCCCCCGCGCGCCCTCCCCGCGACGCGAACCAGCCGTATTGTCTAAACGTCAAAGCCCCCGGGGGCCGCAGGACGGCCCCTCCCTAAGGAGCCGTCATGACCGCGCCCGTCGTCCACTCGCTGCGCGAGCAGATCCGCGAGCACATCGTGGAGGGAATCGTCAGCGGGCGCTGGCAGCCGGGCGAGCGGATCGTGGAGCGGCGGATCGCCACCGAGCTGGAGGTCAGCCAGACCCCGGTGCGGGAGGCCCTGCGCGAGCTGGAGTCGCTGCGGCTGATCGAGTCGGCACCGAACAAGGGTGTACGCGTCCGCAATCTGACCGCCGCCGACCTGGAGGAGAGCTACCCGGTCCGGGCGGGGCTGGAGGCCATCGCCGCCGAGCTGGCCGCGGAGCGTCTCGCGGAGGACTGCTCGGCGCTGGAACCGCACGTCACGGCGCTGTACGAGGCCGACCGGGAGGCGGACGGCACGGCTCAGGTGCGGCACACGGTCGGCTTCCACCGGGAGCTGGTGCGCGCCGCGCACAACTCGGTGCTGCTGCACACGTGGGAAGGGCTGGGCATCGAGGTCTTCACGGCGCTGTCGATCCGCTGGCTGGGCACGGTCCAGCAGTCGTACGCGGAGGAGCACGAGGAACTGGTGCAGGCGTTCAAGCGCCGCGATCCGCGGATCGCGGAACTGGTGAAGGCGCATGTGCTGGGGTGCGCGCCGCGCGCCTGACCCAGCCGAGCACACCCACGCTCACCTGCGAAAACCCCTCTTGAAAGCGGCACCGGGTGCCCATTTCGAAGGCACCGGGTGCCTACTTTCCCGGAATCGGGGCTTTTTCCGCCTCTACCCTTTGATCGATCATCGATCAGAGGGTTACAGTCGCCGACGGACTTCCACCGAAGTCCGCTGCCCTGTCCTGCCAAAGACCTAGGGCACCCCCGAACCCTTGACGATGAGGGAACCCCCTTCGACTGAGGAAGGCGGCGACATGACCGACCCCAACGCCATCCAGCCGAGCGCGCTCGACCAGCTCCCGGACCGCGACCCGGAGGAGACCGCCGAATGGCAGGCCTCCCTGGACGCCGTGGCCAGGGAAGCCGGACCGCACCGCGCCGCGTACCTGATGCGCCGCACGCTGGAGCGCGCCGAGGCGGGCGGCATCGCGCTGCCGAAGCTCCTCGAGACGGACTACGTCAACACCATCCCCACCTCCGCGGAGCCGGCCCTGCCCGGTGACCCGGAGCTGGAGGCCCGGATCACCGCGTGGAACCGCTGGAACGCGGCGGCCATGGTGACCCGCGGCAGCAAGCACGGCGTCGGCGGCCACATCGCGACCTTCGCCTCCGCCGCCTGGCTGTACGAGACCGGCTTCAACCACTTCTTCAAGGGCAAGGAGGGCGACGGTTCCGGCGACCAGCTGTACATCCAGGGCCACGCCTCCCCGGGCATCTACGCCCGCGCCTTCCTCGACGGCCGCCTGAACGAGGCGCACCTCGACAACTTCCGCCAGGAGTCCGGCGGCAACGGCCTGCCCTCCTACCCGCACCCGCGCCGGCTGCCCTGGCTGTGGGAGTTCCCGACGGTCTCCATGGGCCTCGGCCCGCTGTCGGCGATCTACCAGGCGCGGTTCAACCGCTACCTGACCAACCGCGGCATCAAGGACGTCTCCGCGTCCCACGTCTGGGCCTTCCTCGGCGACGGCGAGATGGACGAGCCGGAGTCCACCGCCGCCCTCGCGCTCGCCTCGCGTGAGCAGCTGGACAACCTCACCTTCGTCATCAACTGCAACCTCCAGCGCCTGGACGGCCCGGTCCGCGCCAACTTCAAGATCGTGCAGGAGCTGGAGGCCCAGTTCCGCGGCGCCGGCTGGAACGTCGTCAAGACGCTGTGGGGCTCGGCCTGGGACGAGCTGTTCGCCCTGGACACCACGGGCGCGCTGGTCCGCCGGCTGCGCGAGGTGCCGGACGCGCAGGTCCAGACGTACCAGACCCGCGACGCCGCCTACATCCGCGAGGACTTCTTCGGCAAGGACCCGGCGCTGGCCGAGATGGCCAAGCTGCTGAGCGACGACAAGATCCTCGAGTGTTTCCACCTCTCGCGCGGTGGTCACGAGGCGAGCAAGGTCTACGCCGCGTACAAGGCCGCCGTCGAGCACAAGGGCGCGCCGACCGTGATCCTGGCCCAGACGGTCAAGGGCCACACCCTGGGCGAGGGCTTCGCGTCGAAGAACGCCAACCACCAGATGAAGAAGCTGACGGTGGACGAGTTCAAGGCGATGCGCGACCGGCTCGGCCTGCCGATCAAGGACAGCGACTTCGTCGACGGCGTGGTGCCCTACGGCCACCCGGGCGCCGACTCCCCCGAGGTGCGCTACCTCCAGGAGCGCCGCGCGGCCCTCGGCGGCCCGGCCCCGGCCCGCCGCACGCACCCGCTGCCCGCGCTGCCGGCCCCGGCCGAGAAGGCGTTCGCCTCCTTCGACAAGGGCTCCGGCTCCCAGAACGTGGCCACCACCATGGCCTTCGTCCGCCTGATCAAGGACCTGGTCCGCGACAAGGAGACGGGCAAGCGCTGGGTGCCGATCGTCCCGGACGAGGCGCGCACCTTCGGCATGGAGAGCCTCTTCCCGTCGCTCGGCATCTACTCGCCCAAGGGCCAGACGTACGAGCCGGTCGACCGCGACCAGCTGATGTACTACAAGGAGGCCAAGAACGGCCAGATCCTCAACGAGGGGATCACCGAGGCCGGCTCGATGGCCGACTTCATCGCCGCTTCGTCGTCGTACGCGACGCACGGCGAGGCGATGATCCCGTTCTACATCTTCTACTCGATGTTCGGCTGGCAGCGCACGGCCGACCAGATGTGGCAGCTCGGCGACCAGCTCGGCCGCGGCTTCCTCATCGGCGCGACGGCGGGCCGCACCACCCTGACGGGTGAGGGCCTCCAGCACGCCGACGGCCACTCCCCGGTGATCGCCGCGACCAACCCGGCCGCGCTGACGTACGACCCCGCGTTCGCCTACGAGATCGCGGTGATCGTCCGTGAGGGCCTGCGCCGGATGTACGGCGAGGCCAAGCCGGGCGAGGACCAGAACGTCTTCTACTACCTGACGGTCTACAACGAGCCGCTGCCGCAGCCGGCCAAGCCGCAGGGCCTCGGCATCGACGAGGGCATCGTCAAGGGCCTGTACCGCTTCAACACGGCGGAGTCGGCGGGCATCGCCGTCGCGGCGGGCGCCCCGCGCATCCAGCTGCTGGGTTCGGGCACGGCGATCCACTGGGCCCTTACGGCGCAGAAGCTGCTGGCCGAGGAGTGGGGCGTGGCCTCGGACGTGTGGTCGGCGACCTCCTGGACCGAGCTGCGCCGGGACGCGCTGGAGGCCGACGCGGCGCTGCTGCGCGGCGAGGACCGCGTGCCGTACGTCCGCCAGGCCCTGCAGGGCGCCGAGGGCCCCGTCCTCGCGGTGTCCGACTACATGCGCCAGGTACCGGACCAGATCGCGCAGTGGGTCGAGCAGGACTGGTCCTCGCTGGGCGCCGACGGCTTCGGCCTGTCGGACACCCGTGAGGCCGCCCGCCGCCACTTCGGCGTCGACGCCGAGTCGATCGTCGTGGCCGCCCTCGCCCAGCTCGCCCGCCGCGGCGAGGTCAAGGCGACGGCCGTCAAGGAGGCCCGGGAGAAGTACGGCCTGTAGGAGGGCCGACGGACCGTGACGGCCGGCCCGGCACCGCCGGGCCGCGCCGTCGCGGCCGAGCGCCGTCGCGGCGGACAGGAGGGTGCGCGCCTTCGCGGGCGCGGACGCGTCCCTGTCCGCCGCGTTCGTCTCTCCCCCGCGGTCCGCGTCGCCGGTGCCGTTCGGCATCATGAACGCATGCGTGCGGCCCGGCTCATCAAGATGGTCCTGCTCCTCCAGTCGCGGCCCGCCATGACCGCCGCCGAGCTGGCCCGGGAACTGGAGGTGTCGGAGCGGACCGTGACGCGGGACGCGCAGGCGCTGTCGGAGGCGGGCGTGCCGGTGTACGCGGACCGGGGGCGGGCCGGGGGGTACCGGCTGGTCGGCGGGTACCGGACGCGGCTGACCGGGCTGGCCCGCGGCGAGGCCGAGGCGCTCTTCCTCAGCGGGGTGCCGGGGGCGCTGCGGGAGATGGGGCTGGAGGACGCCGCCTCGGCGGCCCGGCTGAAGGTGTCGGCGGCCCTGCTGCCCTCGCTGCGGGACGCCCCGGACACCGCCGCGCAGCGCTTCCACCTGGACGCGCCCGCCTGGTTCCGGGAGCCGGTGACGCCGGCGCCGCTGCCCGTGCTCGCCGAGGCGGTGTGGGGCGACGGCCGGGTCCTCGCCCGGTACCGGCGCGGGCAGGACGCGGTGGAGCGGCGGCTGGAGCCGTACGGACTCGTGCTGAAGGCCGGTGTCTGGTACCTGTGCGCGCGGGTCGCGGGAAGCGGTTCCTTCCGGACGTACCGGATCGACCGGTTCACCGCCGTGGACGCGCTGGACGAGCGCTTCGCGCGCGATCCGGGGTTCGACCTGCCCGGTTTCTGGGCGGAGCAGGCCGAGCGGTTCGCCCGTTCGATCCTGCGCGCCGAGGTCGTCGTACGGCTCACCCCGGAGGGTGTGCGCCGGCTGCCGCACGCCGTCGACCCGCTCGCGGCGCGGACGGCCCTCGCGGAGCCGGGCGCGCCGGACGCGGCGGGCCGGGTGACGGTGACGCTGCCGGTGGAGTCGGAGGAGGTCGCGTACGAGCAGCTGACGGCGCTCGGCCCGGAGGCCGAGGTGCTGGCGCCGGCCGCGCTGCGCGAGCGGTTCGCTGCGGACGCGGCCCGCGCCGCCGCCCTGTACCACGGCGGGGACGGCTGAGCGAGTCCGCCGTACTCCGGGTGCGTGCCGCCGGGTCAGGCCCGATGCTGGTGGCGTGATGGACGAGACGGAGTTCTGGGAGCTGATCGACTCCACCCGCCAGGCCGCCGGGGGCGACCCCGAGGAGCAGGCCGACCTGCTCGTGGAGCGGCTTCTCGCGCTGGATCCGGAGCGGGTCCTGGACTTCGCCCGTCATTTCGAGGCCCGCTACAACCGCGCCTACCGCTGGGATCTGTGGGGGGCCGCCTGGCTGCTGCTGGACGGGTGCAGCGACGACGCGTTCGACTTCTTCCGGTGCTGGCTGATCGGGCAGGGCCGGGAGGTCTTCGAGGGGGCCCTGCACGACCCGGACGCGCTGGCCGGGCTGCTGGGCGAGTTCGACGAGGAGATCGACGGCGACGGCGAGGAGCTGGGCTACGCGGCCGACGAGGCGTACGAGCAGCTGACCGGCACGGTCGCGCCCGACCTGGGGCTCGCCCCGGCGCCGGCCGAGCCCGAGGGGACCGCGCTGGACCTGGAGGACGACCGGGTGCTCGCCGAGCGGTTCCCCCGGCTGTGGCAGCGGTTGCGGACATGACGGCCGCCTCGTGCGGGGCCGTACGCGGGCGGGCGCCGTCGGCGGGCGCTGCCGCCCGCCCCCGCCCGGCCGCGGGCCGCGCCGGGACGACGCCGGCCCTTCGCGGCACCCGTCCGTTCCCCGCGCCTACCGCCGGCCCGGCTGACGCGGGCCACGGCCGTGCGACGGGGAACGCCCGGGCCGGTGCCCCGTGGAACCGGCCGGACCGCTCGCCGTCACGGCCGCTTTCCGTGCCCCCCGGCCCCGGCCGGCCCGGCCCGGCGGGTCCCCGTACCGCTGACGGCGGTGCCGGAAACGGCCGTGCGACGGGGAACGCCCGGGCCGGTGCCCCGTGGAACCGGCCGGACCGCTCACCGTCACGGCCGTTCCCCGTGCTTCCCGGCCCGGGGGGTGCCCGTGCCGGTGGCGGGGGTGGCCGTGGGGCGGGGGGTGCCCGGACTGTGGCGTGCCCGCGGCCGGGGAGTGGGGTGCGGGCGGTGGGGAGGAACGGTGGCCGGGCGGCCCTGGAGCAGGGCGGCCCGCTCCCGGATGGCCGGGAGGTGGGCGGTGAGGGCCGCGCCGGGGCAGCTGGTGCGGAATCCGGCGTCGTGCCCGGCGAGGGCGGGCAGGGTGACGGTGGCGCCGGTCCGGTAGCGGCTCTGGCCGCTGCTGGAGACCAGCCGGGCCCGGCCGCGCGGGTCGATGTCGGCGAGCCCGAGCTTCCAGGCCGCGAGGGCGGCGATGGCGTCGGTCATGGCCCGGGGCACCGGGGCGCCGGCGGTGAAGGTGCCGAGGGCCGCGATGCCGGCGGTGCGGTGGTTGAAGCCCTGGGTGTGGGCGCCGGTCACGGGCCGGTCCACGCCCCCGGCGCGGCCCTCGTAGATGGTGCCGCAGCGGTCGACGAGGAAGTTGTAGCCGATGTCGTCCCAGTGCCGGGCGCCGGTCTGGCCCGCGTACAGGCCGCGGATGATGCGGGGCGCGTCGGCACAGGCGTAGCCGTTGGGCGAGTCGGTGTGGTGCAGGAAGACGGCGACCACCTTGTCGTCGTAGCGCGGCGGCGGCTGGGTGTGCCCGGTGACGCGGTCCAGCCAGGCGGAGCGCGGCACGATGCGCGGCCGGACGGCCCGGTGCCGGGCGGGCGGCCGGGCACCGGCGGCGGGGCGGTCGGGGCGGGAGACGGCGGCGCGTTCGCCGCCTCGGGCGCTCAGGACCAGCGCGCCGACGGCGAGCAGTCCGGGCAGGCAGCCGAGCAGCACCAGCAGCGCACCGGGGGTCCGCCGGGCGGGACGGGGGGATTCAGCGGCCGGCCGTGCCGGGGCCCGCGGGGCTCTTCGCAGGACACGCATGGTCCCACTGTCAAGCCGCCGGGCCGTAGCCGCGACGCGCGCTCTGCCACCTGGCGCAACCCTCGTCCCCGCAGGGGGATCCGGGTATCCGGGAGAAAGGCTGTTCCGTGAACCGGCTGGATCTGCTGCTCGCTGTGGTGGCCGTCTGCTGCGCCCTGTCGGGATACCGGCGCGGACTGGTGGCCGGGTGTGTCTCGCTGGCCGGGTTCGTGGGCGGCGCGCTCGTCGGGGTGTGGCTGCTGCCGTGGGCGACGGCCCAGGTGGCACGGGGCTCGACGGCGGCGACGGCGCTCGCGGCGGCCACGGTGCTGGGGCCGGCGCTGCTCGGCCGGGGGCTCGCGGGCCGGTCGGCGCCGCGGCTGCGCGCACGGCTGGACCGGGGCCCGCTGCGGGTCGCGGACGGCGTCGGGGGCGCCGCGCTGAACGGGGTCGCGGTGCTGGTGGTGGCCTGGGTGGCGGCGAGCGTGCTGGGCGCGGCCCCCGTGCCGGCGCTGTCGTCGGCGATCGGGGACTCGGCGCTGTTGAAGGCGGTGGGACAGCGGATGCCGGCGACCGCGCCGGCCTGGTTCTCGCGGGCCGCGGCCACGCTGACGGACGCCGGTCTGCCGCGGGGGTCCGACCCGCTCGGGATCCGGTCGGCCGCCGGGGTGGCCCGGCCGCCGGGCGACGGCGTCACCGCGGCCGCGTCGACGGCGGCCCGGCACAGCACGGTGAAGATCGCGGGGTCGGCGGGGGCCGAGGGCCGGGAGGGCACCGGGTTCGTCTACGCGTCCCGGCGGGTGCTGACCAACGCGCACGTGGTGGCCGGCATCGACCGCCCGGGCGTGCGGGTCGGCGGCACCGGGCGGTCGTACCCGGCCCGCGTGGTGTTCTTCGACCCGGCCCGGGACGTGGCGGTGCTGTACGTGCCCGGGCTGCGCGCGCCGGCGCTGCGGTTCGCCCCGGACGCCGGGCGCGGGGACCCGGCGGTGGTGGCGGGCTATCCGCAGAACGGGGGCCTGGACCTGCGGGCGGCGACGGTCACGAGCCGGGTGCGGGCGATCGGCGCGGACATCTACAGCGAGCACACGGTCACCCGGGAGGTCTACGCGATCCGTGCCACGATCCGGCCGGGCGACTCCGGCGGCCCGCTGCTCACCCCGGAGGGCCGGGTCTTCGGAGTGGTCTTCGCCCGGTCCGCCTCGGACGGCACGACGGGGTACGCGCTGACGGCGGCCGAGGTGACGGGCGACGCCGAGCGCGCGGCCACGGCCACGGCACCGGTGGACACGGGCGACCTGGTCGCCGCCTAGGTGTGCTGTCCCGGGGTCACAGGGAGCGGCCCATGCACACGTCGTCGACGTAGCGGCCGTCGATGAGGAACTCCCCCGGCAGCACGCCCTCCACGGCGAACCCCTCGGACGCGTACAGCGCCCGGGCCGGGGTGTTGTGCCCGAGCACGCGCAGGGTCAGGCGCCGGGCGCCGCGTTCGCGCGCGCGGTCGACGGCGGCCCGGACCAGCGCCCGCCCGACGCCCCGGCCGCGCGCCTCCTCGGCGACGGCGAACCCCTGGATCTGCAGGACGTGGGCGTGGGAGGCGAGCGTGGTGGGGTGGGTGAGGCGGATGTAGCCGAGGAGGCGTCCGCCGGCCCGGGCGTCCCCGTCCTCGGCGACGAGGAAGTCCTCCGGGGGGTGCCGGTCGTCGAAGAACGGCGGGTACGGCGGCCGCGGGCGGGGCATGACCGCGTGCAGGGTGGACCAGGTGGCCCGGTCGAGGACGGCGAGTTCCTCCTCGTCGTCGGCCTGGGCGGTGCGTATGGAGGGCTCGGACATGACGATCACCCTACGACGCGCGGTCCGGGAGCCCGGTGGGTTTTCCGGGGCGCGCGGGGGGTCATGCTGGGGGCCATGGAACGTTCACGTATCGCGGTGGCCGGCGCGTCCGGTCTCATCGGCGGCGCCCTGGTGCGGTCCCTGACCGCGGACGGGCACGAGGTGGTGCGGCTGGTGCGCCGGGCGCCCCGGGGCCCGGACGAGGTCCGCTGGGACCCGGAGCGGGGCCGGGTCGACGCGGCCGGGCTGGCCGGGTGCGAGGCGGTGGTCAACCTGGCGGCGGCCGGGGTGGGCGACCGGCGCTGGACCCCCGAGTACAAGCGGGTGCTGCGGGACAGCCGGGTGCTGGGCACGGCCGCGCTCGCCGAGGCGGTGGCGTCGCTGCCGGATCCGCCCCGGGCCTTCCTGAACGGCAGCGCGATCGGCTTCTACGGCGACACCGGCGACCGGGTGGTGGACGAGGACGCGCCCCCGGGGGACGGCTTCCTGGCCCGGCTGTGCGTGGAGTGGGAGGAGGCGGCGGCGCCCGCCGCGGAGGCCGGGGTGCGGACGGTGTTCCTGCGCACGGGGCTGGTGGTGGCCCGCGGCGGCGGGGCCTGGGGACGGCTGTTCCCGCTGTTCCGGGCGGGTCTCGGGGGGCGGCTGGGCGACGGGCGGCAGTACTGGTCGTACATCGCGCTGCACGACGAGGTGGCCGCCATCCGGCATCTGATCGACCGGGACGACCTGTCCGGCCCGTTCGACCTGACCGCCCCGCAGCCGCTGACGAACCGGGAGATCACGGCCGCGATGGGCCGGGTGCTGCGCCGGCCGGCGGTGTGCGCGGTGCCCGCCGGCGTGCTGCGGACGGTGCTCGGGGAGATGGCCGGGGATGTGCTCGGCAGTCAGCGGGTGGTGCCGAGGCGGCTGCTGGAGTCGGGGTTCCGGTTCGCGTTCCCGGGCATCGAGGAGGCGATCCGCGCGGCGTAGTGAGCCGGTTGGCAACAAGGGCAAACAAAAGTGACCGTATGCGACCTCCATGCGACCGTGCCCTGTTGATGCGCGACTCCTCCTGACGGATCACCGCCCTAACCTCGATCCGAACTCGGGTATCCGTGGCGCCAGTGGGAGGCATGGCTCCTCCACCGGCCGCGTAACCACAGGAGGGGCCTCGTGCTTGAGCCCGCGTACCAGGTGGACGTCGTCATCGTGGGGGCCGGCGTCGCCGGCCTCTCCGCCGCCCACCGGCTGACCAGCGCCGGAGTCACCACGGCGGTCCTGGAGGCCGCCCCGTACGTCGGCGGCCGCATGGCGACGGAGAAGGTCGACGGCTTCCGGCTCGACCGCTTCGGACAGCTGCTGACCACGTCGTGCCCCGAACTCCGGCTGACCCCGGGCCTGGCCGGGCTGGCCCTGCGCCGCTTCGCGCCGGGCGTGCTGCTGCACCGCGACGGCTGCCTCCAGCGCGCGGGCACGCCGGCGCTCGGCGGGAGCGCACGGGGCGCACGGGGCGCACTCCATGCGGTGCGCGCCCTCGCCGGCCCGCCCAGGGGTACGGCGCCCCGGACGGTCGCGGCCCGGGCCGCGACCGGCCGGGGTACGACGGTCACGCCCGGCCGGGCCGGCGCGGCGCCGGTGGGCGGCGCGGTGGACCAGGCCCGGCTGGGTGCCGCGCTCGGCCGGCTCGCGGCGACCCCGGTCGAGCGCGTCCTCGCCCGCCCCGAGCTGCCCGCCGCCCAGGCGCTGGCCCGGCGCGGGGTGCCGGCGCGCACCATCGACGGCTTCCTGCGCCCGCTGCTGGCCGCGCTGCTGTGCGACCCGGAGCTGACCACGTCCAGCCGCTGCGCCGATCTCGCGCTGCGCGCCTTCGCGAGCGGCCGGCTGTGCGTGCCGGAGGGCGGCGCGGAGCGGGTGCCGCAGCTGCTGGCCGGGGCGCTGCCGCCGGGCACGGTGCACACCGGGGTGCGCGTGACCTCGGTGTCCACGACCTCGGTGAGCACCGCCGAGCACGGCGAGATCCGCTGCCGGGCGGTGCTCGTGGCCACCGACGCGCGGGCCGCGGCGGAGCTGCTGCCGGGGCTGCGGGTGCCGGACTTCCATCCGGTGACCGTGGTCCACCACACCGCGGACGAGCCCGCGGAGGCGTTCGCGACCGGCGCCTCGCTGCTGCTGGACGCGGACCGGGGCGGGCCGGTGGCGCACACGGCGGTGCTCAGCACCGTGGACCCGGGCCGGGCCCCGGCCGGCCGGGTGCTGATCTCCTCGACCGTGCTGGGCCCGCCGCCGGAGGGCGTCGACACCGCCGTCCGCATCCACCTCTCCCGCCTCTACGGCACCTCCACGCGCCGCTGGGAGACGCTGGCCGTGCACCACACCCCCGAGGCGGTCCCGGCCATGCGCCCCCCGCACGACCCGCGGCGCCCGGTACGCCTCCTGGCGGGCCTGTACGTCTGCGGCGACCACCGCGACACCAGCACCGTCCAGGGCGCGCTGCACTCCGCCCGCCGGGCGACGTCGGCCCTCCTGGCGGACCTCGGCGCGGCGGGCTCGATACACCGCGCGGACCCGGCCCCGACGCTGCCGAGGGCGGCGTGAGCCGCGGCGGGCCCTATCCCAGCGCCGCGACCTTCTCCCGGTAGCCGCGCACGGGCGGCGCGTCCCGGTACGGCTCCAGCCGGCGTTCGAAGTCCTTCACGTACTCCACCGCGCGGGCGGACCGCATCTCCGCCGCCTGCCCCGCGGCCTCCGCCGCCAGCGCGCACGCCTGGTCGAGTTCGCCGAGGCCGAGCCGCGCGGTGGCGAGGACGACCCGGCAGAACAGCCGGCTGCGGGCGTGCACGGGCGCCCGCAGCTGGAGGGAGCGCTCGGCGTGCTGCGCGGCGGCCCGGTACTGCTGGAGGTCCCGGTGGCAGTGGCCGAACTCGTCGGCGAGCTGCGCCTCGTCGAAGAACCGGGCCCAGTGCGGCACCTCGTCCCCGGGACGGGCCGCCTCCAGCGCGCGTTCGGCCCGGATCTGCGCCGCGGTGCACGCCCGGATCTCGCCCAGGACGGCGTGCGCCCGCGCCTCGGAGGCGTGCAGCAGCGCCTGGACGACGGGCGGGGCGCCGCTGCCGACGCCCTGCTGGGCGACCCGGGTCAGCTGCACGGCCTCCCTGCCGTGGCCGAGGTAGACGGCCTGGCGGCTCATGGTGACCAGGACGTAGGAGCCGTAGGCCCGGTCGCCGGCGGCCTGGGCGAGCCGCAGGGCCTGCACGAAGTAGCGCTGGGCGAGTCCGTGCGCGGCGATGTCGTACGACGTCCAGCCCGCGAGCCGGGTCAGGTCGGCGGCGGCGCCGAACAGCCGGCGGCCGGTCTGCTCGCCGTAGCTGCCGCGGAGCATCGGCTCGCACTCGTGTTCCAGGTAGCGCACCAGCGCCTGCCGGGCGTGGCCGCCGCCGAACCGGTCGTCCAGGGTGCGGAACAGCTCGCCGACCGAGCGCAGCGCGGCGATGTCACCGGGGGTGACCCGGTGGCCGGGGGCGCGTTCGGCGCTCGCGCGGGCCCGGGCCACGGCCGCCGCCCCGGGCGGGAGCGGGGGCCTGGCCGTGCCGGGGCGGCCCTGCGGCGGCACCCGGGGCCCCGGCTCGCGGGCCACCCGGTCGTCGGGCTTGCCGATCAGCCAGTCCCGGCTGGGCACGACCAGGCCGGCCGGGGTGAAGGCGATCTTGCGCAGCTCGGCGTGGCTGCCGGAGTCCTTGCGCCACAGCCCGCTGACGATGTCGACGGCCTCCTCCGGGGTGGCCGCGAACTCCAGCCCGGCGTACACCGGCGCGCAGGAGTCCAGACCGAGATCCTGGGCGGTGAGCCGGCGCCCCAGCCGGCGGGTGAACACCTCGGCGATCAGGGCGGGGGTCGTCCCGCGCGGCTGCTGCCCGCGCAGCCAGCGGGTGACCGATGTCTTGTCGTATCTGAGGTCCAGCCCGTGTTCCAGACCGAGCTGATCGACCCGGCGGGCCAGACCCGCGTTGGAGAACCCCGCTTCTGCGATGAGCGCGGCGAGCTGGCGGTTGGGGGTGCGCTGCGCGGGTCGGTCCGTCATCTGCGGTGCGGTCTCCTGCCTTCCGGGCCTGTCGACGTGCCCGGATTGCCTTTGAGCAGCCCTTATGGCTCACGAACGGCGCGAATGTAGCGGAGAGTGAGCAGACGATCACAGGCTTCACCACTCATTCATCCGTTCGTGTGAGCTACGCCCGCAGGGCTGACCTGGAGGGGTCGGACGTACAGTGGCGTGGGCGCGATACATGCCTGACACACCCATCGCCGAGGGAGGCGCTTGCCGTGAGTGAGTTGCGGTTCGTCCGCAGGGGATTCGGTGCCGATGCCGTCGACTACCAGGAGGCCTGGGACGAGCAGCGCCGGATCCACGCGGCCCGGTTCGCCGACGAGGTCCCCGACACCGTGATCCTCCTGGAGCACCCCCCGGTGTACACGGCCGGCCGGCGCACCGAGGACAGCGAGCGCCCGCTGGACGGCACGCCCGTCATCGACGTGGACCGCGGCGGCAAGATCACCTGGCACGGCCCGGGCCAGCTGGTGGGCTACCCGATCCAGAAGCTGCCCCGCCCGGTGGACGTGGTCGCGCACGTGCGGCGGCTGGAGGAGGCGCTCATCCGCACCTGCGCCGAGTTCGGCCTGGAGACCACCCGGGTCGAGGGCCGCAGCGGCGTATGGGTGCTCGGCGACCCGGTCGAGCGGCGGCCCGCGCTCGGGGGCCTCTCCCTGGACTTCGACCCGCGCCTGGCCGACGAGGAGTTCGACCCCCGGCTCAACGGCCCCGAGTACGCCCCCTCCAACGCGGGCCAGCGGCGCGAGGACCGCAAGATCGCGCAGATCGGCATCCGGGTGGCCAAGGGCGTCACGATGCACGGCTTCTCGTTCAACGTGAACCCGGACATGAAGTGGTTCGACCGGATCATCCCGTGCGGCATCCGCGACGCCGGCGTGGCCTCCCTCGCGGGCGAGCTGGGCCGGGACGTCACCATCGAGGAGGTGGTGCCGGTCGTGGAGCGGCACCTCAGGGACGTCCTGGAGAACGCGGACCTCAAGCCCCGGGAGATCGAGAAGGCGTCCGCCTGATCATCCGCGCCGGGAATGCGCCCTGTGGTCGCGAGGTTGGTCTCACCGGCAGGGCGCAATGAGCACGGGCGTACCCTGGTGTACGCCGAAGAATCGAAGTCACAGGGAGCCGACGTGTCCGCAGTCTCACCGGACGGACGCAAGATGCTGCGCCTGGAGGTCCGCAACAGCCAGACCCCCATCGAGCGCAAGCCCGAGTGGATCAAGACCCGGGCGAAAATGGGCCCCGAATACACGAAGATGCAGAACCTCGTGAAGAGCGAGGGCCTGCACACGGTGTGCCAGGAAGCCGGCTGCCCGAACATCTACGAATGCTGGGAGGACCGCGAGGCGACCTTCCTCATCGGCGGCGACCAGTGCACCCGGCGCTGCGACTTCTGCCAGATCGACACCGGCAAGCCCGAGGCGCTCGACCGCGACGAGCCGCGCCGCGTGGGCGAGTCCGTGGTCACGATGGACCTGAACTACGCCACCATCACCGGCGTCGCCCGCGACGACCTGCCGGACGGCGGCGCCTGGCTGTACGCCGAGACCGTGCGCCAGATCCACGCCCAGACGGCGGACCGCGAGGGCGGCCGCACGAAGGTGGAGCTGCTGGCCCCCGACTTCAACGCGGTCCCCGAGCAGCTGGCCGAGGTGTTCGACTCCCGCCCCGAGGTCTTCGCGCACAACGTCGAGACGGTCCCCCGGATCTTCAAGCGGATCCGCCCCGGCTTCCGCTACGAGCGCTCCCTGAAGGTCATCACCGAGGCCCGCGACTTCGGCCTGGTCACCAAGTCGAACCTGATCCTCGGCATGGGCGAGACCCGCGAGGAGGTCGGCGACGCGCTCAGGCAGCTGCACGAGGCGGGCTGCGAGCTGGTCACCATCACCCAGTACCTGCGCCCGTCCGTCCGGCACCACCCGGTGGAGCGCTGGGTGAAGCCGCAGGAGTTCGTGGAGCTGAAGGAGGAGGCCGAGCAGATCGGCTTCTCCGGTGTGATGTCCGGCCCCCTGGTGCGCTCCTCCTACCGCGCCGGGCGGCTGTACCAGATGGCCATCGAGAAGCGGGGCGCGTTCATCGCCGCGCAGGCGGTGTGAGCCCCGCGGCGTGAGACCCGCGGCGTGAGCCCGCGCGTGTGAATCGTCGCACAAATCGCTACCGGCCGGTAGCGGCCGGGTCGACGCGGTCCCCTCCGTCCTCGCTGATGAGGGCGGCGGCGGGGCCGCGTCGGCGTTCCGGCCCCCGCACCGAGGGGTTCACCACTGTTTGACCGGTCGGTCACGCCCTGGTAACACCAGACAGTGACCCTAGGTGTCACGCCCCTGTCTCCACCGCTTCGAGGGGGGATCCCGCCCATGCAGGCAGCACCCGTGCGCGCCACCGCCATCCCGTCCTTCACCGACGCGCTCCGCCGTGTCGAGTCCCTGCTGCTGAGCGGCGGCCAGCGCACCGCCCGCCGCAACGCCTGGACGTCCGTCCTGGAGGACCGCCGTCGCGCCCAGGACCGGGTCGAGGCGCAGCGGTTCCTGGAGCAGGCCGCCGGCCGCTCCTGACACCTCCCCCCGGGCCCGGGGACGGGCCCGCCGGGCACTGCCGTCGTCGGCGCTCCCGGGGGCACGTAGACTTCGTGACATGGCGAGGAAGGAAACCGCGGCGGACGCCGCGAATGCCGGGCGACTGAAGCAGATCGCCCTGACGTACCAGATGACCCGCAAGGTCGACAAGAAGATCGGTCTTGTACTCGCGGCCGTCGGCATCGGCGTCCTCGGTGTCTTCCTCGTGATCGGCTTCCTGCTCGGGCACCCGGTCTACCTGGGCATCTTCGGTCTGCTGATCGCCCTGCTGGCGATGGCCATCGTGTTCGGCCGCCGGGCCGAACGGGCGGCCTTCGGCCAGATGGAGGGCCAGCCGGGCGCCGCCGCGGCCGTGCTGGACAACATCGGCCGGGGCTGGACGACGACCCCGGCGGTGGCGATGAACCGCAGCCAGGACGTGGTGCACCGGGCCGTCGGCAAGGCGGGCATCGTGCTGGTCGCCGAGGGCAACCCGAACCGGGTGAAGACCCTGCTGGCCGCCGAGAAGAAGAAGATGAACCGCATCGTCGCGGACGTGCCGGTGCACGATGTGATCGTGGGCACCGGCGAGGGCCAGGTCGAGCTGAAGAAGCTGCGCACCACCCTGCTGAAGTTCCCGCGGGTGCTGACCGGCCCCCAGGTGACCGCCACCAACGACCGGCTGCGCGCGCTGGGCGACCTGATGAGCAACATGCCGTTGCCCAAGGGCCCGATGCCCAAGGGCATGAAGCTGCCGAAGGGCGGACCCCGGGGGCGCTGACCGCACCCGCACGCCATCGACGAGACCCCGCACCCCGAAGGGTGCGGGGTCTGTCGTTGACACGCCACCGAACGGAGCATCCGGCGGGTAATCAGCTCATCGGCTCCTAGCCTTCGGAATGTGACAAAACGCCATATTACGTACCTCGCATGCGCCACGGCCCTCGTCGGTGCGTTCGCGGGCGCCGCCCCGGCGTCGGCGGCCCACCGGACCCTCGTGGTGCGTCCGGGTGAGTCCATCCAGAAGGCGGTGAACGCCGCCCGGCCCGGCGACACCGTGCGGGTGCTGGCCGGCACCTACCACGAGAGCGTCACCGTGCGGACCGCCGCGCTGACCCTGCGGGGCGCGGGCCCGCGCACCGTCATCCGGCCGCCCTCGGGGGCGAAGGCGGCACCGCCCGCGAAGGGGACCACCCCCACCTGCCTCGGGTCGGGCAACGGCATCTGCGTGATCGGCGGCAAGAACAAGGCCCTGCGGGACGTCACCGTCGCCGATCTCAAGGTGACCGGCTTCGCCAAGGTCGGCCTGTGGTCCATGGGCACCGACCGGCTGACCGTGACCGGGGTGACCGCCGACGACAACGGCCAGTGGGGCATCGCCCAGCAGCACTCCACCCGGGGGCTCTTCCGGGGCGACACCGCCCGGCGCAACGGCGACGCCGGCCTGTTCCTCGCCAACAGCGTCAAGGCCGAGCAGGGCGCCAAGGACAGCAAGGGCACGGTGGTGGAGCACACCCTGCTGGAGGGCAACCGGATCGGCCTGACCGTCCGCCGGCTGCGCAACCTCACCGTCCGGCGCAACCACGTCACCGGCAACTGCGCCGGCGTGTTCGTGGTGGGCGACGAGAACAAGCCCCGGGCGGGCGCGCTGACCGTGCGCGCCAACCTGGTCGAGCGGAACAACAAGTACTGCCCGAAGACCGCCCGGCTGCCCTACCTCCAGGGCTCCGGCATCGTGCTGACCGGCACCGAGAAGACCCTGGTCTCCCGGAACACCGTCACCGGCCACTTCGGCAAGTCCCCGCTGTCGGGCGGCATCGTCCTGTTCAAGAGCTTCGTCGGCGCCACCAGCGAGCGCAACCGGATCACCGGCAACCAGCTGTCGGCCAACTCCCCGGCGGACCTGGTCAACCAGGAGGCCGCGAAGAGCGGCAACGCCTTCGACCACAACTCCTGCCGCGCCTCCAGGCCCGCGGGCCTGTGCTGACCGGACAGCCGTACCCGACCCACGCAAGGAAGGAAGGCGGCCCATGACCGCACCATCCCCCGCGCTCCCCACCGCGCCGGAGTCCGGGGCACCCCCCACCCCGCCGCCGTCGATGCGGCTGCGCGAGCTCGTGTTCGGGGCGGCCTGCGCCGCCGCCGTCCGCGCCGCCGCCCGGCTCGGCGTCGCCGACGCCCTCGGTGACGCCCCGATGACCGTGCAGGGCCTGGCGGCGGCCGTGCACACCGAGCCCGGGCCGCTGCGCCGGCTGCTGCGCGCCCTGTCCTGCTACGGCGTCTTCGCCGAGCGGCCCGACGGCACCTTCGCGCACACCGAGATGTCCCGGCTGCTGCGCGAGGACGACCCCAGCAGCCTCAGGGCCATCGCCCTGTGGTGCACCGAGCCCTGGACCTGGGACGCCTGGCCCCGGCTGGACCGGGCGGTGCGCACCGGCCGGAACGTCGTGGAGGACCTGTACGGCAAGGAGTTCTTCGCCTACCTCAACGAGGACGCCCCGGAGTCCGCCGACGTCTTCAACCGGGCCATGACCCGCTCCAGCGAGCAGTCGGCCCGGGAGGTCGCCGCGCTGCTCGACCTGTCCGGCAGCGACTCGGTCGCCGACCTCGGCGGCGGGCAGGGGCACGTGGTGGCCAGCCTGCTCGACAAGTACCCGGCGATGCGGGGCTACCTGCTGGACCTGCCGCGGGTGGTGGACAACGCCCTGCCGCGGCTGCGCGAGGGCGGCGACCTGGCCGGCCGGGCGCGGATCGTGCCGGGCGACATCCGCGAGGCCGTCCCGGTCAAGGCCGACGTCTACGTCATCAAGAACATCCTGGAGTGGGACGACGAGTCCACCACCCGGCTGCTGCGCAACGTGGTCGAGGCGGGCGGCCCCGGCACCCGGGTCGTCGTGATCGAGAACCTGGTGGACGACACGCCGTCCATGCGGTTCAGCACCGCCATGGACCTGCTGCTGCTGCTCAACGTCGGCGGGGCCAAGCACACCACCGCCGGCATGACCGGACGGCTGCGGGCGGCGGGCCTGGAGGTCGGCGGCGTCGCGCCGGTCAACCCCTTCCTGCACGCGTTCGACTGCACGGTCCCCGGCTGAGCGCGCTCCCCACGGCACACCGGTGCCGGGTCCGCGTCGGACGCGGGCCCGGCACCGGTGCTCCGGAGGAGGGTGTCAGACTCCGGTGTCGCGCTGCCAGACGTAGAACCGCTGGGCCATGGCGTCCTTCGGGGACCGCCAGGTCTCGGGGTCGTACGCGCTGACGTACGCCGACAGCCGCTCGCTGACCTCCTTGAACTCGGGGTGCGAGGTGACCTTGGCGATGGCCGGTCCGGGCTCGCGTTCGGACTCGACGAGGTGCATGTACACATCACCGAACTGGAAGAGGCTGCGCCGGACCACCCCGACGAGGTGCGGCAGCTCCCCGCGGTCGGACTCCGCGAACACCTTGGCGATGTCCGGGGCGGAGCCGGGGGCCATGCGGGCGACGATCAGGGCCTGGTGCACGGTCGTCTCCTGTCGTCCGGCTCAGTCGGCCAGGGCCGGGGCGGGCCGCTGTCCGGCCGCCGCCTTCTCGATCCTGTCCCGGATCAGGGCCAGCTGGACCTTGGAGTTCTTGTTGATGTTGTCGGTCATCCAGTCGTCGTCGACCGGCGCGTCCGGCTTCATCGCGAAGTCCTGGACCCACACCATCCGGGTGCCGGCCGGGACCTCCTCGTAGCTCCAGCGGATGTTCATGTGGGCGAAGGGGCCGGTCTCCACCCGGCGGGCCGTGACGGTGAGGGAGTCGCGGTCCGGCTCCCGCTCGGAGACCCAGCTCCACACGGTGCCGTTCTCGTCCGGGTGCATGGTGAGCCGGAACGTGGTCCTCGCGCCCTCCCGCTTGAGGACCTCCACCGACGCGTACTCGCTGAACAGCTGCGGCCAGCGCTCCAGGTCGTTGGTCATGTCCCAGACCAGGTCCAGCGGGGCGGCGATGGTGATCTCGTTCTCGGTGTGTCCTGCCATCTCAGGCTCCTGCCATCAGGGTGGTGTTGACGAGGTTGAGGAACTGCTGCGGCGTCTTGCAGCGTTCGGCGTCGACCGGCATCGGGGTGCCGTGGGTGTTCTCCAGCTCGCCGACGATGCCGAGCAGGCCGAGCGAGTCGACACCGAGGACGTCGAAGCCGGTGTCCGGCCTCTCGATCAGCTGTTCCGGGCTGACGGTGACCCCGGCGGCCTTCTTCATCAGCGCGGCGAGTTCTTCCACGGTGATCTGCGGCATGTGCTTTCCTCCTTTGCTGTGCTCACTGCCTGGTGCCGGCTCGCAGCACCAGCGCCGAGTTCGACCCCATGAGTCCGCGGCTGAGCACGAGTGCCGTGCGCGGCTCGGCGGCACGGGCGCTGCCCGTCACGAGGTCGAGGTCGTGGCAGACGTCGAAGACGTTCGGCGTCGGCGGGATCAGGCCGTGCTCCATCGCCAGCACGGCCGCGGCGGTGTCCAGCACGGGGGCCGCGCAGTAGCCGCGGCCGAACCCGGTCTTCGGGGCGGTGACCGGGACCCGGGCGGCGTGCGCGCCGAGGGCGTCGGCGATCGCCAGCGCCTCGGCCCGGTCGGCCTCCGGTACCCCGAGGGCGTCGGCGAAGACGACGTCGATCTCCTCGGGGGCCGCGCCGGCCTCCGCCAGCGCCTGCCGGATGGCGTGCGCGAGTCCGTCGCGGGAGTCCGCCCAGCGGGAGGCGCCGGTGAAGGTGGCCCCGTGGCCCGCGACGACGGCCCGGACGTCGGCGCCCCGGGCCCGGGCGGTGCCCGCCGCCTCGACGACGAGCATGGCGCCGCCCTCGGCCGGCACGAACCCGCACGCCCCCTCGGTGAAGGGGCGGTAGGCCCGGGCGGGGTCGGTCTCGCGGCTCAGTTCCGCGTAGCCGAGCTGGCAGACCATCGAGTACGGCGCGAGCGGCGCCTCGGTGGAGCCGGCCACGATCACGTCGGTGCCGCGGCGCACCGCCCGGGCCGCGTGGGCGAGGGCGTCCAGGCCGCCGGCCTCGTCGGAGGCGACGACCGAGCACGGCCCCTTGAAGCCGCGGCGGATGGAGACCTGGCCGGTGCTCGCGGCGTAGAACCAGGCGATGGACTGGTACGGCCCGACGAACCGGCTGCCCTTGCCCCACAGTCGCTGCAGTTCGCGCTGGCCGAACTCGCCGCCGCCGGATCCGGCGGCCGTGACGACGCCGATGGAGTACGGCGCGTCCGGGATGCCGGACGGCCCGAGCCGGGCGTCGTCCAGCGCGAAGTCGGCCGCGGCCATGGCGTAGTGCGTGAACCGGTCGGTCTGGACGAGGAAGCGCTCCTCGATGGTGGCCGCCGGGTCGAAGGCGCGGACCTCACCGGCCACCTTCAGGGGAAGGTGCTCGCAGCCCTCGCGGGTGACCCGGTCGAGGACGCTGAGGCCCTCCTGGGTCGCCTTCCAGAAGGTGTCGGTGCTGGTGCCGTTGGGTGCGACCACCCCGATGCCGGTGATGGCCGCCTGCCGGTCCTTCGGTTCGCTCATCGTGTGTCCTCACTCCCTCGGCCGGGTCAGGATCACCGCGGACTGGAATCCGCCGAACCCGCTGCCCACGGACAGCACGCTGTTCAGCTTCCGTTCGCGGGCGACACGCGGGACGTAGTCCAGGTCGCACTCCGGGTCGGGGATCTCGTAGTTCGCGGTCGGCGGTACGACCTGCTTGGCGAGGGCCAGCACACAGGCGACCAGTTCGATGGCGCCGATCGCCCCGAGGGAGTGCCCCACCATGGATTTGATGGAGCTCATCGGGGTGTCGTAGGCGTGGTGGCCGAGCGCCCGCTTCACGGCCGCCGTCTCGTGGCGGTCGTTCTGCCGGGTGCCGGAACCGTGCGCGTTGACGTAGTCGATCGCCGTGGGGTCCAGCCGCGCCTGCCCGAGAGCGGTCTCGATGGCCCGCGCCATCTCCAGGCCCTCCTTGGTCAGGCCGGTCATGTGGTAGGCGTTGCCGAAGGTGGCGTAGCCGCCGAACTCGCAGTACACATGGGCACCGCGGGCCCGGGCGTGTTCCAGCTCCTCCAGGACGAGCACCGCGCCGCCCTCGCCCATGACGAAGCCGTCACGGTTGTTGTCGAAGGGCCGGGAGGCGTGCGCCGGGTCGTCGTTGTTCGGGCTCGTGGCCTTGATCGCGTCGAAGCAGGCCATGGTGATCGGGGATATGGGGGAGTCCGAGGCCCCGGCGACGCATATGTCGGCGCGGCCCTCCTGGACGGTGTGGAAGGCGTAGCCGACGGCGTCCAGGCCGGAGGTGCAGCCGGTGGAGACGGTCTGTACCGGACCCCGTGCGCCGAAACGTTCCGCCACGGCGGAGGCCACGGTGCTCGGGGAGAACGCCCGGTGCAGCTGCGGTTCGGCCTCGGCGTGGTCGACGTCCCAGCGCTGCCCGCGGTGGCTGACCAGGACGTAGTCGTGCTCCAGGCGGGTGGTGCCGCCGACGGCGGTGCCCAGGGAGACACCGACCCGCCAGGGGTCCTCCCGGGCGAGGTCGAGACCGGAGTCCCGCACCGCCTCCTCGCCGGCGACCAGGGCGAACTGTATGTACCGGTCCGCCCCCTGGACCTGCTCCGCGTCCAGGCCGTGCGCGGCCGGGTCGAAGTCGCACTCGGCCGCGATCCGGGACCTGAGCCCGGCCGGGTCGAAGAACGTGATGCCCCGCGTCGCGGTACGGCCTTCGGCCAGCAGGTCCCAGAACGCCGGTACGCCGATCCCGCCCGGAGCGACGACGCCTATGCCGGTGACCGCCACGCGCCGGGTCATGAGCGGACCTGTTCCCGGCCGGCGGGCTCGGCGACGGCGGCCACGGGCCGCGCCGTCTCCTCGGTGTCGACGTGGCCGAGGGCCGGCCGCGGGGCGAGCGGGCCCAGGTGGAAGACGAGCCGCGCCTCCACGTTGCCGACGTTGCGGAACCGGTGGCGCATGTTGATCGGGATCATCAGGCCCTGCTCGGGCCGCAGCGGGTGCGGTTCGCCGTCCAGGTCCACCTCCAGCTGCCCGCACAGGACGTAGACGAACTCCTCGGAGTAGGGGTGGTAGTGCTCGCCGATGCGGTCACCGGGCTGGACGATGGCCACGCCCATGAAGCCGCTGGTGGCGCCCACCGTCGAGGGGGTGAGCATGGCGCGCAGATCACCGCCGCGCCGGGTGTTGGGCTCGATCTCGCTCAGGTCCACGATCTTCGGAAGGGGTGTGATCACGGTGTTCCTCCGTTGGTTGGGCCGGCCCGTGGGGGTCAGGCGTCGGGCGAACGGCGGTCGGTGACGAGGTCCATGCCGACGGGCTCGCCGTCCAGCAGGGCCTCCAGCGCGGCCGGGTCCCCGGGCTCCGGCAGGGCGGCGCGGGCCCCGGAGCCGGGGCGTACGTCGAGCAGCCGCACGACGACGTCGTCGCGCTGGAAGACCGTGCTGCGCAGGACGGGGCCGTCCGGGTCGTCCGCCGCCGCCTCGTCCTGCTGGGCGAGCAGCTCCGCCAGCCGCATGCCGAGGCCCGGCCGGGCCGGGTAGTAGCGGGCCAGCCGCTCGCCCTCGGTCAGCTCGTCCGCGGTGACGTGGTGCACGGCGGGCAGCGCCGCCCGGGTGAAGAAGACCCGCGCGGACTCCTGGTCGTCCAGGTCCCGCTCCTGCTCCAGATAGGGGTTGATGGCCTCCTCCACGGCCCGCACCTCGGGCTGCCGGGCGACGTGGCGCAGCGCCGCGAGCAGGTCGCCGCGCACCTCGATGGCCCGCACCACCCGGTTGCCGTGCATGAACAGGGAGGTGCGGCACAGCCGGGTGGTCTCGTCGACCCGGGCCCGGGGCGAGGCGTAGTCGGCCAGGATCCGCTTCACCTCCTGCTCGCTGCCGGGCCGCACCGTGAAGGTGAGCGCGTGCCGGATCACCCCGTCGCCGATCCGGGGGGAGGACTGGAGCCGGCGGCGCTCGGGGGCGGCGGCGGCCTCTCCCCCGGTCTCGCGGACGACGTGGAAGCGCAGCGAACGGGTGTCCCGCACGCAGCTGTGCAGGGGCTCCACCATCCGCACGTGCTCCTCGCTGTTGACCCAGGTGAGGAACGGCGGGGCGCTCTCCCACTCGCTGGTGATGAGCCATTGGGAGGGGTTCTCGATGGACTGGCACAGCTGGTCGCTGACGTGGCCGGGAACCTGTGCCACCTGGTTGCACAGCTGTTCGTAGGCCTCCAGGAACTGCTGCTGGGCGCCGTCGTGGACGTCCACGAGGAGGACGACCCGCAGGCGGGAGCCGTCGAACACCGACTGGGAGACCCGCTTCGACACCTGGCGCGTCGACGGGGCCGAGGGCTTTTCCGACAAGGTGGTCATGCTGCGCACATCTCCTTCACGGGGGCAGAGGCAACGCCGGCGGCCGAATGACGCGACGTCAGCGCTTCTTGATCCTGTGCCGCTTCCCCCGCGTCGCGCGACTCGCGTGAACCACGCGGGTGATTGAGCACGCGAAAGCCGTCCCACAGGGCACACAAACACCAATGCGCCCCGCATCCCGAACCCTGCCTCTGGAGCCCTGATGCAGCAGAAAGCCGATCACCGGGTGCCCGTCCTCGTCGTGGGCGGCTCCCTGGTGGGCCTGTCCCTCTCCCTGTTCCTGGGCCGTCTCGGCGTACCGCACATGCTCGTCGAGCGGCATTCCGGGACCTCGATCCACCCGCGTGGCCGCGGCAACAACCTGCGCACGATGGAGCTGTTCCGGGTGGCCGGCATCGAGCCGGACATCAAGGCGGCGGCCTCGCTGCTCGCGGACAACCACGGCATCCTGCAGACCCCCACCCTTGCGGGTGACGCCGGGGAGTGGCTGTTCCGGCACATCGACCCGGGCGGCGGGCTCGCGAGGTTCAGCCCCACCACGTGGTGCCTGTGCAGCCAGAACGACCTGGAGCCGGTGCTGCTGAAGGGGGCCCGGGCGCTCGGCGGCGACCTGCGCTACTACCACGAGCTGGAGTCCTTCTCCCAGGACCCCGAAGGAGTGACGGCGTACGTCCGGGACCGCGACGGCGACGAGCTGTACACGGTCCGCGCGGACTACCTGGTGGCCTGCGACGGCCCGCGCAGCCCGGTGCGGCGCCGGCTCGGCATCGGGCAGAGCGGGCCCGGCGACCTGTTCGCCAACGTGAGTGTCACCTTCCGGTCCAAGCTGCTGGCCGAGGCCGTCGGCGACCGGCACTTCATCTGCTGCTACCTCACCGACCCGGAGGCCGACGGCGCGCTGCTGCCCGTCGACAACAAGGAGCACTGGGTCTTCCACGCGCCCTGGCACCCGGAGCACGGCGAGCGGCTGGAGGAGTTCACCGAGGAACGGCTCCAGCGGCACATCCGGCTGGCCGTCGGCGTGCCCGACCTCGACGTCGAGATCACCGGGAAGGCGTCCTGGCGCGCGGCGGAACGGGTCGCCGAGCGGTACACGGCCGGCCGGGTGCTGCTCGCCGGGGACTCGGCCCACGAGATGTCGCCGACGGGCGCGTTCGGCTCCAACACCGGCATCCAGGACGCGCACAACCTGGCCTGGAAGCTGTCCGCCGTGCTCGACGGCTGGGCCGGGCCGGACCTGCTGGAGACCTACGACACCGAGCGCCGGCCGGTCGCCCTGGCCACCAGCGCCCGCGCCTCGGCCCGCTCCGTGGAGCACAGCCACCCCGGCTTCGCCCCGACCCCGGGCGTGGGCGGCGGCCCGCGCAGCGGCATCCTCCCGGTGGTCCTCGCCTACCGCTACCTGGAGGGCGCCGTCCTGGACGCCGACCCGGCCCAGCCGGTCGTACCCGACGGGGTGCGGCTGACCGCGGACCCCGGCAGCCGGGCCCCGCACCTGTGGCTGCGCCGGGCCGACCGGCGGCTGTCCACCATCGACCTCTACGAACGCTCGCTCGTCCTGCTCTGCGACGCCGCCTCCGCCGCGGGCGCGGCCTGGTGGTCCGCCGCGCGGCGCGTCGCGGACGCGGACGGCGTGCGCCTGCGGGCGTACCGGATCGGCGCCGGCCCGGACGCCGACCTCGTGTACGACGCGGAGGGGCCCGGCGGCGGCACCGACTGGGCGTCCCTGCACGGCACGACGGCCGACGGCGCGGTCCTGGTCCGCCCGGACGGCTTCGTGGCCTGGCGCGCGACGGGCGCCGCAGGGGACCCGGAGGCGGAGCTGCGGCGGGTGCTGGGGGCGGTGCTGCGGCGGGGGTGAGACCAGCGGGCGAAACGCCCGAGGTCACCCGCGCCGCGCGGCACGGGTGGCCTCCCCGCCGCGGCCGGGCCGGGCGCGTGTCAGATGCGGACCTCGACCGTCTGGGCGAGGCGGTCGTGCAGGCCGCGGCCGTCGCGGTCCCAGACCAGCGCGGGGATCGCGAGGCACAGCAGGACCGTGCGCAGCAGGGCGCGCCCCGGGCTGACCGTGCCGGTGCGCAGGGCCACCACCCGGATGCCGAAGAGCCGCTTGCCGGGGGTGCTGCCGACGGTGCCGACGGTCAGCGCGCTCAGCACGAAGAAGACGCCCAGCGCCCAGTTGCTCGTGGCCGCTCCGTTGCCGTGTGTGATCAGGCCGTATGCGATCAGGACGCACAGCGCCCAGTCCACGGCGAGCGCGCCGAGCCGCCGTCCGGGCCGTGCGATCGAGTTCGGCCCGTCCTCGGGCAGACCGAGCTGCTCGCCCCGGTAGCCGAAGTCGGCACCCGCATCTTCCATGGCCGCGCGCGGGCCGGAGAGCCACGATCCGATTGCCTGCCTGTTGTCCACCCGTCCACGGTACTGCGTCCGGTTTCGGACACTACGCGCAGGGGTGCGCGGGGCTACGGTGGACACGTGGCTGGTTAACTTCTGCGAAACAAACGGGTCACGCCCGAGAAATCACCCGTCCCTAGGGTCGAGACCACCGTGTGCCACCGCACTGGCCGCACGAACGATCACCACCCCGGCGAGGACGGTCGGGAGTAGGAGGAGCTGGATGTTCCAGAACGCCGACGAGGCCAAGAAGTTCATCGCGGACGAGGACGTCAGGTTCGTCGACGTCCGCTTCTGCGACCTGCCGGGCGTCATGCAGCACTTCACGGTGCCCGTCGAGGCGTTCGACCCGGACGAGGAGCTGGCCTTCGACGGATCGTCGATCCGCGGTTTCCAGGCCATCCACGAGTCCGACATGGCTCTGCGTGCCGACCTGTCCACGGCCCGTGTCGACCCGTTCCGCCGGGACAAGACCCTCAACATCAACTTCTTCATCCACGACCCGATCACGGGCGAGCAGTACTCCCGTGACCCGCGCAACGTGGCGAAGAAGGCGGAGGCGTACCTGGCGTCGACCGGCATCGCCGACACCGCGTACTTCGGCCCCGAGGCCGAGTTCTACGTCTTCGACAGCGTGCGCTTCGCCACCTCGGCGAACGAGTCGTTCTACCACATCGACTCCGAGGCCGGCGCCTGGAACACGGGCGCGCTGGAGAACAACCGCGGCTACAAGGTCCGCTACAAGGGCGGCTACTTCCCGGTCCCGCCGGTCGACCACTTCGCCGACCTGCGCGCCGAGATCTCCCTGGAGCTGGACAGGCAGGGCCTGAAGGTCGAGCGCCAGCACCACGAGGTGGGCACCGCCGGCCAGGCGGAGATCAACTACAAGTTCAACACGCTGCTGGCCGCCGCCGACGACCTCCAGCTCTTCAAGTACATCGTGAAGAACGTGGCCTGGCGCAACGGCAAGACCGCGACCTTCATGCCGAAGCCGATCTTCGGTGACAACGGCTCGGGCATGCACGTGCACCAGTCGCTGTGGAGCAACGGCGACCCGCTGTTCTACGACGAGGCCGGTTACGCGGGCCTGTCGGACATGGCCCGCTACTACATCGGCGGCATCCTCAAGCACGCCCCGTCGCTGCTGGCCTTCACCAACCCGACGGTGAACTCCTACCACCGCCTGGTGCCGGGCTTCGAGGCGCCGATCAACCTGGTGTACTCGCAGCGCAACCGCTCGGCCGCGATGCGTATCCCGATCACGGGCTCCAACCCGAAGGCCAAGCGCGTCGAGTTCCGCGCGCCGGACTCCTCCGGCAACCCCTACCTCGCCTTCTCGGCCCTGCTCCTCGCGGGCCTGGACGGCATCAAGAACAAGATCGAGCCGGCCGAGCCGATCGACAAGGACCTGTACGAGCTGGCTCCCGAGGAGCACGCGAACGTCGCCCAGGTCCCGACCTCGCTGAACGCCGTCCTCGACGCGCTGGAGGCCGACCACGAGTTCCTCCTCCAGGGCGACGTGTTCACGTCCGACCTGATCGAGACGTGGATCGACTTCAAGCGCACGAACGAGATCGCGCCGCTCCAGCTGCGTCCGCACCCGCACGAGTTCGAGCTGTACTTCGACGTGTGACCGACCCGCGCACCACAGCCGAGGCCCCGGCGCTCCCCGCGAGCGCCGGGGCCTCGGCCGTGCGCGGGCCGTGCAACCATTCCGGCTTCCCGGACTTCCTATTGTCGGAGGATCATGCCTCCGGAGTGCCGGACGAGAGAGGTTGTACGGGGATGGCGGAACTGGACGACTGGGAGCACGAGTTCGATCACGCGTGGGCGAACTCGGCCGAGCACAAGGAGCCCTCCGCCCGGGCCCGGATGCTCGCCGCCCGCTGGAAGGAGAACCCGCCGGAGCCGGCGCCCTTCCGGGCGGACCCGGACCCGGTGCGCCCGCGCCGGTCGTCGTGGGTGTCGACGGCCGTGGTGCTCGGGTGTGTGGCCGCGGTGATCGTGCTGCTGGGGTACGCGCAGATGCGCTCCCCCTACTGATCCCTCCTCCGGGGAGCGGCGGGTGCACACTGGACAGGCGGGGGGTGAGTGCCCGACTGCGGGGTGATGCGAGATGCGGAGCCGGTTCCACAGCGATCGGCGGCTGACCGTGCGCATGGGCCTGACGCTGTTCCTGCTCGGTCTGCTGTACGTGGGCTTCGTCGCGGCGCTGATCGTGCTGCTGAGGTCCTGGGTGCTGGTCGCAGTCCTGATCGGGGCGCTGTTCGTGGCCCAGTTCTGGTTCTCCGACCGGATCGCCCTGTTCGCGATGCGCGGCCGTCCGGTGACCCGGGAGGAGTATCCCGGGCTGCACGCCGTCGTCGACCGCCTGTGCGCGATCGCGGACCTGCCGAGGCCCGTGGTCGCCGTGTCCGGGATGGATATGCCGAACGCGTTCGCGACCGGGCGCAGCGCGGACCACGCCGTGGTCTGCGTGACCACCGGGCTGCTCCGCCGGCTGGAGCCCGACGAGCTGGAGGGCGTGCTCGCGCACGAGCTGTCGCACGTCGCGCACAAGGACGTCGCCGTGATCACGGTGGCGTCCTTCCTCGGGGTGGTCGCGGGCCTGGTCGTCCGGTTCGCCTTCTACTCGCAGATCTTCGGCGGGGGCCGCCGGGACCAGAACACGGCCGTCGTCTTCGCCGCCGTCCTGGGCGTCTCGGCGGCCGTGTACGCGCTCAGCTTCCTGCTGATCCGGGCGCTGTCCCGGTACCGGGAGCTGGCGGCCGACCGCGCGGCGGCGCTGCTGACGGGGCGGCCCTCGGCGCTGGCGGCGGCGCTCACCAAGGTCTCCGGGGAGATCGCGCGCATCCCGACGGAGGACCTGCGGACGGCCCAGGCGTTCAACGCGTTCTACTTCACCCCGGCGACCGGCCGGGAGCCCGGCATCGAGCGCTTCCTGTCCACCCACCCCACCCTGCGGCAGCGGCTGGACCAGCTGGGCCGGATCTCGGTGGAGCTGGGCGAGGCGGCCACGCCGGGCAGGGCGGGGTGACCCGGCAAGCCCGGTCCGGCCGGGCCGGGGCCGCGGAGGGAGGAGGCCGACCGTGCGGTTGCTGGACGTCCTGCTGGGCCGTACCCGGCCGGTCGTGCCCGATCTCGACCGGCTGTTCGCACTGCCGTCGGCGGCGGTGACGCTGGAGGCGGCGGCCGGTTTCACGCCGGCCGGGAGCGGGGCGGTGTGCTTCGCCACGGTGGAGGGCGCGGCCTTCGCGCGGATCTGCGCGGAGGTGCGGGCGCTGCTGGACGCGGACAGCGACCGCACCGGCCCGCCGGTGGAGCCGCTGCGGGACGGCTACGGCTATTCCTGGCTGGTCTCGCGGCGCTCCCCCGGCCAGCTGCCGCAGCTCGTGGCCGATCTGCACGCGGTGAACAGCTCGCTGGAGTCGGCCGGCTTCGGCCCGCAGCTGCTGTGTTCGCTCGTCTCCTTCACCGACGGCACCGGGCGGCGGGTGGCGCTCGTGTACCTCTACAAGCGCGGCACCTTCTACCCGTTCGCCCCGCTGCCCGGTGCGGCCGAGCGGCGGGACGCCGCGCTGGAACTGCGGCTGAAGGCCGCCCTCGACGGCGATCTGCCGATCGAGCCGGACCCGGGCCGCTGGTTCCCGGTGTGGGGCGCCCCCGGCCTGTGACGGCCGGCGGCGGCCCCCCGCCGGGTCACCGCGTCCTCTCCCGCTCCTGCCGGCGGGCCTCGAAGGGCCGCTCGCGGCGGTAGCGGCGCTCCCAGCGGGCCTGGCGGTCCCGGCGCTCCCGGTACGCCCGGTAGTCGCCGGGCGGGGCGCCGGGGGCGGGCGCGGGCGGGGCCGCGCCGGGGGAGCCGCGTCCGTGCGTCGCGTACAGGTACAGCAGCGCCACCGCGGCGAGCCACCAGAGGTGGTTCCCGAATCCGAGGATCACCAGGACCACGGTCCCGGTCGCGAGGATGCCACGCATGACGGACCTCCGTGGGGTGAGTCGGGGGAAGCGGAGCGTGTCTGTTTCGTCTCCGTACGTACAGCGTAGGGAGGGCGCGATCAGCGGCGCATCCCGTTTTCCGCGCGCCCCGCAGCGTTTCCCGGGGGTTCTCGCGGGCGCGGGAGGGCGCCGTGAGTGAATGGCCCGCATGGACCAACTCTCCACCTTCACCCACGCCTTCGACGGTGAACGGCTCAGCGTCGCGGGCGCCGGTCCGGCCGGGCGGGCCACGGCGGTGCTGCTGCACGGCGCGGGCAACGGCAGCAAGGAGCGGCTGCTGCCGTTCCTCGCGGACTTCGCCGGCCAGGGCTGCCGCGCCCTCGCCTTCGACTTCTCCGGGCACGGCGACAGCACGGGCGCGCTCGCGGAGTCGAGCCTGCGCCGCCGGTACGAGCAGGCGGTGGCGGTGCTCGACGCGCACGCGCCGGCGGAGGACCCGCTGATCGTGGTGGGTTTCAGCATGAGCGGGCAGACGGCCGCGGACCTCGTGCGGCACTACGGGCGCCGGGTCGCGGCCGTGGGCCTGTGCGCGCCCGCCGTCTACGGGCCGGAGGCCTGGGACGTGCCGTTCGGCAACGGCGACAGCCGCTTCTCGGAGCTGATCCGCACGCCGGACGCGTGGCGCGGCTCCCCCGCGCTGGAGGTGCTGCGCGCGTACGCGGGCCGGGCGGTGCTGGCGGTGCCGGGCCGCGACACGGTCATCCCGGGGGCGGTCACGGAGGCCGTGCAGGAGGCGCTGTCGGAGCGCTCCCGGTTCTCCCGCCTCGACCTCCCGGACGCCGAGCACATCCTCGGCCTGTGGTTCCGCGACCACGACCGGGACCGGCGGGAGTTCGTGCGGCGACTGCTGGCGGAGTGGGACGGACGCCCGGAGGCGCCCCGCCGCTGACGGTGCCGGGTGCCCTCGCGCCGGCGCGGGGGCACCCGGCACCCAGCTCACCGCGAGTAGCGCATCAGCGTCCGCACCATGTGGCACGTGGTGTCGGAGGGCGGCCGCATCCCGATCCGCTCGGCGGTGCCGCGGATCGTCTCGTTCCGGGCCTGGTCCGGCAGATAGACCCCGGAGTCGAGCAGGGCTATGGCGAGGCGCATGGCCTTCAGGCGCCGGTTGTGGGTGACGTACCACTCGCGCGGCCGTCCGGCCGGCAGCGGTCGCTTCGCCTCCGGCGCGTAGGGCGAGTCGAACAGCACGGGGTGCTGGACGGTGGACTGGGTCGGCAACGGCTTCGGCTTGAGGGCGGCAGCGGGCACGGGCATCCTCCTGTCGCGGTCAGACCGGTCGCCGGCGGCCCGGCGCCCGGTCTCGAACACTGCTTCAATTCTACCGGCGGCCACTGACAATCGACCGGCTGCGGCAGCGAGCGAATTCCCTGCTCACGCAGGAAATTGGCGCCCTGTCACAGGCGGTGGGGATGAGGCTGCCGGGGCGCCGGAAATTCGAACAGAGCGGGTGGCGCGTACCGTGTCGCCCATGGAGATCTGGATCAATCCCGCCTGCTCGAAGTGCCGTGGCGCGCTCACCCTGCTCGACGCCGAGGGGGCCGAGTACACCGTGCGGCGGTACCTGGAGGACGTGCCGGGCGAGGACGAGATCAGGGCCGTACTGGACCGGCTCGGCCTCGAACCGTGGGACATCACGCGCACCCAGGAGGCGGCGGCCCGGGAACTGGGGCTCAAGGAGTGGCCGCGCGACGCCGGCGCCCGGGACCGCTGGATCGCCGCGCTCGCCGGGCACCCCAAGCTCATCCAGCGGCCGATCATCACCGCGGACGACGGGACGGCGCTGGTGGCCCGCAGCGACGAGGCCGTACGCGAGGCGCTCGCCCGCAACAGGCGCTGACCCCGCCGCGCGCCGGGGCCGCCGGGGGACGAGCGGCCCCGCCCGGATGCCGCGCACGGCGGCCCGCGGTCGTACGCAACCCGGGCGGCCGGGGCCGCGCCGTCCCACCACGTGAGCCTCGGCACACGAACACCAGGTAACACGGGGTTCACATTCGGGCAATGGCCGGGAAACGGCCTGTTGACAGGCTGCCCGCAGTTCGAGCGGCGCACCGGTGCCGCAGCGCCGCAGCATCCGTCGAGGCGGGTGCGCCCGACCCACCCCCGAAGGATGTGGCCCCGTGACCTTCAAGGCTGAGTACATCTGGATCGACGGCACCGCGCCGACGGCCAAGCTCCGTTCCAAGACGAAGGTCATCACGGGTGCCCCGGCCGGTCTCGACGCGCTGCCGCTGTGGGGCTTCGACGGCTCCTCCACCAACCAGGCCGCGGGCAACTCCTCGGACTGCGTGCTCAGGCCGGTCTTCACCTGCCCGGACCCGATCCGCGGCGGCGACGACATACTGGTGCTGTGCGAGGTGCTGGACACCGACCTGACCCCGCACCCGTCCAACACCCGGGCCGCGCTGGCCGAGGCGGCCGAGCGGTACGCCGCGCAGGAGCCCATCTTCGGCATCGAGCAGGAGTACACCTTCTTCGACGGCGCCCGCCCGCTCGGCTTCCCCGAGGGCGGCTTCCCGGCCCCGCAGGGCGGCTACTACTGCGGTGTCGGCGCCGACGAGATCTTCGGCCGGGACGTCGTCGAGGCCCACCTCGACAACTGCCTGAAGGCGGGCCTCGGCATCTCCGGCATCAACGCCGAGGTCATGCCCGGCCAGTGGGAGTTCCAGGTCGGCCCGCTGGCCCCGCTGGAGGTCTCCGACCAGCTGTGGGTGGCCCGCTGGCTGCTCTACCGCACCGCCGAGGACTTCGGCGTCTCCGCGACCCTGGACCCCAAGCCGGTCAAGGGCGACTGGAACGGCGCGGGCGCGCACACCAACTTCTCCACCAGGGCCATGCGCGAGGGCTACGACGCCATCATCACCGCCTGCGAGTCGCTCGGCGAGGGCTCCAAGCCCCTGGACCACGTGAAGAACTACGGCGCCGGCATCGACGAGCGCCTGACCGGCCTGCACGAGACCGCCCCCTGGGACGAGTTCTCCTACGGCGTCTCCGACCGGGGTGCCTCGGTGCGCATCCCGTGGCAGGTCGAGAAGGACGGCAAGGGCTACATCGAGGACCGGCGCCCGAACGCCAACGTCGACCCGTACGTGGTGACCCGCCTGCTGGTGGACACCTGCTGCGCCGCGCTGGAGAAGGCCGGCCAGGTCTGATCCGTCCCGCGCCACCCGGGGGGCGCCCGCCCATCACGGCGGGCGCCCCCCGCCGCGTGCCCGGCGCCGCCACGGAGCGGGCCGACCGCCGGGACGCCGGCGCACGCGTACGGCTCGGCCCGGCGCCGCTGTCCGAGGAGTGAGACGGCGCCCCGGTCGCCCCCGGCCCGTCACCAACCCGCTGACCAGCGCGGAAAATCGGGTGCACGCGGTGTTTCCGCGTCAATTTCCCACCAAGGAAGCGTCCAAGCAGTGAGAGGAGTCTCCTGCCCGCCGCGCGGCTCTGCTTCAATGGGCGCATGGCCAGCATCCAGCAGATCACCGCGACGGGTCGCTATGACCTCCAGCCGTTCTGGCCTTCCCGTCAGCACCACGACTTCGACCGTGTGTGTCGCCCCGCGATGAACGCGCGGGCCCTCTAAAGCCGTACCCCCGGCCTTCGGCCAGCGCGAAACGACGTACGTCCGCCGGTGACGCCCGACCACGAATCGGGGCCGCCGCACCTCCCGACGACCTCCTCGCGCGAAAGAGCTGACCTCTCATGGCGACCACCCGTTCCCTCTCCACCGCCACCCTGCCCACCCCCGCCCCCGCCCCGCACGGCACCCGGCACCGGCTGCGCGCCGTCGACCGGGACGAGGTGGTGGACGTCGCGGACTTCCTGCCGCCGGGCGCGACCTGGCTGCCCGCGCCGCAGCACACCCTGCCCACCCTGCCGGGCCAGCCGCCGATGGTCGGCTACCTGGTGCTGGTCCCGGCCGACCAGCGGCCCCCGTTCCTGCCGGTCGCCGTCCCCGACCAGCCGGAGCCCCAGGCCGCGCGCGCCGAGGCGGAGCCCGGCGGCGAGCCGCTGGTGCGCATCGACCCGGTGCGGCGCACCGCCAGCGTCGACGGCCGCGAACTCGACCTGACCTACCTGGAGTTCGAGCTGCTGGCCCACCTGGTGGCGCATCCGCACCGGGTGCACACCCGCGACCAGCTGGTCACCACGGTGTGGGGCTACGGCCACGTCGGCGACGGCCGCACCGTGGACGTGCACATCGCCCGGCTGCGCCGCAAGCTGGGCGACGGGCACCGCCAGGCCATCCAGACCGTGCGCCGGGTCGGCTACAAGTACACCCCGCCGACCGCCCGCTGACCCTTCTGCCCTCGGCAGAGACCCGCGCCCCACGGACCCGGACCGGGCAGGATCACCGGCATGAGACTTCTGGTGCTGGGCGGTACGGAGTTCGTGGGGCGCGCGGTGGCGACGGCCGCGCTCGGCCGCGGCTGGGAGGTGACCGTCTTCCACCGGGGGCGGCATCAGCCCCCGCCCGGAGTGCGGTCGTTGCACGGGGACCGCACCGCGCCCGGCGGCCTCGCCGCGCTCACCGCCGCCGGGGCGGGCGGCGACTGGGACGCCGTGGTGGACACCTGGTCGGCCGCCCCGCGCGCCGTGCACGAGGCGGCCCGGCTGCTGCGCGGCCGGGCCGGGCGGTACGCGTACGTCTCCAGCCGGTCGGTGTACGCCTGGCCCTGGCCGCCCGGCGCCGCGGAGGACGCCCCGCTGGTCGACGGCGCCGCCGACGCCGGGGCGCGGGACTACGCGGCGGACAAGCGCGGTGGCGAACTGGCCGCCGTCGGCGCCTTCGGCGCGGCGGACGCGCTGCTGGTGCGGGCCGGGCTGATCCTCGGCCCGCACGAGAACGTGGGCCGGCTGCCCTGGTGGCTGACCCGGATCGCGCGCGGCGGCCCGGTCCTGGCCCCCGGCCCGCGCGGGCTGCCCCTGCAGTACATCGACGTCCGCGACCTCGCCGGCTGGCTGCTCGGCGCGCTGGAACGCGGGCTCGGCGGACCGTACAACCTGGTGGGCCCGCCCGGTCACACCACCATGGGCGAGCTGCTCGCGGCCTGTGTGCGCGCGACGGGCGCGGACGCGGAACTGCGCTGGACCGATCCGGAGGCGATCCTGGCCGCCGGGATCGAGCCGTGGACCGAGCTGCCGATCTGGGTGCCGCCGGGCGGCGAGACCTACGACGCGGTGCACCGCGCGGACGTGTCCCGGGCGGTGGCGACCGGGCTGGTGTGCCGGCCGGTGCAGGAGACGGTCGCGGACACCTGGCACTGGCTGAGCGGGCTCGGCGGCACCGGGCCGCAGCGGCCGGACCGCGCCCGCCCGGGGCTGCACCCCCGGGTGGAGGCGAAGGTGCTGGGCCTGGCCGGGGGTGTACCTGACACCACCCCCTGACGTGGGGCTCCGCCCCGTGACCGGACCGGCCGGGTCAGCCAGACTGGCGCCATGAACACGGATGCTGAGCGGGACGACTTCCGCGCCCGCACCCGGCAGGCGGTGCTGGCCGCCGTACGGGGCCTGGTGCTGGCCCTGGTGATGCCGCCGGTGACGGTGCTGTGCTTCGTCCTCACCGTCCTGTCCGTCGTCCTCCTCCCGCTCGGCCCCGGCCTGTTCCTGGTGCCCCCGGTGCTCGGCGCGGTGCGCAGGTACGCCGGGACGCGGCGCGCTCTGGCCGCCGAGTGGGGCGGGGTGGTGATCCCGGTGGCCTACCGGCCCGTTCCGCCGGGGGCGGGCCCGTGGACGCGCGCGGTCACCGTGCTCCGGGACCCGCAGACCTGGCGGGACGTGCGCTGGCTGCCGGCCGACATGACCGCGGGCACGGTCACCGCGCTGCTCCCGGCCGTGCTGCTGTTCTTCCCCCTCCAGGGACTCCTGGTGGCGGCCGGGCTGTGGCGGGCGTTCGTGCGGGAGCCGGGCGACACCTACTGGTACGCGTTCGTTCCGGTCACCGGGCAGGCGACCGCCCTGCTCGCCGGCGCCCTCGCCGCCGTGCTGCTGGTGGCCGCCCACCGCTTCACCCCGCCGCTGCTCGTCCGGCACTTCCGGCTCACCCGGGCCGTCCTCGGCGGCGGCCGGGGCGAGCTCACCGAGCGGGTGCGGGTGCTGACCGAGACCCGGCGGGACGCGGTGGACACCTCGGCCGCCGAACTGCGCCGGATCGAACGGGACCTGCACGACGGCGCGCAGGCCCGGCTGGTGGCCATGGGCATGGACCTCGGGACCGTCGAGACGCTGGTCGAGAAGGACCCGGCGGCGGCGAAGAAGCTGATCGCGCAGGCCCGCCGGAACTCCGCCGAGGCCCTGGAGGAGCTGCGCGACCTGGTGCGCGGCATCCATCCGCCGGTCCTCGCCGAGCGCGGCCTCGGCGACGCGGTACGGGCGTCGGCGCTGCGGCTGCCGCTGCCGGCCGAGGTGACCGTGGAGCTGTCCGGCCGGGCGGAGGCACCGGTGGAGTCGGCCGCCTACTTCGCGGTCAACGAGGTCCTCACCAACGCCGTCAAGCACTCCGGGGCCGACCGGATCTGGATCGACGTGCACCACACCGACGGCCGGCTGCGGCTCACGGTCACCGACAACGGCCGGGGCGGGGCGCTGGCCGGGGCCGGCTCGGGGCTCGCAGGCATCGAGCGCCGGCTCGGTACATTCGACGGAGTCCTGGCCGTCAGCAGCCCCGCGGGCGGTCCCACCAAGGTGACCATGGAGATCCCGTGCGTGTTGTCCTAGCCGAGGACCTCTTCCTGCTGCGCGACGGGCTGGTGCGGATGCTGGAGGCCCATGGCTTCGAGATCGCCGCGGCCGTCGGGTCCGGCCCGGAACTCGCCGAGGCGCTGGCGAAGTCGGCGCCGGACGTGGCCGTGGTGGACGTACGGCTGCCGCCCACGCACACCGACGAGGGCCTGCAGTGCGCGCTCGCCGCCCGCCGGGCCCGGCCCGGGCTGCCGGTGCTGGTGCTCTCCCAGCACGTGGAACAGCTGTACGCGCGCGAGCTGCTCGCCGACGGCGACGGCGGGATCGGATATCTGCTCAAGGACCGGGTGTTCGACGCGGCGCAGTTCGTGGACGCCGTACGACGGGTGGCGGCGGGCGGTACGGCCATGGATCCGCAGGTGATCCAGCAGTTGCTGACCCGGCGGTCGGCCGCCGACCGGCCGCTCGCCCGGCTCACCCCGCGCGAGCGGGAGGTGCTGGAGCTGATGGCCCAGGGCCGCTCCAACGCGGGCATCGCGGCCCACCTGGTGGTGACGGAACGGGCGATCGCCAAGCACACCTCCAACATCTTCGCCAAGCTCGGCCTGGAGGTCTCCGACGACGACAACCGGCGGGTCCTGGCGGTGCTCGCCTATCTGGACCAGGACCGGTGAGCCGCGAACTCCCCTGATCCGGCGGTCGATTCGCGGGACCGGTGAACACCTTCGGGGCGGCGTCCGTATGGGAGGGCGCCGCTTCACTCCTGTCGGGCGCCTCGATGCCGCCCCGCAAGGAAGTCAGAGGAGTTCCATGGGACGCAACACACGAAAACGCCGTACGCCGCCGGCCGCCAAGGCCATGGCCGCAGCGGCGGCCCTAGCGCTCGGTGGGGGCGGGTTGCTGTGGGCGAACTTCCACGCCTCGGCGCACGAGCCGGACCACCGGACCTGGGGAGCCGACCGGACCGGGGCGGCGACCGCGCAGGTGGCGACCGTCTCCTGCCCGGACGTCGGCCAGCGGCTGACGAACGTGCCGGACGCGGCCCGGCAGGGCGTGGCGAGGGAACTGGCCGCCCTGGACCGGCAGATCACCGAGGCGTACGCCCGGCTCGCCGCCACCCGCGACGCGCAGGCGAAGGACCCCGGCTTCGTGCGGAACGCGATCACCGGCCCGCTGGGCGAGAAGCGGGCGGCGGCGATCGACCGGATCCGGACCGGTGTCCAGCGGGCCGGCGGCTCCTTCGACGACGCGCTGAAGCGGCTCGCCCCCTGCACGACCCGCGGCGCCGACCGGACCACCGCGGACGGCGGGCGGCAGGACGGGGGCGGCCGGCAGCAAGGCGGCACCGGCGGGCAGGCCGGCAACGGACCCGTCGCGGCCGACTTCGTCGACATCACCAAGGTCGCACCGAACGTCCAGGGCCGGCCCCGCCGGACCGGCAACGCCTCGACCGGCACGTTCACCACCCGCTGCGGGGTGAACGCCAACAAGAACCACAACACCGACAACGTGATCGTGGCGCCCGGCGTCACCAACGGCGCGCACCACCTGCACGACTACGTCGGCAACCAGAAGGTCGACGCCTTCGCCGGCAACCAGACCTTCCTGCGGGGCGGCACCAGCTGCCGCAACCGCGACGACCTGTCCTCCTACTACTGGCCGGTGGTCCGCGTCCAGGACGGCACCCGGGACTTCGACCAGAACGCCGACGGCGGCGGCAAGGAGGGCAACGTCGGCCGGATCCTGACCCCGGTTAAGGCCGAGATCAAGTACGTGGGCAGCCCCGCGGCCAAGGTCGTCGCGATGCCGCGGTTCCTGCGCGTCATCACCGGTGACGCCAAGACCACCACCAACGGCCTCGCCAACGCCAACGCGCACTGGAGCTGCACCGGTTTCGAGGACAGGGTGCAGCTCACCGAGCAGTACCCGATCTGCCCGCGCGGCAGCAAGGTGGTGCGTTCGTTCGCCTTCCAGAGCTGCTGGGACGGGCGGAACACTGACAGCGCCAACCACCGCGCGCACGTGGCCTTCGCCGACCCGGCCGGCGGCGTCTGCCCGAGCGGGTTCACCGCGATCCCCCAGCTGACCATGCGGCTCGTCTACGCCGTCACCCCGCCGGTGATCCGCAACGGCCGGGTGCGGAACGCCTACGCGGTGGACGGCTTCCCCGAGCAGCTGCACAAGCCGGCCACGGACCACGACGACTTCATCAGCGTCACCCGGAACGGGCTGGCCGGCAGGATCGCCGACTGCCTCAACCGAGGCCAGGACTGCGCGTGACCCCCCGCACGGGCAGCTGACAGGAGGCCGGTGACGCCCCCCACCGTCACCGGCCTCCACCCTGCCCGAGGCCGCGTCAGCCGCCGTGCGCGTGATGCCCGGCGCCCGCCTCCAGTTCGCCGCCCAGCGTGCCGCGCAGCGCCCTGACCACCCCGTCGTCGCCGACGGCCACCCACTTGCGGCCGACCAGGTAGTGGCCGCCGTAGTCCTTCGCGTCGTCGATCCACTCGCGCTGGCCCCGGTCGGTGGCGAACGTGGCCAGGACGAACCGCCCCCTTCCGGTGCGGCAGACGGCCTGGCGGATCTCGTCGGCGTCGGTCTGCACGTCCGGCGCGCACCGCACCTCGGCCGCCAGGTGCTCCAGGCTGCCGGCCGCGGTGGGCGGCACCGCGGCGGTGTCCCCGTCCGGCCCGCAGCCCGCCAGCGCCAGCAGCACCGCCACGACGGGCGCCCATCGCGTCACCCTCATCCGTTCCTCCGGTCCCGGTGTGCCGGGCGGGCCCCGGCCCCCTCGGATACGGCTCCCGGGCCCGGGACGCTCAAATCCCGGTGACCGGGCGGGCACGCGCGTGCGAAGGTGGCGGGGTGAGCCAAGACTGGGAAGACCGCGTGACCGCCGCCTGGGCCACGTTCGACGACTGGCCGCAGGAGCGCGCGCACGAGTTCCGCGCGCTGATCGACGCCCTCGTCGCCGAGCTGCCCGGCGACAGCCCGCTCGGCCCCTTCGAGCGGGCGTGCGCCTGGGACTCGACCGGGCACTCCGACAAGGCGGTGCCGCTGTACCGCGAGGCGCTGGCCCGCGGCCTCACCGGCTACCGGGGCCGCCGGGCGAAGATCCAGCTGTCCAGCTCGCTGCGGAACACCGGTCACCCGGAGGAGGGCGTCGAGCTACTCACCCCCGAACTGGACGCACCGTCCGACGAGTTGGACGACGCGGTGCGGGCGACCCTCGCCCTGTGCCTGTCCGGCCTCGGCCGTGATCGCGAGGGGCTGTCCCTCGTGCTCGGCGCGCTCGCCCCGCATCTGCCGCGCTACCAGCGGTCGATGGCCGGCTACGCGCGCGCCCTGGTCGAGCCGGAGGCCTGAACCGGCCGCCCCGCGGTGACCGACCCACGGCTCGCTCGTTCTTCCGGACGTGCAGTCACAGGATGTCTCCCCGCGTCACGCCCCTTCCGCCGGCACCGGCCCGGTCGACGTCGAGCAGGCCGAGGCCGCGTTCGTCGAGCACTATCCCCGGCTGGTCCGGCTCGCCTATCTCCTGCTGCCCCCGGGCCTCGGCCGCGGCCGCCGCGTGCTGACCGCACACGCCCTCGCCCAGCGCGCCCTGCCCCGCGGCCGCTCGAAGCCGCCCCTGGTCCCGGCCCAGGGCGGGGGCCGGGACGACGACCCCGAGTACGCCTACCTGCGCGCCCGGGTGCTGCGCGCGGCCCTGGCGGCGGCCCGCCCCCGCAAGGGCCTGCCCCGCCTCGCCCCGCTGCCGCAGGTGTGGGGGCTGAAGCTGTTCCCGCGCTCCGGCGGCGCCGACGCGCTCGCCCTCGACCAGCGGCTGGGCGCCCTGTCGGCCCCGGCCCGCGCCGCCTATGTGCTGCGCGGACTGGAGCAGCTGCCCGACGCGGACGTCCGCGAGCTGCTGAAGGCGGCCGGCGTGTCCGACCCGGGCGGCGCGCTGGCCTCCGCCAACCGGGTGCCCGCGCACCCGGGGCTGCTCTCCTCCCCCGAGTTCGACCCGTGCACGCTCCAGGCCCGGCCCACCGACCTGATGCGCCGCCGCCAGCACACCAAGGCCGTCCTCGCCGCCGCCGCCGCGCTCGCGGTGTGCGGCGCGCTGGTGGCCTCGCCGAGCGGCGGCTGGGGCCCCGACGGCGCCGCCGCGCCCGCGTACGCCGACAACCCCGCCGCCGAGGCCGCCCTCGACCCCGGCAGGCTGACCCGTGTCTCCCCGGCCGCCTGGCGGACGGCGGACCGCACCGGCTTCTCCGTGTGGCCCGCGCGCGGCCCGCTCACCGGCGACCCGGCCCTGCTGCGCCGCGCCCTGGCCGTGTGGGCCCGCCCCGGGCGGAGCGTCCGGGTCTCGGCGACCCCGGGCACGCCGACCGGCGGCCCGGCCGGCCCGCCCCAGCTGCTGTACGCGGGCGAGGTCGACGCCGCCCGGGTGGTGCTGCTCTACGACGGCCTGCGCGTCGCCCGCTACGCCGAGCCGAAGGACGGCACCCGGGGCGCGGCCCTGGACTTCGCCCGGGTCGACGGCGCGACGGGCCCCGGGGCGAGCGCGCTGGTGCTGGGCCGCTCCGACGGCAACGTCCGCTATCTGACCGCTCCCTGGGTGACGAAGGCGGCGCGCCGGGACCTGACCAGGCCGGACGCCGCCGCCCTCCCGCTCGGCCTCGCCGACGGCGTGACCGAGCCGCTGGCCAGCCCCGCCGTGCGGCCCGGCGACTGCGCGTCGTGGACCGTGCTCCAGCTGACCGACGCCACCGGCACGCACCTGGGCACCGATCTCGGCGAGCTGGTCCCGGCCCGGCTCACGGCCGGCCGGCCCGGCGCGGCCGAGGACGCCTCCGGCGCGCGGGGGCTGCGCACCTGGGCGCCGTTCGCCTGCTCGCTGACGGCCATGCGCTCGGCGGGCGTCCGCAGCGTCAATGCCTGGGCGTTCGCCGAGCAGCCGCTGCCCGGCGCGGGCGAGGCGGCATGGGGCTCCCCCCGCCCGGCAGGCGGGGGAGGGACCGGCACCTGGGTGTGCACCCGGGCGGAGACCTGGCGCGGCGACGGCACGGCCGCGCTGGCCCAGTTCCGGGCGCCGGGCGGGGCGGCCGGGGCCGTCGTCGCCAAGGGCACGGACGTCCCGGCCTGCGGGCCGCGCGATCCGCGGGTGCTGGCCGGGGTGCTGTGGAAGTCGGCGGGCGGCACCTGGTACCTGCTGGCCGCGGGCAGCAAGGACACGGCGTCGATCGAGGCGACGGGCGGGGTCACCGCGTCCGGGACGGGGCCGCTGCTGGTGGCGCGGGCCGAGCGGGGGGCGCGGGCCGAGCTGAAGGGCGTGTCGGAGGACGGCCGGGAGATCAGCGGGCTGCGGTAGCCGGCACCGGCGTCGACAAGGTGGGGCGCGGGGGGTTCTCAGCCGCGCTACCCATCAGTACATTGACGCCATGTCTAATACGCAGGCCCGGGTGCCGCTCAAGGCGCGCGACGTGTCCTTCTCCTGGGACGCCACACCGCTGCACTGGGTGCCGGGGGATCCCTTCACCACGCACACCATCAACGTGCTGCACCTGCTGCTGCCCGCCGGGGAGCGCTGGTTCGTGCGGGTGTACCGGCAGGCGCTGCCGCTGATCCGGGACGACCGGCTCCGCGAGGACGTCATCGGCTTCATCGGGCAGGAGGCCGTGCACTCCCAGGCGCACGACGGGGTGCTGCCGCGCCTGCGGGAGCTGGGGCTGGACCCCACGCCGTACACCGCGCAGGTCGACTGGTTCTTCGAGAAGCTGCTCGGCGACCGGACGCTGCCGCCGGGCCGGCCGCGCCGGTGGTGGCTGCTGGAGCGGGTCGCGCTGATCGCGGCCATCGAGCACTACACGGCGTTCCTCGGGAACTGGGTGCTCAACGCGGGGGAACTGGACCGGCGCGGCGCCGACCCGACCATGCTGGACCTGCTGCGCTGGCACGGCGCGGAGGAGGTCGAGCACCGCTCGGTCGCCTTCGAGCTGTTCACGCACCTCGACGGGAGCTACCGCCGGCGGGTCCGCACCTGGGCCGCCGCCTTCACCGCGCTGGTGTTCCTGTGGCAGCGCGGGACGCGGTTCTTCATGGAGAACGACCCGCTCCTCACCGACGGCAAGGCCGGCCTCAAGGACTTCTACGACCGGGGCAGGCGGGGCCTGCTGCCCGGGACCGGGGACATGCTGCGGTCCATACCCCGCTATCTGGGCCGCGGCTACCACCCCTCGCGGGAGGGCGACACCGAGCAGGCCCTCGCCTACCTGGCCGCCTCCCCCGCGGCCACGGCGGCCGAGCGGAGGGCCGCGTGATGCGGGGGCCGCGCACCGCCGCGATCGTCGCGGGCGCCACGACCGCCGCCCTGCTCACCCGGCGGGCCCTGCGCCGCCGCGTGCGGGTCTCGCCGCTGTGGCCGCTGCCCGCCCTGGACCCGCCGGTCTCCGGCCGGTCCCGCCAAAAGCCCCTGCGGCTGCTGCTCACCGCGCACGAGACCGTCGCGGACGGGGTCGTGCGGCTGCGCCTGGAGGGCCGCGACCTGCCGCGCTGGGAGCCCGGGGCGCATGTCGACCTGGTGCTGCCGTCGGGGCTCGTCCGGCAGTACTCCCTGTGCGGGGACCCCGCGGACACCTCCGCCTACACCCTCGCCGCCCGGCTGGTCGCGGACGGCCGGGGCGGCTCGCGCGAGGTGCACGAGCAGCTCGCCGAGGGCATGGAACTGGAGGTGCGCGGACCGAGGAACCGCTTCCCCCTGGTCGCGGCGCCCGCCTACGTCTTCGTCGCCGGCGGCATCGGCATCACCCCGGTCCTGCCCATGCTGCGGGCCCTGCCGGACGGCGCCGAGTGGCGGCTGCTGTACGGCGGGCGGACACGGGCCTCGATGCCGTTCCTGGACGAGGTGGCGGGGCTCGCGGGCGACCGGCTGACGCTCGTCGCCGAGGACGAGGACGGCCGGCCGGACCTGGCCGCGCTGTTCGCGGACACGGCCGCGGGCACGGCGGTGTACTGCTGCGGTCCCGAGGGGCTGATGGCGGCCGTCGGGGAAGCGCTGCCCCCGGGCGCCACCCTGCACCTGGAGCGGTTCGCGCCGCACGCCGGGGCCGGCGGCGACGCCGGGTTCGAGGTGGAACTGCGCCGCAGCGGGCGGACGGTCACGGTCCCGGCCGGCTCCAGCGTGCTGGCCGCGGTGCGCCGGGAGCTGCCCCACACCGCCTACTCCTGTGAGCAGGGCTTCTGCGGGACCTGCCAGCAGCGGGTGCTGGAGGGCGAGGTCGAGCACCGGGACGAGCTGCTCACGGACGCCGAGCGGCACGACTCGATGCTGATCTGCGTCTCCCGGGCCCGGGGCGGCCGGCTGGTGCTCGACATGTGATCACCGGCGGCCGAATCCGCTCGGTAAGGTGTTCGTATGAGTACCGGGGTTCGCCGCAGGATGGGCGTCGAGGAGCGTCGGCAGCAGCTGATCGGCGTCGCCCTGGAGCTGTTCAGCCGTCGCTCGCCCGACGAGGTCTCCATCGACGAGATAGCCACGGCGGCGGGCATCTCGCGTCCGCTGGTGTACCACTACTTCCCGGGCAAACTCAGTCTGTACGAGGCCGCGTTGAAGCGGGCGTCGGAGGATCTGGCGAGCCGCTTCGACGAGCCGCGCGAGGGCCCGCTCGGCGTCCGGCTGCTGCGGGTGATGGGCCGCTACTTCGACTTCGTGGACGAGCACGGCCCCGGTTTCTCGGCGCTGCTGCGCGGCGGCCCGGCGGTCGGCTCGTCGGCGACCAACGCGCTCATCGACTCCGTGCGGCAGGCCGCCTATGACCAGATCCTGACGCACCTAGGCGTGACCGAGGCGTCCCCGCGCCTCGAACTGGTGGTCCGCTCCTGGATCTCGCTCGCCGAGTCCACGGCCCTCATCTGGCTGGAGGGCCGGCGGGTGCCGCGTGCCGAGCTGGAGCTCCAGCTCGTGCACGACTTCGCCGCGCTGGCCGCCGTCGGCGCCGCCCACGACGAGGACATGGCCGAGCTGCTGCGCACCATGGTGAAGGACGAGCCGGCCGACGGCCCCTTCGCGGAGCTGATCGGCCGGCTCGTCGCCCTCGGTTCCTGAGCGGGTCAGCCTTCGAACGTGCGGTAGGACGGGTCGAGGTCCCGGACCTCGGCGGAGGCGTGCAGGGTGAACGTCCCGCCCGTCACGTGCTTGCGGAGCAGCTCCACGGCGGTCTCCGCCAGCCGCGCCTTCGTCTCGTCGGTGCGCCCGGCGAGCAGTCCGAACGTCACGTGCGCGACGGCGTGCCCGCGCGCCCCGGGGTCCTCGTACCCGAACGCCGTGAACGTGCCGGGCCGGAACTGCGTCTTGCATGCCTCCGGCCTCGCCGCCGCGATCTCCACGGTGGCCTCGTGCAGCGCCCGCGCGAAGCCCTCGCGGTCGAAGGCGTCCTCCATGAGGTCGGAGTAGTCGACTGTGATCTGCGGCATGGGCGCTCCTGTTCTACGGCAACGGCGTCACCCTAGTTCCCCGCCGGGGCGGCAAGGACGCCGGCTGCAATCTTTCGGCAAGCTTGCGCGACGCGGAGGGTGAGGGCCCGCCGCCCGGGGGCGGCGGGCCCTGGTGAGGTTGATGCAAGAACTTCCGGACGGCGTCAGTCGGTGGTGGTCCACCAGACGGTGGTGTCGGCGGGCACCTTCGTCCCGCCGTCCGCCTCGACCGGTTCGCCGCTGGCGAGCAGGACACGGCCGTGGGACGGGACCGTGACGTCCGCCCCGGTGGTGTTGGCCACGCACACGAAGTCGCCCCGCCGGAAGGCGAGGACGCCCTCGGGGGCGCGCAGCCACTCCACGGACTCCCCCGCGCCCAGGTCGGGGTGTGCCCGGCGGGCCGCGAGCGCCGCCCGGTACAGCTCCAGCGTGGAGCCGGGCACACCGGTCTGCGCCTCCACGCTCAGCTCGCCCCAGGCGGGCGGCTGGGGCAGCCAGCTGCCGCCGCCGCCGAAGCCGTAGGAGGAGCCCGTACGGGTCCACGGGATCGGCACCCGGCAGCCGTCGCGGAAGCCGTCCTGGCCGGCGCCCCGGAAGTACGCCGGGTCCTGGCGCACCTCGTCGGGCAGGTCCACGACGTCCGGGAGGCCCAGTTCCTCGCCCTGGTAGAGGTAGGCCGAGCCGGGCAGGGCGAGCATCAGCAGGGTGGCGGCGCGGGCGCGGCGCAGGCCCAGCTCGCGGTCGCCGGCCGTACGGATCTGGGTGCCGAGGCCGGGCGGGTTGGCGAAGCGGGTGGCGTGCCGGGTGACGTCGTGGTTGGACAGCACCCAGGTGGCGGGGGCGCCGACGGGGCGCATCGCGTCCAGGGTGCGGTCGATGACCGTCCGCAGCTCCTCGGCGTCCCAGGCCGTCGCCAGGTACTGGAAGTTGAACGCCTGGTGGAGTTCGTCGGGGCGGACGTAGTTCGCGGTGCGCTCGACGGTCGGGGTCCACGCCTCGGCGACGAAGATGCGCTCGCCCGAATACTCGTCGAGGATGCGGCGCCACTGGCGGTAGACGGCGTGCACGCCGTCCTGGTCGAAGAACGGCATGACGTCGTTGCCCAGCAGTTTGACCTGGTCGTGCGAGCCGAGGTCGGGCAGGCCCTCGGCCTTGACCAGGCCGTGGGCGACGTCGATGCGGAAGCCGTCCACGCCCATGTCCAGCCAGAACCGCAGGATGGAGCGGAACTCGTCGCCGACGGCCGGGTGCTCCCAGTTGAAGTCGGGCTGCTCGGGCGCGAACAGGTGCAGGTACCACTCGCCGTCCGGCACCCGCGTCCAGGCCGGGCCGCCGAAGATGGACTCCCAGTCGTTGGGCGGCAGTTCGCCGTTCTCCCCCTTGCCGGGGCGGAAGTGGTAGCGCTCGCGCAGCGGGGAGCCGGGGCCCTCGGCGAGGGCGCGCTTGAACCACTCGTGCTGGTCGGAGGAGTGGTTGGGGACCAGGTCCACGATGACGCGCAGGCCGTGCTCGTGGGCGTCGCGGATCAGCGCGTCGGCGTCCAGCAGGGAGCCGAACATCGGGTCGACCTCGCGGTAGTCGGCCACGTCGTAGCCGGCGTCGGCCTGCGGGGAGGCGTAGAAGGGGCTGAGCCACACCGCGTCGACGCCGAGGTCGCGCAGGTACGGCAGGCGGGAGCGTACGCCCGCCAGGTCCCCCATGCCGTCGCCGTTGCCGTCGGCGAAACTGCGCGGATAGACCTGGTAGATGACCGCGTCCCGCCACCAGTCGCGGTGGTCGGCGACGGTGACGGCGGCGCGGCGGCGGGCCGGTGCGGCGGAGTGCTGCTGGCTCATGGCGTCCTTGATACGTGACGGGGCGTGGTGGGCGGTCGGTGGGCCGGCGGCGGACGGCCGGGGGTGCGGGGCGGGACCGCGGTGGCGGCGGGGTGGAACGGGCCACCGCGGCCCGCCCGGTCCGGTGGCGGGCGTCAGCCCTTCGTGCCGCCGGCGGTGAGGCCGGTGACCAGGTTCTTCTGCACGAGGTAGAAGAACACCGTCACCGGTATCGCGATCAGCACCGCGGTGGCGGCCATGTAGTTCCACTGGGCGTCGTGCTCGCTGACGAAGGTCTGCAGGCCGACGGCGAAGGTGTACTTGGAGTCGTCCAGCAGGAAGGTCGTCGCGAAGGCGACCTCGCCGACGGCGGTGATGAAGGTGTAGAACGCGGCGACGGCCAGGCCCGGGCGGGCCAGCGGCAGGATCAGCCGGAAGAAGGTGCCGAAGGGGGTGAGCCCGTCCACGCGCCCGGCCTCGTCGATCTCGAAGGGGATGGTGTCGAAGTACCCCTTGAGCAGCCAGGCGCTGTACGGCACGGCGGTGGAGCAGTTGACGGCGATCAGCGCCCAGTAGGTGTCGATGAGGCCGAGTTCGCTGAAGATCTCGTACATCGGCACGATCAGGATGGCGATCGGGAAGGCCTGGGTGAGCAGCAGGACCCACATCAGCTGCTTGTAGCCGGGAAAGCGCATCCGGGACACCGCGTAGCCGGTGGTGGCGGCGACCAGGACGCCGATGACGGTGGTGCCGAGGGCCACGATCATCGTCGACCAGAACCAGTCGAAGAAGCCGGTGTGCTGGAGCACGAAGCCGTAGTTGGAGAAGGTCAGCTTGCCCGCGATCTGGCCCGGGTGGAGGTAGTCGTCCTTGTCCGGGCCGAGGGAGAGGTAGCACAGCCAGGCCACCGGGGCGAGGGCGATCAGGCTGGCCAGGGCGAGGCCGCCGTGCAGCAGGGCGGTGCCGAGCGGTCCGCGTTCGCCGCGCCGGCGGGTGCGGCGGACGGGCGCGGCGGCGGGGGCCGGCGCGGTCTCGGTGGGGTCCAGGGCGGTGGTGCTCATGGCGGCGGCTCCTGCGGCGTCAGACGGCGAGCTGGTCATTGCGCTTCAGCCAGCGGAAGTAGAAGGAGGTGAAGACGGTGAGGATCGACAGCAGCAGCACGCCGTAGGCGGCGGACTGGGCGAAGTCGCGCGGCTGCTGGCCGAAGCCCAGCTGGTAGGCCCAGGTGACGAGGATCTGGGCGTCCGGGGCGGAGTTCCTGCCGAACAGCAGGAAGATGATGACGAACTGGTTGAAGGTCCAGATGATGCCGAGCAGGACCACGGTGGAGCTGACCGCGCGCAGCCCGGGCAGGGTGACGTGGCGGAAGCGCTGCCAGGCGCTCGCGCCGTCCATCTCGGCGGCTTCGTAGAGCGTGGAGTCGATGGACTGCAGTCCGCCGAGCAGCGAGAGCATCATGAACGGCACACCGCACCAGGTGTTCACCATGATCGCGGCGAACCGCTGCCAGAAGGTGTCCTCCAGCCATTCCGGCTGGGGCAGGTGGAGGGTGCCGAGGAGCTGGTTGAGCGCGCCGGAGTCGGCGAGCATGATCCGCCAGGAGAAGACGGTGACGAAGGTCGGCACGGCCCAGGGCAGGACGAGCAGCAGCCGGTAGACGGTACGGCCGCGCAGCTTCTGGTGGAGCATGAGCGCGAGGCCGAGCCCGAGGCAGTAGTGCAGGGCGACACAGGCGGCCGTCCAGAAGACGGTCCACAGGAAGTGCGACCAGAACCGGTCGTAGGCGGTCGGGCCGAACAGGATGTCCCGGTAGTTGTCCAGGCCGATGAAGTCGTACGTGGCGTCGATGTGGTTGACGCCGATCGTCCGCGCCGAGTTGAGGCTGTTGGCGTCGGTGAGGGTGAGGTAGAAGCCGCGCGCCAGCGGGTAGCCGACGAGGACGCCGAGGACGACGACCACCGGGGCGATCATCGCGTAGGCGTACCAGTACTTCTGGAAGCCGTTCTTGACGCGCTGCCCCAGCCCGGGACGAGGCGCGCGGTCACCGCGGCGCTTGCCGGTGGCGCGGTCGATGGCGACTGTCATGGTTCGACACCTTCAAAGGATCAGGGGTTGGGCTGGGCACAGGGCGGTGGCCGCCGGGCCCTCCCCTCCGTCACGGCGGGAGGGTCCGGCGGCCACGCGGACTCACTTGGCGAAGCCGTCCACCAGCTTGGAGATGGCCAGCTCGGCGTTGTCCAGGGCCTTGTCCAGCGACTCCTTGCCGCCGCCGACCTTGGCCAGCTCGGTGTCGAGCGGGACCCACAGGGAGCTGTACTCGGGCAGCGCCGGGCGGGGCTGGGCGGCGGCCAGGACGCCCTGGTAGCCGGCGATGCCCGGGTCGGCCTTGACGTTCGCGGTGTAGGCGTCGGAGCGGGTGGGCAGGGTGGAGTTCTTCAGGGCGATGGTCTCCTGGGCCTTCGCCGAGGTCATGAACTTCACGAACTCCAGGGCCGCTTCCTGGTGGGCCTTGTCCGAGCCGGCGTAGACCGACAGGTTGTGGCCGCCGGTCGGGGCGCCCGCCTTGCCGGTGGAGCCGGCCGGGACGGTGGCGATGCCGAGGTTGTTCTTGTCCTTGAACGCCGAGCCCTTGTAGAAGTTGGTGATCTCCCAGGGGCCCTGGATGATCGCGGCGACCTTGCCGTTGACGAAGGCGTCCTGGATGTGGGCGTAGGCGTCGGCCGTGGTGTCGGCCTTGTGCAGGCCCTTGCCGGAGAACAGGCTCTGCCAGGTGCCGTAGCCCTTCTTGGCGGCGGCCGAGTTCACGGTGATCTTCTTGGCGGCGACGTCGACCGTGTCGGTGCCCTCGCCGTAGAGGAAGGGCTGGGCGTAGTAGGCCTGGGTGGAGCCCCAGTAGCCGTCGACGCCGGCCTTGTCCTTGATCTTCGCGGCGGCGGTCTTCAGCTCGTCCCAGGTCTTGGGGGCCCCGGTGACGCCGGCCTTCTCGAACAGGGCCTTGTTGTAGACCAGCGCGAGGGTGTCGGTGACCAGCGGCACGCCGTAGGTCTTGCCGTCGTACTGGGCCTGCTTGATCAGGCTGGGCTGGAACTTGGCCTGGTCGGCGAGGGCCTCGGTGCCGTCCAGCGGCAGGAAGAAGCCCTTCTTGGCGAAGGCCGGGGTCCAGCCGACCTCGGAGCGCAGCACGTCCGGGGCGCCGGTGGCGCCGGCCGCGGTGTCGAACTTGTTCTGCGCCTGGTCGAAGGGCACGTTGACGTACTTGACCTTGACGTCCTTGTGCGCGGCCTCGAACTGCTTGACCAGGGCCTGGTACGCCGGCGCCTCATTGGTGGCGTTGGAGGTGTCCCACCAGGTGATGGTGACCGGGCCGTCCGACTTCCCGCTGTCGCTGTCGCTCCCGCCGCACGCCGTCGCCGTCAGGGCGAGGGACGCCACCAGCGCGGAGGCCGCTATGCCACGCCGCATGAGTTCTCCTTGAGGGTTAAGCCCGAGTGGTACGGGGGGCGGTCCCGCCCGCTCCCCCGCGACTTGCCGACTGCGCCGTTGCCGCGGCCGGGCGACAGGGAACGTAACAGCGATGTAAGAGTTGCGAAAGACCTTGCAGCAAAAAAGTGCAAGGGAACACGATGGTTACCCGGTCGTAACCGTTCGGCTGCCGACGGACACTTGTGCAAGACTCTGCAAGCTCTTGCCATCATGAATCGAGGGAGCCGCGATGAGGCAGCAACCCACGGCGGGCCGGCCGGCCGGCCGCGCCCGGCGTCCGGCCGGTGTGCAAGGGCGGGGCCGACCGGTACAGTCCAGTGGCGTGACCACACGGCTTGCCGACATCGCTGCGCAGGCGGGGGTGAGCGAAGCGACCGTCAGCCGGGTCCTCAACGGAAAACCGGGCGTCGCCGCCACCACCCGCCAATCCGTGCTCGCCGCCCTGGACGTCCTGGGCTACGAGCGCCCGGTCCGGCTGCGGCAGCGCAGCGAGGGCCTGGTCGGGCTGATCACGCCGGAGCTGGAGAATCCGATATTCCCCGCCCTGGCCCAGGTCATCGGCCAGGCGCTGACCCGCCAGGGCTACACCCCGGTGCTCGCCACGCAGACCCCCGGCGGGTCGACCGAGGACGAGCTGACCGAGATGCTGGTGGACCGCGGGGTCGCCGGGATCATCTACGTCTCCGGACTGCACGCCGACACCACCGCCGACATGCAGCGCTACGAGCGGCTGCGGGCGCAGGGCGTGCCGTTCGTGCTGGTGGACGGGTTCTCGCCGCAGGTGCAGGCCCCGTTCATCTCCCCCGACGACCGGGCGGCGATGGCGCTCGCGGTGACGCACCTCGTCTCGCTGGGACACACCCGGATCGGCCTCGCCCTCGGACCCAAGCGGTTCGTGCCCGTGCAGCGCAAGATCGAGGGCTTCGTCCGGGCGATGCAGGACCAGCTCGGGCTCGCCGCGCGGACCGTGGAGAGCGAGCTGGTCCAGCACTCGCTGTACACGCTGGAGGGCGGCCAGGCCGCCGCTGCGGCGCTGATCGAGCGGGACTGCACGGCGGTGGTCTGCGCCAGCGACATGATGGCGCTGGGCGCGATACGCACGGCCCGGCAGCGGGGCCTCGAAGTACCCCGGGACGTCTCGGTGGTCGGCTTCGACGACTCCCCGCTGATCGCCTTCACCGACCCGCCGCTGACGACGGTCCGCAAGCCGGTCCCGGCGATGGGGCAGGCGGCGGTGCGCACGCTGCTGGAGGAGATCGGCGGGACCCCGGCGCCGCACAGCGAGTTCGTGTTCATGCCGGAGCTGGTGGTGCGCGGCTCGACCGCCTCGGCGCCGCGCCCGTCCTAGCGGCCCCGGCCACCCCAGAAGGTGCGCTCCGGACCCAACCTTGGGATGATCGGCCGGGGAATCCTTTTCTGGCAGACTCTGTGACCATGAGTGACTCGACCGTGACAGAGCCGGACGGTCGCGAGAAAGTGGCCGCTCCGCGGGCCGTCACGGGCGAACACGGGCAGGGTCCGGCCGGCCGGCCGCGCCTGACGCGCCGGCCCCGGCTGTGGTTCGAGATCCTTCTGATCGCGGTGAGTTACTGGACGTACTCGCTGGTGCGCAACGCCGTCCCGGAACAGCGGACGGCGGCGCTGCGCAACGCGGACTGGATCTGGCGGGCCGAGCACGCGCTCGGCGTCGGCGTGGAGCAGACGATCAACCACGCCGTCAACTCGGTGACTTGGCTCATCATCGGGATGAACTACTACTACGCCACACTGCACTTCGTCATCACGCTCGCGGTGCTGGTGTGGCTGTACAGGTGGCATCCCGGCCGGTACGCGGCGACCCGGCTGGTGCTGTTCACGACCACGGGTGCGGCCCTGCTCGGTTACTATCTGTTCCCGCTCGCGCCGCCCCGGTTGATGCGCGGCGGGCACTTCGTGGACACCGTGATGGCACACCACACCTGGGGCTCGATGGCCTCCGGCGACCTCAAGCACATGTCGAACCAGTACGCGGCGATGCCGTCGATGCACATCGGCTGGTCGCTGTGGTGCGGGCTGACCGTCTGCGCGCTGGCGTCGGTGCCGTGGGCGCGGGTGCTGGGGCTGCTGTATCCGGCGGTCACCCTGGTGGTGATCGTCGCCACGGCCAACCACTTCTGGCTGGACGCGGTCGGCGGGGTGGTCTGCCTCGGCTTCGGCTACGCGGCGGCCCGTCTCTGGTACGGCAGCCTGCCGTACGCGCTGCCGCGGCTCGCCGCGCGCAGGGCGGGGGCCGGGGGACGGGCGCCGGCCTCGGCCCTCGGCCGGTCCGCGTAGAGCGGCTCCCCCACGACCGCGCGGGCCGGCGGGTGGGCTGAACAGGCCGTCCACGACCGTACGGGGCCGACGGGTGGGCGCAACAGGCCGTCCACGACCGTTCGGGGCCTCCGTCCGCGCGGAACAGGCCGTCCACGACCGTGCGGGGCGGGTGGGCGCCGAGGCCGGTGCCCACCGTGCCCTCCGCGCCGTCCGGGTGCGGCCGGGCCCGGCGCGGTCCGGCCGGTCGCGGCGGCGCCCCGGGGCGGTGTGAGCGCGGCCGGCCCGTAAGAGGTGGCTCCGGGGCCGGGGGATCGCGGCCGGTCCGTGCGAGGTGGGGCCGGGGCGGTGCGCGGGGTGGCCGCGCGCCGGGCCCCGGGCGGTGCCGGTGCCCCTCAGTCCGCGTAGAACAGGTCGTCCACGACCGTGCGGGCCCGGCGGGCCGTGCGGCGGTAGGCGTCCAGCATGTCGCCGGCGTGACCGGCGCCGTAGCCGAGGTAGCGGCCCACGGCGGCCAGCTCGCGCGGCTCGGTGGGGAAGGTGTCCCCGGCCCGGCCGCGCACCAGCATCACCGCGTTGCGCACCCGGCTCGCCAGCACCCACGCCTCGTCCAGGATCTCCGTCTCCTCGGCGGACAGCAGCCCGGCCGCGCGGGCGGCGGCCAGCGCCTCGCGGGTGCGGGTGGTGCGCAGGCCCGGCACGCGGTGGGCGTGGCGGAGCTGGAGCAGCTGCACCGTCCACTCCACGTCGGACAGGCCCCCGGGGCCCAGCTTGGTGTGCAGCTTGGGGTCGGCGCCGCGCGGCAGCCGCTCGGACTCCATGCGGGCCTTCAGCCGGCGGATCTCGCGCACGGCCTCCTCGGTGAGTCCCTTGGCCGGGTAGCGCAGCGGGTCGATCAGCTCGACGAAGCGCCGGCCCAGGTCGGGGTCGCCGGCCACCGGCTCGGCCCGCAGCAGCGCCTGGGACTCCCACACCAGGGACCAGCGGCGGTAGTACGCCTCGTACGACTTGAGGGTGCGCACCAGCGGGCCCGACTTGCCCTCCGGGCGCAGGCCGGCGTCGATGAGCAGCGGCGGGTCGGCGCTGGGCAGCTGGAGCAGCCGGCGCATCTCGGCGACGACCCGGTTGGCGGCGGCCGATGCCTCCTGCTCGGCCACGCCCTCCCTCGGCTCGTGCACGAACAGGACGTCGGCGTCGGAGCCGTAGCCCAGCTCGTGCCCGCCGAAGCGGCCCATGCCGATGACGGCGAACCGGGTGGGCAGGGTGTCGCCCCAGCCCTCCCGGACGACCGCGCGCAGGGTGCCCGCCAGGGTGGCCTTGGTCAGGTCGGAGACGGCCGCGCCGACCCGGTCCACCAGGGCGCCCTGGTCGGCCTCGGCGGGGTTGGTCTCGGTGCCGTAGGAGCCGACGATGTCGGCGGCGGCGGTGCGGAACAGCTCGCGGCGGCGGACGCCACGGGCCGCCGTGACGCCCTGCGCGGCGTTCTCCGCGCGGCCCACGGCCGCGAGGACCTCCTGCTCCAGCGCGGCACGCCGCCGGGGCGCGAGGCCCCCGCCGTCGCCGCCGCCGTCGCCGAGCAGGGCGACGGCCTCCGGGGCGCGCATCAGCAGGTCGGGGGCGAGGCGGCCCGCCGACAGGACGCGGGCGAGGTTCTCCGCCGCCGCGCCCTCGTCGCGCAGCAGCCGCAGGTACCAGGGCGTCTTGCCGAGCGCGTCGGAGACCTTCCGGAAGTTGAGCAGGCCGGCGTCCGGGTCGGCGGAGTCGGCGAACCAGCCGAGCAGGACCGGCAGCAGGGTGCGCTGGATGGCCGCCTTGCGGGACACGCCGGAGGCCAGCGCCTCCAGGTGGCGCAGGGCGGCGGCCGGGTCGGCGTAGCCGAGGGCGATGAGGCGTTCCCTGGCCGCCTCCGCGCTCAGCCGGGCCTCCCCCGGCGCGAGTTGGGCGACCGCGTCGAGCAGCGGGCGGTAGAACAGCTTCTCGTGCAGCCGCCGTACGACGGTGCTGTGCCGCTTCCACTCGCGGACCAGCCCGGACACCGGGTCGGTGCGCAGGCCCAGCGAGCGGCCGAGGCGGCGCAGGTCGGCCTCCGCCTCGGGGACGAGGTGGGTGCGGCGCAGGCGGTACAGCTGGATGCGGTGCTCCAGCAGGCGCAGGAAGCGGTACGCCTCGTTCAGCCGGGCCGCGTCCTCGCGGCCGACGTAGCCGCCGGCGGCGAGGGCCCCGAGGGCGTCCAGGGTGGTGCCGCTGCGCAGGGCGGGATCGGTGCGGCCGTGCACCAGCTGCAGGAGCTGGACGGCGAACTCCACGTCGCGCAGGCCGCCGGGGCCGAGTTTGAGTTCCCGGTCGACCTCGGCCGCGGGGATGTTCTCCACCACGCGGCGGCGCATCTTCTGCACGTCGGGGACGAAGTTCTCCCGCTCGGCCGCCTGCCAGACGAGGGGTCCGAGCGCGTCGGCGTACGCCTGGCCGAGGGCCGGGTCGCCGGCCACCGGGCGGGCCTTGAGGAGGGCCTGGAACTCCCAGGTCTTGGCCCAGCGCTGGTAGTAGGCGACGTGGCTGCTGAGGGTGCGCACGAGGGGGCCGTTGCGGCCCTCGGGGCGCAGGTTGGCGTCCACCGGCCAGATGGAGCCCTCCACCGTCGTCTCGGAGCAGATCCGCATCAGGTGGGAGGCGAGTTTCGTCGCGGACCTGAGGGCCTGGGGTTCGGGGGTGCCCTCCGCCGGTTCCGCCACGAAGATCACGTCGACGTCGGAGACGTAGTTCAGTTCGTGGCCGCCGCACTTGCCCATCGCGATCACCGCGAGGCGGCAGGCGGCGGCGTCCTCGGGGGCGGCCTCCTCGGCGAGCGCCAGGGCCGTGCGGAGGGTGGCGGTGGCCAGGTCGGCGAGTTCGGCGGCGGTCTCGGCGACGTCCGTGGTGCCGCAGACGTCGCGGGCGGCGATGGACAGCAGGCAGCGGCGGTAGGCGACGCGGAGGGCGACCGGGTCGGTGGCCCCGGCGAGGCCCTGTTCGAACTCCGTGACGCCGGGGTGGAGGTCGTGCGGTTCGTAGGTGACCAGGGCGTGCCAGTCGGAGGGGTGGCGGGCGAGGTGGTCGGCGAGGGCGGTGGAGGCGCCGAGGATGCCGAGGAGGCGGTCGCGGAGGGGTTTGGCCGCGATGAGGGTGTCCAGCAGTTCCCGGTGGGCGGCGGGGGTGGGCTGGGCCTCCAGGAGCCGGACCAGGCCGTCCAGGGCGAGGTCGGGGTCGGCGGTGGCGCCGAGGGCTTCGAGCAGGACGGGATCGTCGCGGACGGTCGCCAGTTCGGGGCCGTCCAGGAGGCGTTCGGCCGCGGAGGGGTCGGTGAAGCCGTGTCGGAGCAGACGGGTGAAGGTGCTGCTTCTGCGCCCCGGCGTCATGTCCGTGGCCTCCTTGGGGGGGTGTGCGTTGTCCTGGCCAGAGCCTAACCGGAGGGGGCGGGGGCGGCCTTCGGCCGTGGTGGGGGTGGCGGTGATTCGCCGTCCGGGGTGCGTCGCGTTGCCCGTGCGGGCGCGGGCCGCGCGGCGGCGGCCCCCGCGGGTGCGTCGTGGCGGGGCTCGGTGCCCGCGGCGGCCCGCACGGGTGGGCGCGTGCCCTCGCGCCCGCGGCGGCGCGTGCGGCTGCGCCCGCTGTGCGTGCGGCGCCGGCCGTGCCGGGCGGTGTCCGTCCCCGGTCCGGCGGCGCCCCGTCTCCGGGCGCGTTGCCGGACTTCTGGCCGGCCGCCGCGGGCGGACACGGCCCCTCGTGTCCCCTTCCCGCCGTGCGCGCCCGCGGTACCGCGGTGCGTCCCTCCCCCGTTCCCGCGCCGGGTACGGCCGCCCGGCCGCGGCGCTTCCCCTACGGACCCGTCGGGGTGTCCTCCGTCGCCCCCCTCTGGTGCGGGAGCCCACCGGCGAGCAGCAGCTCGCGCATCGTCTCGGCCGCCCTCGGGGCCGCGTCCCCGCAGCAGTTGTTGAAGAGCAGGTGCAGCTCGGTCGATGCCTCCGCCAGGGTGCGGATGCGCGGGAGCCACTCGGTGAGTTCCCGCTCGGTGTAGGTGTGGCGGAAGCGCTCTTCCTTGGTGCCGGTGCGCCAGTGGGGGCTGCGGCCGTGGAAGCGGACGACGGCCAGGCGGGGGGTGGTGACGGGGACGGGGTGCCGGTCCTCGGGGGTGTCCGTCGCGACCGCCGTGGCGTTCAGGTCCCGGAGGAAGGCGGCCGTGCGGTCCGCGTGGCCGGGGTGCCACCAGGCGGGGTCGCGGAACTCCACCGCGAACGGCCAGCCCTGGGCGCGTTCGCGGGCGGTGCGGATGAAGGTCTCGGCCTCGGGGCCGGGGTGGAGGGAGGCCGGGTACTGGAAGAGGAGGGTGCCGAGGCGGCCGGAGTGGAGGAGGGGGGCCAGGGCCTCGGCGTAGCGGTTCCAGATCTCCGTGCGCAGGGCCTCGTCGCGGCGGTGGGTGCGCAGGTCCGGGGGGAGGGCCGCGGGGCGGGTGGGGTGGCCGGTGAGGAAGGAGAACGCCTTGACGTCGAAGCGGAAGCCCGGGGGTGTGCGCTCCGCCCAGTGGGTGGTGGTCCGGGCGGAGGGCAGGGCGTAGTACGGGGAGTCCGATTCCACCAGCGGGAAGCGGGTCGCGTAGTGGCGCAGGCGTTTTTCGGGGTCGCGGTGGCCCGGTGGGTACCAGCCGCTGCTGAGCAGGTGGGGGTCGGTCCAGCCGCAGGTGCCGATGAGGATGTCCGCCATGGGGGCGGGGGTACCCGGCGTTCATCCGGTCTTCACCCACGAGGTTGGCCCGCGTGGGGCGCGAGAGTGTTGGCGTGTGCATGCTCTGTCCGCACCGCCAGCCGTCCATCCATTTCCGGAGGTTGATGTGTCCGGCAGTTCCGTGTACCGCCGTGCCCGTGCCGCGGTGGCCGCCGCGGCGGCCCTCGCCGCGGCCGCGGTCGGGCTGTGGACCGGGCTCGGCCAGGAGTCCGCGCACGCCGCGGGCGTCGTGCCCAGTCCGGACCACGTCGTCGTCGTGGTCTTCGAGAACCACGCGTACAGCCAGGTCATCGGGTCGTCCAGCGCGCCGTACCTCAACTCGCTGAAGGCGGGCGGTGCCAATCTCACCCAGTCGTACGCCGAGACCCACCCGAGCCAGCCGAACTACTTCGCGATGTTCTCCGGGTCCACCCAGGGGATCACCGACGACAGCTGCTACACCCCGGGCTTCTCGAAGGCGCCCAACCTCGCGTCCGAGATGATCGCCGCCGGGCGCAGCTGGGCCAGCTACAACGAGACCCTGCCGAGCCAGGGGTCGACGACGTGCAGCAGCGGTGACTACGCGCGCAAGCACAACCCGTGGTTCGGGTTCTCCAACGTGCCCACGTCCAGCGCCAGGACGTTCGCGCAGTTCCCCACCGACTACTCGACGCTGCCCCAGCTGTCCTTCGTGGTGCCGAACCTGTGCAGCGACATGCACGACTGCTCGGTGTCCACCGGCGACACCTGGCTGAAGAACAAGCTGGGCGCGTACGCGACCTGGGCCAAGACCCACAACAGCCTGCTCGTCGTCACGTTCGACGAGGACAACCGGCTGAGCGGGAACCGGATCCCCACGGTGTTCTACGGGCAGCCCGTCGCCGCCGGGTCCTCCTCCGACACCACGTACAACCACTACGACCTGCTGCGCACCCTGGAGGACACGCAGGGGCTGGGCACGCACGCGGGCAACGCGGCCTCCGCCAAGGACATCACCGGCATCTGGGCGTCCTGACGTGTACGTAGCGGACAGCCGTGCCAGTACGTCCGCTCATGACGCCGTCCGGCCCCCGGCCGGGCGGCGCCGTGCGGGCCTCGCGCCGACCGTGCTCGCGCTCGGGACGGTCAGCCTGGTCACCGACGTCTCGTCGGAGATGGTGACCGCGGTGCTGCCGTTGTACCTGGTGACCGCGCTGGGACTGTCACCGTTGGGGTTCGGCCTGCTGGACGGCGTGTACAACGGGTTCTCGGCGCTCGTCCGGCTGGTCGGCGGGCACTTCGCCGACCGGGGCGGCGGGCGCCACAAGTGGGTCGCCGGGCTGGGCTACGGCATCTCGGCCGTGTGCAAGCCGCTGCTGCTGGTGGCGCACTCGCTGACCCCGATCGGGATCGTGCTCGCCGCCGACCGGACCGGGAAGGGGCTGCGGACGGCGCCCAGGGACGCGCTGATCTCGCTGTCCAGCACACCCGCGACGCGCGGCCGGGCCTTCGGGGTGCACCGGGCGATGGACACCGCCGGGGCGCTGCTCGGCCCGCTGGCGGCGTTCCTGATCCTGCGGGCCACCGTGGACGGGTACGACGCGGTGTTCACCGTCAGCTTCTGCGTCGCCGTGCTGGGCGTCCTGGTGCTGGTGCTGTTCGTGCCGGGCGCCCGGGGCGCGGCCCCGGCGGGCCGGCGGCCGACGCTGCGGGCCGCGTTCGCCCTGCTGCGCCGCCGCGACCTGCGCCGGATCACCGTGTGCGCGATGCTGCTGGGCCTCGCCACGGTCAGCGACTCCTTCGTGTACCTGCTGCTCCAGCGCCGGCTCGGGGTGCCCGACCGCTGGTTCGCGCTGCTGCCGCTGGGCACGGCCGCCGCGTTCCTGCTGCTCGCGATGCCGCTCGGCCGGCTCGCGGACCGGGTGGGGCGCTGGACGGTCTTCCTCGCCGGGCACGGCGCCCTGCTCGCCGGGTACGGGCTGCTGCTCGGCTCCTGGCACGGCACGGCGCTGCCCTGGCTGGTGCTCGCCCTGCACGGCTGCTTCTACGCGGCCACCGACGGGGTGCTGATGGCCGCCGCCTCCGACAGCGTGCCGGAGGGGCTGCGCTCCTCCGGACTGGCCGTCGTACAGACCGGGCAGGCGCTGACCCGGTTCGCCTGCTCGCTGCTGTTCGGCGCGGCCTGGACGGTGTGGGGCGACCGGGCGGCGCTGGCCGGGGCGGCGGCGGCGCTCGCGGGGTGCGTGGCGTTCGCCCTGACGCTGCGTCCGAGGGCGGTGGTGGGCGCGTGAGCGTACGCAACCGGGTGCTGGTCCTCGTCGCGGCCGTCGCCGTGCTCGCGGCGGTCGCTCTGGCCGCCGTACTGCACGCCTCCGCGCGGGCGGAGCGCCGGGACCACGTCCAGGCGGGCGGGCCGCGCGTCACGTCCGGCGAGGTGTCGCTGCGCGCCGTCGGGCGGCTGGTGTTCCGGAACCTGGCGTGGGGGCCGCACCGGGACGAGCTGACGACCGTCCCGGCCGGGGATCCGGACGGCCCGCGCACCGCCGCCGGGCTGAAGTGCCTGCGGTTCCACGCCGCCGCGGGCACCGGGGTGTGCCTCCAGGCCGTGCACGGACCCGTGTCGGACACCTACCGCGCGCTGGTCCTGGACGCCGGCCTGCGCGTCCGGGACCGCTACGACGTGCCCGGCATCCCCTCCCGCGCCCGGGTCTCCCCCACCGGGCACTTCGCCGCCTGGACGGCGTTCGTGGGCGGCGACTCGTACGCCGGGACGGACTTCTCCACGCGGACGGCGGTCGTGGACACCCGCAGCGGGGAGCTGATCCCCTCGCTGGAGGCGTTCCGCATCGTCAAGGACGGGCGCGCCTACCGGGCGGCGGACGTCAACTTCTGGGGGGTGACGTTCGCGGACGACGACCGTACGTTCTACGCCACGCTGGCGACGAAGGGCCGCACGTACCTGGTCCGCGGCGACCTGCGCGCGCGTACGGTCACCACCCTGCACGCCAACGTCGAGTGCCCGTCGCTGTCGCCGGACGGCACCCGGGTCGCGTACAAGAAGCGGGTGGCGGGGCTGCCGAAGGACGCGCCGTGGCGGCTGTACGTCCTCGATCTGCGGACGATGCGCGAGACGGCGCTCGCCGAGCCGCGCAGCGTCGACGACCAGGCGGTGTGGCGCGACGCGCGCACGCTCGTGTACGCCCTGCCCGGCGACTACGGCGCCGACCTGTACGAGGTCCCGGCGGACGGTTCGGGCCGGGCACGCGCGATCAGCCGGGCCGCCGTGTCGCCGGCGTACCTCGGATAGCCGCGCGCCCGCGTCGGCGCGGGGGCGGGGTTGTGCGCCATCGAGGTGATCTGCCGTCGCCGCCGCCCGGCCGCCCGGCGGGCCGCCCCGGAGACTTTCCGCGGCGGCGGCCGGGCGGCCGCCGGGAGAGGGCAGGGCACCAGATGAGCGAGAGCAGGATCCTGGTGGCGGTGCCGGAGCACCCGCGAGCGGAGAGCGCCGGCGCCGAGCAGTTGCGGAAGATCCGGGAGGCGGTGGAGGCGGACGGCTTCGGGGTGCGCTGGGCCGTCACCGCCGAGGACGCCGACGCGGTGCTGCGCACCGAGGCGGGACTGGCGGCGGCCCTCGTCGCCTGGGACCTGCCCGGGGGCGCGCGGGCGGGCGACGGCCCCGGGGCGGCGCTCGCCGGGCCGGCCGGCACCGTCGACGGGGACCCGGGCGGGGCCGCCGTACTGCGCCGGATCGGGCGGCGCTACCGGGATCTGCCGGTGTTCCTGGTCATGGCCGCCGAGGAGGGCATGCAGGAACTGCCGCTGTGGGTGTCGGAGACGGTCGTCGGGTACGTCTGGCCCCTGGAGGACACCCCCGGGTTCATCGCGGGCCGCGTCACCAGCGCCGCCCGCGGCTACCGGGAGGACGTGCTGCCGCCGTTCTTCCGGGCGCTGCGCCACTTCCACGACGCGCACGAGTACTCCTGGCACACCCCGGCCCACTCCGGGGGCGTCGCCTTCCTGAAGTCGCCCGCGGGGCGCGCCTTCCACGACTACTTCGGCGAGCGGCTGCTGCGCTCCGACCTGTCGATCTCGGTGGAGGAGCTGGGCTCGCTGTTCGAGCACACCGGGCCCATCGGCGAGGCCGAGCGCAACGCGGCCCGCGTCTTCGGCTCCGACCTCACCTACTTCGTGCTGCACGGCGACTCCACCTGCAACCGCCTGGTGGGCCACTTCAGCGTCACCCGGGACGAGCTGGCGCTGGTGGACCGCAACTGCCACAAGTCGGTGCTGCACGGGCTGGTGGTCTCCGGCGCCCGGCCGGTCTACCTCATCCCGACCCGCAACGGCTACGGCCTGGCCGGGCCGCTGCCCCCGGCCGAGCTGGCGGCGGACTCGATCGCGGCCCGGATCGCCGCGCACCCCCTCGCCGAGGGCGCCGCCTCCCGCGATCCCCAGTACGTGGTGTTCACCAACTCGACTTACGACGGCCTGAGTTACGACGCCGTACCGGCCGCGAAGGCGCTCGCGGCCAGCACGCCCCGGGTGCACTTCGACGAGGCGTGGTTCGCCTACGCCCGCTTCCACCCGCTGTACGCGGGCCGGTACGGCATGTCGGTGGACGAGGCGTCCTTCCCCGGCCCGGACCGGCCGACGGTGTTCGCCACCCAGTCCACGCACAAGCTGCTGGCCGCGCTGTCGCAGTCGGCGATGGTTCACGTGCGGCCGGCGCCCCGGGCCCCGGTGGAGCACGACCGGTTCAACGAGGTCCTGATGATGCACGGCACCACCTCCCCGCTCTACCCGATGATCGCCTCGCTGGACGTGGCGACGGCGATGATGGACGGGTCGCAGGGCGAGTGGCTGGTGGACGAGGCGGTCACCGAGGCGATCCGGTTCCGGCAGGAGATGGTGCGGCTGGGGCGGCGGGTGGCGAGCGCCGGGGACCGGCCGCCGTGGTTCTTCGGCGTCTGGCAGCCGGTGGAGGTCACCGACCCGGCGACGGGCGAGCGGCTGGCCTTCGACGAGGCCCCGCCGGAGCTGCTGGGCCGGGAGCAGTCCTGCTGGCTGCTGGAGCCGGGCGCGGCCTGGCACGGCTTCCCCGACCTGACCGAGGGCCACTGCATGCTGGACCCGGTCAAGGTCACGCTCACCTGTCCGGGGATCGGCGCGACCGGCGAGATGGCCGAGGAGGGCATCCCGGCGCGGGTGCTCACGGCGTACCTGGCCACCCGGAACATCGTGGTCGAGAAGACCGACAGCTACACCACGCTGATCCTGTTCTCCATGGGCATCACGAAGGGCAAGTGGGGCACGCTGCTGGACGCCCTGATGGACTTCAAGGCCCTCTACGACTCCGACGCCCCGCTGGACCGGGTGCTGCCCGAGGTGGTCGCCGAGCATCCGCGCCGCTACTCGGGGACGACCCTGCGGCAGCTGTGCCAGGAGATGCACGACGAGTTGCGCTCGGCCCGCCTGGTGGAACTGCTGGACACCGCGTTCCGGGAGCTGCCGGAGCCGGTGCACCCGCCGCAGTACTGCTACCAGCGGCTGGTGCGGGGCGGCACGGAGCGCGTGCGCATCGCCGACGCGGCGCACCGGGTGGCGGCGGCGATGGTCACGGTGACCCCGCCCGGCATCCCGGTCCTCATGCCCGGCGAGTCCACGGGCACCCCCGACGGCCCCCTCCTGCGCTACCTCACCGCCCTCGAAACCTTCGACCGCCGCTTCCCGGGCTTCCGCAGCGAGACCCACGGCGTGACGATCGACGAGGACACGGGGGACTACGAGATCGAGTGCCTGCGGCGGGAGTGACGCGTACGGGGGCCGGCGGTTCGCGAACGCCGGCCCCCCGCACGTCCGGACGTCACAGCACCGGCAGGTTCTTCCGCAGTTCGAAGGCCGTGACCTCGCTGCGGTACTCCTCCCACTCCTGGCGCTTGTTGCGCAGGAAGAAATCGAAGACGTGTTCGCCGAGGGTTTCGGCGACCAGGTCGCTGCTCTCCATGAGGGTCAGGGCCTCGCCGAGGTTCTGCGGCAGGGGCTCGATGCCCATCGCGCGGCGCTCGGCGTTGGAGAGGGCCCAGACGTCGTCCTCGGCGCCCGGCGGGAGTTCGTAGCCCTCCTCGATGCCCTTGAGGCCGGCGGCGAGGAGAACGGCGTAGGCCAGGTAGGGGTTCGCACCGGAGTCCAGGGAGCGGACCTCCACCCGGGCGGAGCCGGTCTTGCCGGGCTTGTACATCGGGACGCGGACCAGGGCGCTGCGGTTGTTGTGGCCCCAGCAGATGTAGGACGGGGCCTCGCCGCCGGCGCCCGCCGTGCGCTCCGAGCCGCCCCAGATGCGCTTGTAGGAGTTCACCCACTGGTTGGTGACCGCGGAGATCTCGGCGGCGTGCTTCAGCAGGCCCGCGATGAAGGAGCGGCCGACCTTGGAGAGCTGGTACTCGGCGCCGGATTCGTAGAACGCGTTCCGGTCGCCCTCGAAGAGCGACAGGTGGGTGTGCATGCCGGAGCCCGGGTGCTCGGAGAACGGCTTCGGCATGAACGTCGCCTGCACCCCCTGCTCCAGCGCCACCTGCTTCATGACCAGCCGGAAGGTCATGATGTTGTCGGCGGTGGACAGCGCGTCGGCGTAGCGCAGGTCGATCTCCTGCTGGCCGGGCGCTCCCTCGTGGTGGGAGAACTCCACCGAGATGCCCATCGACTCCAGCATCGTGATCGCCTGGCGGCGGAAGTCCATGCCGACGTTGGTCGGGGTGTGGTCGAAGTAGCCCGAGTTGTCGGCCGGGGTGGGGCGGGAGCCGTCCAGCGGGCGGTCCTTCAGCAGGAAGAACTCGATCTCCGGGTGGGTGTAGAAGGTGAAGCCCAGGTCGGAGGTGCGGGCGAGGGCGCGCTTGAGGACGTAGCGCGGGTCGGCGAAGGACGGGGAGCCGTCCGGCATGAGGATGTCGCAGAACATGCGGGCCGTGCCGGGGGTCTCCGCGCGCCACGGCAGCACCTGGAAGGTGGACGGGTCCGGCTTGGCGATCATGTCGGACTCGTAGACCCGGGCGAAGCCCTCGATGGCGGAGCCGTCGAAGCCGATGCCCTCGTCGAAGGCCTGCTCCAGTTCGGCGGGGGCCACGGCGACGGACTTGAGGAAGCCCAGCACGTCCGTGAACCACAGGCGTACGAACCGGATGTCGCGCTCCTCCAACGTCCGGAGCACGAACTCCTGCTGCTTGTCCATCTTCCGCTTCCCCATCCTTGCTGGTCAGGCCGCCTGTCCCCCATACCGCGGGAGGCGGTCGGGCACCTGAGCATCCCACCACAACACCGTTTCGCGCGCGTTGCGGACCTTGATCGCGGATGCGTCCACGTGCTGAACGCCTCCCGTACGGCGGATGTACTGCGCTCTCGCCCATCTTGCCTGTTCGCACCGGTATCCGTAACGGCCGGTCCGCTTCCCCCGTGACCGACACCACGCCCCTTTAATTTGCATCTCAGATGCCAATTTTCCTACCGTGATGATCAGCCGAGTTCTCCGAGGAGTCCCGATGCTGACCGAACAGTCCGCAGCCACCGTCCGCGCCACCCTGCCCGCCGTCGGCGCGGCCATCGGCGAGATCACCGAGCGGTTCTACGACCGCCTCTTCGCCGCCCACCCCGAGCTGCTGCGGGACCTGTTCAACCGCGGCAACCAGGCCGCCGGCACCCAGCGGCAGGCCCTCGCCGACTCCATCGCCGCCTTCGCCACGCACCTGGTCGCCCACCCCGACCGGCGGCCGGACGCCCTGCTCGCCCGCATCGCCCACAAGCACGCCTCGCTGGGCGTGGCGCCCGAGCAGTACCAGGTCGTCCACGAGCACCTCTTCGCCGCGATCGCCGAGATCCTCGGCGAGGCCGTGACCCCCGAGGTCGCCGCCGCCTGGGACGAGGTCTACTGGCTGATGGCCAACGCGCTCGTCGCGATCGAGAAGCGGCTCTACGAGGAGAGCGGCGGCCCGGGCCCGCGCCGCTGGGAGGTGGTCGAGCGGATCGAGGAGACCGCGGACGTCGCCACCTTCCGGCTGCGCCCGGCGGACGGCGGCCCGGTGACGCCCTTCCGCGCCGGCCAGTACGTCTCCGTCGGCGTCACCCTGCCCGACGGCGCCCGGCAGATCCGCCAGTACAGCCTGACCGGCGCGCCGGCCGAGTCGGTGCGCCAGTTCAGCGTCAAGCGGGTGCACGGCGGCACGGCCCCCGACGGCGAGGTCTCCGCCCACCTGCACGCGCGCGTGCGGCCCGGTGACGTCCTGGAGCTGTCCGAGCCGTACGGCGACCTCGTCCTGGACGCCGGTGACGCCGCCCCGGTGCTGCTCGCCTCGGCGGGCATCGGCGTGACCCCGATGATCGCGATGCTGGCCGACCTCGCCGCCCGCGGCCACCGCGGCCCGGTCACCGTCGTGCACGGCGACCGCTCCCCCGCCGACCACGCCCTGCGCGCCGACCACACGGCCTACGCCGGAAAGCTGGCCGACGCCGAGGTGCACTTCTTCTACGAGCGGGACGCCGAGCCCGGCACCCGCACCGGCCTGGTCGACCTGGCGGACATCGCCGTACGGCCCGGCACGCGCGCGTACCTGTGCGGCCCGCTGCCCTTCATGCGCGCCGTCCGCGCCGGGCTGATCGAGAAGGGCGTGGCCCCGGCCGACATCCACTACGAGGTGTTCGGCCCCGACCTGTGGCTGGCCCAGGGCTAGCCGAGCCCCGACCGGCCGCCGGGGCCGGCGGCGGGACTGCGGCCTGCCGTCCCCCGGGGGCCGGGGAGCGGATGCCACCACTGTGCGGCACCGGGTGGTCCCCGGCACCTTCCGCGCGTCCGCACGTGTGGACGCGCGGCCCCGGCGGCCGGCCCGCCGGACCGTTCGAGTAGCACCCGGCAGGTGCCTCGCCGACCATGAGGGCACGACACCCCCCACCCCCTGGACGGCACCATGCCCACACGACGACTCGCCGGCCCCGCCGGGAGCGCGCGCCGGATCGCCGCGGGAGGCGCCCTCGGCGGCGTCCTGCTCGCCGGCGCGCTCACCGGCTGCGGCGGCGGTCAGGACACCGGCTCCTCACCCCGTACCGGCACTCCCCGTACGCCGAACGCCTCATCCTTCAGCGGAGAACTGCCGTCGGCCCTGGCGTCCTCGGCGTCCGCGGCCATCGGCTCGGCCCGGGCCTCGGCCTCCGCGGCGGCCTCGTCGGCCTCGGCGCGCGCCTCGGAGTTCGAGGCGTCGGTGGAGGCCGAGACCCGGCGCAGGAGCGCCGCGGCGGAGAGGGAACTGAAGAAGGTCGACGGCCGCGGCAACGCCCTCGCCGAGGTGGGCATGACGGGGATCCCCCGGGCGGAGACCGGGGGCGTGCTCGCCGTCCGGGTCGCCATCACCAACAAGACGGACGGCCCGGCGTCGTACGCCGTACAGGTCGACTTCAAGAACGCGGACGGCAAGGTCGTCGAGACCCGGTACACCGGCGCGGAGGGGCTCGAGTCGGGCAGCAGGGAAGAGCCGATCGTCTTCAGCCACCAGCCGCCCGAGCCGCGTCTGACGCCTGTTCTCGCCAAGGCACAACGCTACTGAACCCGACCGCCGGGGACCGGCTCAGTCCCCGCCCGCCGGCCCGCGGGAGATGCCGAGCAGCAGGGGGCCGGTCGGGTCGGTGACGATGTCGGAGAGCGTGACCGGGTCCAGGGTGGCGAAGAACGCCTCCTGGGCCCGTCGCAGCGCGCCCCGCAGCCGGCAGCCGGAGCGCAGCGGGCAGCCCGGCGTGCCCTCGCAGTCCACCACGTCGCCCTCGCCCTCGAAGGTGCGCACCACCGCGCCCACGGACGCCGTGCGCCCCTTCTCCGTCAGCGCCAGCCCGCCGCCCCGTCCCCGGCGCGCGTCGACCAGGCCGAGGTGCTGGAGTTCGGCGACCACCTTCGCGGCATGCGTGTAGGGCACCTCCATGTCGGCGGCGACCTGACGCGTGGTGGGGGTGGCGCCGGCGGCGACCGCGAGTCGCATCAGGACGCGCAGGGCCAGGTCGGTGGAGCGCAACAGCCGCATACCGCGAGCGTAGGCAACGCGCATCCTGGCGCCAAATCATCCGTGTGCTGTGCGGTCCCTACGGAAGTCGGCCCTTTCCGCATTACGATCAGCGAGCCCCACCGTCCCCACCCGCTCCCCTCCAGAAGGACACGTCTCATGGGCTCCGGCAAGAACAACAGCACCGCGGCGCGCAAGGCGCGCATAGACGAGATGCGGCGCGCCGAGCGTGCCCGGGAACGCCGCAACCGGATCCTCGTCATCGCCGCCAGCGTGGTGGTCGTCGCCGGGCTCGTGGTCGGCGGCGTGGTGCTCGTGAACTCCCAGTCCGGCGACAAGGACTCCACCGCGAGCGGTGACGCGAAGGGCTCCGGCGACTCCGGGCACTTCACCACCGGCAAGGACGGGGTGCGGACCTGGTCGGGCAAGCTGGCCCGGACGCACGTGACGACCAAGGTGTCGTACCCGATGCACCCGCCGGTCGGCGGCAACCACAACCCGGTCTGGCTGAACTGCAACGGCGACGTCTACACCGCGCCGGTGCCGGAGGAGAACGCCGTGCACTCGCTGGAGCACGGCGCGGTCTGGGTGACGTACACCGACAAGGCGCCGAAGGCGGACGTCGACGCGCTCGCGGCGAAGGTGAAGAACACGCCGTACTCGCTGATCAGCCCGTACGAGAAGCAGGACGCCCCGCTGCTGCTGTCGGCCTGGGGCCACCAGGTGGCGGTCAAGAGCGCCAAGGACCCGGAAGTGGACAAGTTCTTCGCCGAGTACGTCCAGGGCAAGCAGACGCCCGAGCCGGGCGCCTCGTGCACCGGCGGGGTCATGAAGTGAGCCGGCGTTCCCTCGGCTGGGTCGCCGGGACCGCCGCGGCGGTGCTCGTCGCGGCCGGCGCGGTCACCTACGCCGTCGCCCAGGACGGCGACGGCCCGCGGACGCCGGACGCCGGGTCCGCCGACGCGGGCTTCGCCCGGGACATGGCCGTCCACCACCAGCAGGCCGTCGAGATGTCGTACATCGTGCGGGACCGCACGAAGGACGAGGAGGTGCGGCGGCTCGCGTACGACATCGCGCAGACGCAGGCCAACCAGCGCGGGATGATGCTGGGCTGGCTGGACCTGTGGGGGCTGCCGAAGGTGTCGGCCGATCCGCCGATGACCTGGATGGGCATGGGTGACATGCCCCCGGGCGAGGACGGCGCGCTGATGCCGGGGATGGCCACCGACACCGAGCTGGCCAAGCTCCGGTCGCTCAACGGCAAGCAGGCGGAGGTCCTCTACCTCCAGCTGATGACGGCCCACCACAAGGGCGGCATCCACATGGCCGAGGGCTGTGCCGACAAGTGCGCGGTCGGGGCGGAGAAGCGGCTCGCGCAGGGCATGGTCGAGGCGCAGCAGTCGGAGATCGAGCTGATGGCGGGGATGCTCAAGGAGCGGGGCGCGCGGCCCCGTTCGTGACACAAGGGGCCAAATCGCCTGACCTGAACGCGGCTTGAGCTTCTCTTGACTTCCACGTTCCCCTGGCATGAACGGTTCATCGCAAGAGTGACCCCCAGCGTGTGATCCATTGCGCGGCCGAACCGCCGCGGACCGGGCGCGGATCGCATGACGCACCAGCCACTACATGCATGCGAACCGCATCGCAGGGGGTTCTATGAGATCCGACCGCGCCACCATACGCGCCGGTGTGAGCTTGGCAGCGACACTGCCGATGATCGCCGGCGCGCTGGCGCTGGGCATACCGGCGGCGCACGCCGCCGGCGGTCCCGCACGGGACGCACTGAAGGGCACCAAGCCGCTGTGGGCCACGGCCCGGGCGGACCGGGGCGCGACCCCGGACGGCGCCCGGGTCAAGGCCCGCGTCTACCTGGCCGGCCGGGACGCCGCCGGCCTCGCCGCCTACGCCAAGGCGGTGTCCGACCCCGCCTCCCCGCTCTACGGCAAGTATCTCGGCGCCAAGCAGGCCCAGGCCCGCTTCGGCGCCACCAGGGCGCAGGTCGCCGCCGTCACCTCCTGGCTGACGTCGGCCGGCCTGACCGTCACCGAGGTCACCCCGCGCTACGTCGCCGTCTCCGGTGACGTGGCCGCCGCCGAGAAGGCGTTCGGCACCCAGCTGCACGACTTCGCCAAGGGTTCGAAGACCTACCGCGCCCCGGCCGCGACGGCCTCCGCCCCCGCCTCCCTGAACGGCGCCGTCCTCACGGTCACCGGCCTGGACAGCGCCCCGCACAAGGCACGCCACGCCGACCAGCTGCCCCCGCCGGACGCGGTGTTCAAGAACGCGGGCCCGTTCTCGTCGTACTACGGATCGAAGCTCGCCACGACGCTCCCGGACGCCTACGGCGGCAAGATCCCGTACGCGGTCAAGGGCTACACCGGCAAGCAGCTGCGCGCCGCGTACGGCGCGGGCACGTACACCGGCCGCGGGGTCCGCATCGCGATCACGGACGCGTACGCCTCCCCGACGATCGCCTACGACGCCGCCGCCTACGCGGCGAAGAACGGCGACGCGGCCTGGAAGACCGGCCAGCTCCACCAGGTCCTGCCGAAGAACTACACCAAGACCGAGGAGTGCGGCGCGGCCGGCTGGTACGGCGAGGAGACCCTCGACGTCGAGGCGGCCCACGCGGTGGCCCCGAACGCCGAGGTGACGTACGTCGGCGCGGCCTCCTGCTACGACGACGACCTGCTGGACTCCCTCGGCAAGATCGTCGACAACCACCTGGCCGACATCGTCTCCAACTCCTGGGGCGACATCGAGGCCAACCAGACGCCGGACCTCGCCGCCGCGTACGACCAGGTCTTCCAGCTCGGCGCGGTGCAGGGCATCGGCTTCTACTTCTCCTCCGGCGACAACGGCGACGAGGTCGCCAACACGGGGACGAAGCAGGTGGACACCCCGGCGAACTCGGCGTGGGTGACGGCGGTCGGCGGCACCTCGCTGGCGGTCGGCAAGGGCGAGAAGTACCTCTGGGAGACCGGCTGGGGCACCGAGAAGGCGTCGCTGTCGGCCGACGGCAAGACCTGGCAGAACTTCCCCGGCGCGTTCACCTCCGGTGCGGGCGGCGGAACCAGCGCGACGGTGCCGCAGCCGTACTACCAGAAGGGCGTCGTCCCCGACTCCCTGGCCAAGGCCAACAACGCCACCGGCAACCGGGTGGTCCCGGACATCGCGGCCATCGCCGACCCGAACACCGGGTTCCTGGTCGGCCAGACGCAGACCTTCCCGGACGGCACGGAGCAGTACAGCGAGTACCGCATCGGCGGCACGTCGCTGGCGGCGCCGGTCATCGCGGCGGTCCAGGCCCTGGCCCAGGAGGCCCGCGGCGGTGCGCCCCTCGGCTTCGCCAACCCGGCGATCTACGCCAAGTACGGCGAGCGGGGCGTCTACCACGACGTCACGGACAACCCCACGGGCTCCGGCCTCGCGGTGGCCCGCGTCGACTTCGCCAACGGCCTCGACGCGAAGGACGGCCTCCTCTACTCCGCCCGCTCCCTCGGCAAGGACAGCTCCCTGTCGGCGGTCAAGGGCTACGACGACGTGACGGGCGTCGGCTCACCGGCGAACGGGTACGTGCAGTCGTTCCGGCGACACTGAGTCGCCGCGCCGACCGGGGGCGTGGGGTTCTGCCTCACGCCCCCTTCACGTCACCGGACGCTCGGCAGCCCGAGGGCACGCAGGGTGCCCGGTGACACATCAGCGCCTTCGAGCGCGTCGGCGAGCCGCAGGGCACGATCGGCGACGACCAGGTCACGGGGCTCTTCGGGCACGACGTGACCGGCGCGGGTCAGCCATGCGGCGATCTCGCGCCAGGAGTAGAACTCCGTCCCGCCGGGGTCGGCTACCGGCTCCGGGAACCCGGGGCGTCGGGCCGGCTCGGACAGCTCCTGCCCACAGCGCTGGGCCGCTTCCGCCAACGTCACGGTGTCGTCATAGCGCACACCGACCGCCCGCAGCCCCGGGATGAGCCGGATGTCGCGTGCCACCTGCGCGACGGCGTCCAGGAGCGTCGGGGCCTCGATGTCGCACGACAGCTCCCGCAGCGTGTCCGGGTCCGGGCGGTGCGGGTAGTCGTCAGGGTTCTCGGGGCCCAGCGTGTAGGACACCGAACCGTCCGCGAAGGCGTCACAGCGGTCGAAGGCGTCGGCTTGCTCGGGAGTGAGGGGTTGGTTGACCAGGAGGGTGAAGCTCCACTCGGACACGACGACGGCCCTTTCAGTGCTGGTGGCCCTGGACGAACCGGTCAATACGCTTTGCCTCGTTGCCAGGATTCTTCGGGGTGCCCGAGACGATGTGACGTGCTCCGCACGAGCAGCACACCACCCACCCCCATCGATGCCCGTTCTTGTCCGGCACCACCTGGCAACCCGCTCTCCTCGCCCGGTCCAAAGCCGCCGCGACATCGCCGTCTTGGTGCCGTCCCTTGGAGATCACGGCAAGACACTACCGACGGCAGCGTCGCGACCACGGTGTGCGACACGTGAGCCCGCGTCACCAGTTACTGCGACTTGAGGGAGGCGATGAAGAGGGCCCAGGCGGTGGCGGCGAGGGTGAGGGTCGGGCCGTCGGGGAACTTGGAGTCGCGGACGGGGACGAGGCCGGGGATGTTGTCGGCGACCTCCACGCAGTTGCCGCCGCTTTCATTGCTGTAGCTCGACTTGCGCCAGAGGGCTGCGCCAGGGAAGTCGGCAGCCACTTCGACGCAGTTGCCGCCGTCTTCGTTGCTGTAGCTGCTCTTGAACCAGAGAGCTTCACTCAAGTCGTTCCGGTTGCTTGCCATTTCGGAAATCCTCTGCCGCGGCCTTGATCATGGCGAGGGACGTGTCTGGTGACAGCGCGACGGCCCTGAGCCGATCGTATGCCTTGCGGTACTGCTCCACGAAGACTGGATCATCGATGGTGTCACCGGTGTAGGACGCCTCGGTGTACACGAGCGGCGGGGCATCCGGAAACGTCATGGTCATGATGGAGGCGGCCATCAAGGGATACGCCTTCTCCTTCCACGGAACGATCTGCGGAGTGATCCGGCGACGGTCCGCCAGCTCCGCAATGCGGTCGAGCTGCGCGCTCATGTCTCGGGGCCCCAAGAGCGGGTCGGTGATCAGCGACTCGTGCAGGACCACCCAGTACTCCGGGGTGTGGTGGTTCGCCTCGAAGAGGTCGGCTCGCGCCATTCGGGCGTTGACCTTCTCCTCCACTTCGGCGTCCAAGGACAGCGGGAGACCTGTCAGGATGACGGCCCGCGCGTAAGCCGGAGTCTGAAGCAGCCCGGGAAAGAGGGTTGGGCTCCACTCCTCGATAGTCAGGGCATGTTTCTCCGCCTCCAGCACCTTCTCGAAGTACGCCGCATGCCCGGTCCTCCGCGCCTTCCGCACGTCCTCGCAACGCCGCTCGAAGAAGCCGTCCGTGCCCAGGACCCGGTCCGCGTGCCGAGCCAAGTCGAGTGGCATGCGTCGCTCGCCGTGTTCGATGTCGCTGAGGTAGGTCTTGCCGTAGAAGCTGCCCTCAAGGAACGCTTCCAGCGACAAGCCCGCCGCCTCCCTCTTCCACCGCAACTCCTTGCCGTAGAAGGTGGGGACGCTGATCGAACCGTCGATGTCCTTGCCGCGAGCCATCGCTCGTCCTCCTCCGCTGGCGTGATCGCGAACGCGAAACCCCTTTCACGGTAGCGAGCACGGCGACACTCTGTGAGGTGTTCGTCACACATCGCATAGAAGGTTGCGCCCCCACATGCCCGACCACTCCCCCGCACCCTGCACCGTCGCCCTCCGCGTAGAGGAACTACGCGCCGCACTCGCCCTGCACGGCATCACGCTCCCGTCCCTCCAGGTGGACCTGCCGAGCTTCGCCGGGACGTACGGCCCCGGACTCGTCACGCTCGGGAACTGCAACACGACCACGGCGCAGGCCCTCGCCGCCGTGCTGCGGAAGGCGGCGGACCGATGATGACGTCGCTGGAGTTCCACCTGACGGCGACACCGAAGGCCGCGCCGGACCTGCGTCACCAGCTCCGCGACCACGGTTACGACGTGCGTCTGTGCGCCACCGAGTTGCTGACCAACGTCATCGACCACGTGGGCGACGGCACACCGGTGACCGTACGCGTCATCGGTACGGCGGCGCTCAACGGCCGTACGCGCATCGAGGTGACCGATCCCGATCCGCGCGCGGTGCCCGTTCTCCTCTCCGCCACGGAGTCGGAGGAGTCGGGGCGGGGTCTGGCGCTCGTCGACGCGCTGGCCGAGTGCTGGGGCGTGGTGCAGGGGCCCGACGGCAAGACGGTGTGGTGTGAGCTGAGGAGTTGAAGAGGCCGCCGTGGGGCCGCCCGGGAGCAGTGGCCGGCCCCACACCGGAACACGGGTTACCTTGGCAGCTCAGACAGTGGGAAGGACCTACCGAGGGGGACGCATGGGGATAGAGCTGGAGCTGCGCATCCCGCAGGGCACGACGCGGCGGTCCCACCGGCATGGAGACTCGCTCGCCCTGGCCCTGGAAACGCTGGTCCCGGCCGGTCGGGGGCGGCTCTCGCAGATCGATCCCTATCGGGACACCCGGTTCACCGAGCAGGACGCGCAGGCCGCCCTCGCCGAGGTGGCCGCCCTGGTGGGTAAGTGCACGAGCCCCTTCCAGGAAGCCGCCCTCCTCGATCTCGCCGAGTTCCTGGAAGCCTGTGCACGGACGCCGGGAAGCTCTCTTCGGTTCCTCGGCGACTAGAAACTGAGCCGGAATTCACTTCCTTGGGAAAGGTCATGAATTCGAGCCGCTGAAGATTCAGGGAGATACTGGGGCAAATCGGCCTTCCGGCTGGTCAAGCAAGCCCTCTCGCCCCTCGCCGTTTCACCAGGATCTCATCTTCTGTACATCGACATTCCATGATATGTTCACAGCCGCCTAGCAGCTTCCCCCAGGCAAGCAATGCCTCCATGAGAGATGACAGAACCCTCCATGGAATGGGGCTGACCGGTTCTTTGGAGCGCATAAACATGCCCGGCCCCACCGTTTCCGTCGTTGTCGCCGCGTACAACGCGATGCCGTATCTGACACGTTGCATCACCTCGGTCGCCGAGCAGAGCATCGGACAGGAGCGGCTGGAGCTCATCGTCGTCAACGACGGGTCGACCGACGGCACCGCCGCCGAGCTCGACCGGCTGAGCCAGCTCTACCCCGACCTGCTGCGCGTCTTCCACCAGGAGAACTCCGGTGGCCCCTCCGCGCCGCGCAACGTCGGTCTCGACCACGCCATGGGGACGTACGTCTTCATCCTGGACGCCGACGACTACATCGGCCCGGAAGCCCTCGAACGCATGGTGGCGATGGCCGAGGAGAACGGCACCGACATCGTCCTCGGCAAGATGGTGGGCGTCGGCGGCCGCCGGCTGCCCCAGTCGATGTTCAAGCGCAACCAGCCGAAGACCGACGTCTTCAACTCCCGCGTCTACTGGGCCCTCAACCCGCTGAAGCTCTACCGCCGCTCCCTGCTGGAGCGGCACAGCCTGCGCTTCCCGACCGGGCTCCCCGTCGGCGAGGACCAGAAGTTCGTGGCCCTGGCGTACCTGCACGCCTCGGGCGTCTCGGTGATCGCGGACTACGACTGCCTGTTCTGCTCCCTGCGCGAGGACGGCGGCAACATCACCCAGCGCACCCGGGGCACGGAACCCCGGCTGCGCTTCCTGCCGATCATGGTCAACGTGCTCCTGGAGAACGTGCCGCCGGGCCCCGGCCGCGACCACCTGGCGCACCGGCACCTGACCGTCGAGGTCGAGGCGTTCCTCAACCACCTGCGGCGCGAGCCCCGCGAGGACCAGCAGAAGATCCTCGACCAGTTCGCCGAGATCGTCGAGCCGCTCTGGCACGAGGGCATGAACGAGCACCTGTCGGCCATGGCCCGGCTGCGCATCTACCTGGTCCGGCACCGGATGCTCGACGAGGTGCTGGAACTCGGCGAGTTCGAGCGGCAGCTCGCCAAGTCGAAGGTGTCCACGCCCGTCCTCGTCGTCCAGGGCAGGGCCTACGCCCGCTACCCCTTCCTGCGCGACCCCGAGCGCAACATCCCCGACTCCTGCTACGACGTGACGGGCCAGCTCGGCGTCCGCCACCTCGTCACCCGGGCGGAGATGCGCGGCACCACGCTCCACCTGGCCGGCCACGCCTATCTGCACCGCGTCGAGACCCGCGACGTCAGCACCTACCTCCTCCTGCGCGAGCGGAACACCCAGGTCGAGTACGAGCTGCCCGTCAAGCACGTCCCCTCGCCCGGCGCCGGTGCCGACGAGGACTGCGGGCGGTACGTGTACGACCTCGCCGGCTTCGAGGCGACCGTCGACGTCGCCACCGCCGCCGACGGCAAGCCGCTGGACGCCGGGCTGTGGGACATCTCCCTCATCATCGGCGCCCAGGGGGTGTCGAAGCAGGCGCGGATCGGCAGCAGGCGGGCCGACGACGTCTCCGGCAAGGCGACCACGCGCATCGTCACCGTCGACGGCAGCCCGCGCGCCGTCACCCTCTACACCACCAACCCCTACGGCAACTTCACCCTCGACCTCGCCGAGACGAAGCACCGGGTGCGGTCCGGGTTCGCCTTCGACGACGTGCACTGGGCCGCGGACGCCCCCACCGAGCTGGAGATCACCGGCCGCTGCACGCTGGCCGAGTTCCCCGAGGGCGAGCTGAAGGTCATGCTGGCCAGCGACCAGGGCGACACGTACACCGTCCGCCCGGTGGTCGACCGGGACGGCCGGGTCGCCGTACGGATCCCCGTCACCAAGCTCCCGGCCGGCCTGTGGAGCGGGGACCTGCACCTCGGGCCCTGGAAGTGGGCCCTGCCGCAGCCCCCGCGCGATCTTCCCGCCGCGAAGTGGCGCCGGCTCGGACTGCCCTGGTACGCGAAGTCCGGCCCCGCGGGCAAGAAGGCCCGGGCCCTGCGCGTCGCCCGGACGGACCTCGTCAAGGCGGTCGCCCAGCGTCTGCGCTAGGTCCTGTCGTCCGTCACTGCCCCGGCCGGTGCTTTCGGCCGGGGCAGTGGTGCCGGTGGGCCCGGTCGTGTCAGTGGTGCAGCGCGCCGGACTCCTCCGGCAGGTGCGCGGCCACCACCCGGCCGGGGTGCGGGGCGGACCGGCGGTCCACCGCCCACGCCGCCCCCGCCACGCCGAGGCCCAGCACCGCCAGCAGCGCGCCGGCCAGGGCCGGGGACGTCGTGCCGAAGCCGGCCGCCAGGGCCGCGCCGCCCAGCCAGGCACCGCCCGCGTTCGCCAGGTTGAAGGCCGCCTGGTTGGCCGAGGAGGCGAGGGACGGGGCCGCCGACGCCTTCTCCATGACCATCAGCTGGAGCGGGGAGCCGGTGACGAACGCGGCCATGCCCAGCAGGGCCACCGCCAGCGCCGCGCTCCACTGCGCCCGCATCAGCAGCGGGAACAGCGCCAGGACCAGCACCAGCGAGACCAGCCCGCCGAACAGGGTGCCGCGCAGGGAGTGGTCCGCCAGCCGGCCGCCCAGCAGGTTGCCCGCCGTCGCGCCCACGCCGAACAGGGCCAGCAGCAGGGTCACGCTGGTCTCCGCGTAGCCCGCCGCGTCCGTCAGCATCGGGGTGACGTAGCTGTAGGCCGCGAACAGCGCGCCGAAGCCCGCCACCGTCGTCCCCAGGGCCAGCCAGACCGGCAGCGAGCGCAGGGCCGCGAGTTCGCCGCGCAGGCCCGCCGCGGGGGCGGGGGCGTGGTCGCGGGGGATCAGGAGCGCCAGGGAGGCGATCGCGGCCAGGCCGATCGCGCCGACCGCGAGGAAGGTCGCCCGCCAGCCCAGGTGCTGGCCCATGAGGGTGGCGGCGGGCACGCCCGCGATGTTGGCGACGGTCAGGCCGAGGAACATCAGGGACACCGAGCGCGCCTTGCGCTCCGGCGGGACCATCGCCGTGGCGACGACCGCGCCGACGCCGAAGAAGGCGCCGTGCGGCAGTCCGCTGAGGAAGCGGGCGGCCAGCAGCGAGGCGTTGCCGGGGGCGAACGCCGACAGCGCGTTGCCGGCCACGAACAGGGCCATCAGCGCGATCAGCACCGTACGGCGGGACATGCGGGCCGTGAGCGCGGCCAGCAGCGGGGCGCCGATGACGACGCCCAGCGCGTACGCCGAGACCAGGTGCCCGGCGGTGGGGATCGAGATGTGCAGGTCGTCCGCGACGTCGGGCAGCAGGCCCATCATCACGAACTCGGTCGTGCCGATGCCGAAGGCGCCCACGGCGAGGGCGAGCAGGGCCAGGGGCATGAGGGACCTTTCAGAGCGGAAGAGGGGGAACGAAGAGTGTCGCAGTATGTTCCCGTGTCGAACAAACGCTCTCGGGTCCGGCATTCCGGCAGGTTACGAGCCTGTGTCCAGCTTCACACGGGCCGCCACCGGGAGATGGTCGCTGTCGGTGCGCGGCAGCGTCCAGCTGCTCTCCGGCTCCGCGCCCCGGACCATGATCTGGTCGATGCGCGCCATCGGGAACGACGCCGGCCAGCTGAAGCCGAAGCCGCTGCCCGCCGCGCCCTGCGTGGAGCGCAGCTGGGAGGTGACGGCGTTGAGCGAGCGGTCGTTCATGGTGCCGTTGAGGTCGCCGAGCAGGACGACCCGGGGCAGGGGTTCGTCGGCGATGGCCTCGCCGAGCGCGTCCGCGCTCTTGTCCCGCTGCCGCGCGGTGAACCCGGCCTCGATCTTCACGCGGACCGAGGGCAGGTGGGCGACGTAGACCGCGACCGGGCCCTCGGGGGTGGCGACGGTGGCGCGCATCGCCCGCTTCCAGCCGAGCTTGATGTCGACGGCGCGCACGTCGGTCATCGGGTACTTGCTCCACAGCCCGACCGTGCCGACCACCGCGTGGTGGCCGTACGCCGGCGCGAGCGCCTTCTCGTAGACGGGGACGGCGGAGGCGGGCAGTTCCTCCAGGGCCAGCACGTCGGCGCCGGACGCGGCCACGTCGGTGGCGGTGGCGGCCGGGTCGGGGTTGTCCGCGTTGACGTTGTGGGTGGCCACCGTGAGATCGCCGCCGGTGCCCGTGCGGTCGGCCAGCAGCCCGCCGAAGAGGTTCAGCCAGACGATCGCCGGCAGCAGGAGGGCGATCAGCGCGGTCGCCGACTTCCGCAGCAGTCCGAGGACCAGCAGCACCGGGAGGGCGAGGCCGAGCCAGGGCAGGAAGGTCTCGGTGAGGCTGCCGAGGTTGCCCACCGCGTTGGGGATGTGCGCGTGCAGCAGCATCACCAGGGCGAGCAGCAGGGCCAGCGCGGCGAGGACGGCGCCGCGGCGCCAGATGCCCGGGTCGCCCCGCCAGCCGGCGATCAGCCGGTGCGCGAGGCGTCGGAGCCGGGACCCCGGTCGCTCGGGCCCCGAGCCGCCGTCCGCCGTCTCCGTCGTGTACGCCTGCTGCGCCATACCGTCTGCCTCACTGCCTGCCGTGCACACCGTTCGTCCCCCGTAGCACCCGACCCTAGGGGATGATCGGCTCCGTTCCCGCCGTCCCGTGACGGCCGTACGGAAGACGATGACGTGTGAAGCGGGGGCGGGAGTTCCGGCCGGTCCCCGGCGGGCAGGATCTGTGACGAAACGCGCACACGAGTGCTACAGGGCTGTGGTGCTGACGGGTCGTAGGCCGGCCAGGATCGCGTCGACGATCCGCTCCGGCAGGTCCTCGCACAGGTCGGCGTCGGGGCGCATGACGGAGCGGACCAGGATGGGGCCGACGAACAGGTCGTTGGCCAGGTCCACGTCGACGTCGGCGCGGAGTTCGCCGTTGCGCTGCCCGCGGCGCAGCACGTCGAGCACGAGCCGGCGCCGGGGCTCTATGACGTTGTCGTGGTACGCGGCCCAGATCCTCGGGTTGGACTTCATCTGGACGTGCACGTTGTGCAGCAGGACCGAGGAGCGGTTGGCCAGTCCGCGCCGGCGCAGGTTCTCCAGCAGGACGAGGAGGTCGTCGCGCATGGAGGTGCCGGGCAGGTCGGGCTCGGGGGGCTCGGCCGCGCGGACGACCTCGATGAACAGTTCGTCCTTGCCGCTCCAGCGGCGGTAGATGGTGGCCTTGCCGACCCCGGCGGTGCGGGCGATCCGCTCGATGGACAGCTCGGCGAGCGGGACGCCCTCCTCCAGGAGCCGCATCACCCCGTCCAGGATGGCGCGCTCCGCGGCTTCGCTGCGCGGGCGGCCCCGCGCGGGTGCGTCGTCCGGTCCCGGTCGGCTGCCGGCAGGGGTCACGTCGTTCCGTCCTCTCGCTGTGCTGCGGCGATTGTCCCGCAGCGGCCTCCCTCCCCCGCCGCGCCGGGCCCGGCACCCGCCGCGGGTACCGCGCCCGGGCCCGGTTCCCCCTCGCACCGCGCCCGGCCGGGCTTCCCGTCGCCCCGCGCCGGACCCGGCGCCGCGGGAAAGCGCGGGCGCCACACCGGCTCCGCTCCCCCGACGTGCCGGGGGGGGGGGGGGGGCGGCGCCATTCGGGTTATGGGGGTAGCCATGGCTGCCCCCTACGGTTCT
>NZ_JBVJOT010000036.1:83549-96767 GCF_055583025.1 Streptomyces sp. NPDC104831
GGAAAAAACCCCCCCCACCCCCCCCCCCCCCCCCCCCCCCCCCCCCCCCCCCCCCCCCCCCCCCCCCCCCGCCCCCCCCCCCCGGGACCTCCGCTCTCCCGTGGTGCCGTGCTCCCGAGCCGGGCCGTCGCGGGGCTCACTCCATCGCGGTGACCAGTTCCTGCTCCTTCTCGCCCTGCGGTCCGGTGGGCGTCCGGCCCGGCAGGAACAGGGCCGTGACCACGGCGCCGACCAGCGCGACGCCCGTGCCGCACAGCGCGGTGACGTGCATGGCGTGCAGGAACGCGTCGTTGGCCGGGGTGACGAGGGCCTCGCCCCGCGGGCCGAGCTTCTCGGCGACGCCGAGGGTGGCCTCGATGGACTCGGCGGCGCTGTCGCGCAGGTTCGGCGGCAGCGCGCCGAGCTTGCCCTCGATGCCGTTGCGGTAGGACGTGGCGAGGACCGAGCCGAGGACGGCGATGCCGAGGGCGCCGCCGACCTGGCGGAAGGTGTTGCTGAGCGCGGAGGCGGAGCCGGCCTTCTCCCGGGGCAGGGCCTGCATGATCACGACCGAGGTCGGGGTCATGATGTGCGCCATGCCGGTGCCCATGAGGAAGAAGACGACCTCCAGCAGCCAGATCGGGGTGTCGGCCTCGAACCCGGCGAACGCGGCCAGCGTCGCGGCGATCAGCAGCAGGCCGCCGGTGGTGGTGGCCCGGTAGCCGAACCGGTCGACCACCAGCCGGGCGCGCGGCGCGAAGAGCAGCTGGGCGACGGCGAGCGGCAGCATCAGCAGGCCGGACTCCAGCGCCGAGTAGCCGCGCACGCTCTGGGTGTAGAAGACGCCGAAGAACGTGACGCCCATGAGCGCGAAGAAGACCAGCGCGATGGCGCTCATGGCGGCCGAGAAGACCTTGTTCCTGAAGTAGGCGACGTCCAGCGAGGGGTGGTCGGTGCGCTTCTCGAAGACGACGAAGGCGGCCAGGACGACGACGCCGGCGATGATGGTCGTGAGCACCTTGGCGTCGGTGAAGTCGGCCAGCTCGCCGCCCTTGATGATGCCGTAGACCAGCAGGATCAGGCCGACGACGGACAGGACGACGCCGATGGGGTCGAGGCGGCCGGGCCGGGGGTCGCGGGAGTCGGGCACCAGCCAGGCCATCAGGACCAGCGCGACGATCACGATGGGCACGTTGATCAGGAAGACCGAGCCCCACCAGAAGTGGTCGAGGAGCGCGCCGCCGGTGATCGGGCCGATGGCGATGGCGAGGCCGACGCCGCCGGCCCAGATGCCGATGGCCTTGGGCTGCTCGTGGCGCTCGAAGACGTTCATCAGGACGGCCAGGGTGGCGGGCATCACGAAGGCGGCGCCGAGGGCCATCACCGCGCGGTAGGCGATGAGCTGGTTCGGCGTGCCGGACTCGGCGGCGAGCGCGGAGCCGATGCCGAACACCAGGGTGCCGCCGAGCAGCACCTTCTTGCGGCCGAGCCGGTCGCCGACGAGTCCGGCGGTGAACAGCAGGCCGGCGAAGACGAGGGTGTAGGAGTTGATCGCCCACTCGATCTCGCTCTGGGTGGCGCCGAGACCGGTCGGCGCCGGGGTCGCGATGGTCTTGATCGCGACGTTCAGGATCGAGTTGTCGAGGACGACGATGAGCAGGGCCAGCATGAGCACGCCGAGGATCGCCCAGCGGCGCCGGTGCACGGCCTCCGGTATGCGGGCGGCAGGGACGGGACTTGTCATGCGTACGACCCTACGATCATTTCGATACGGAACGGTCTCGTATCTTATTTTCTTTGCCAACGCCTTACGCGGCGGGGCGGCCCGAGGGATCACGGGGGGTCCCCTGGCCCCGCCCGGCACGAGGTGCCACCATGGAGGCGGTCCGGGGACGCCGTCAGGGCGCCTCGAGATGACGTAAGGAGCCGTTGCAATGACGCAGCTTTCGGCTGCCCAGACGAAGCCCTCCGACGGCAGCAAGGCGCTGTACGGGGGCAAGGGCACGCGCCGCATCACCGTCCGCGACATCGCCCTCGCCAAGGAGCGGGGCGAGAAGTGGCCCATGCTCACCGCCTACGACGCGATGACCGCGTCCGTCTTCGACGAGGCCGGGATCCCGGTGATCCTGGTCGGCGACTCGGCGGGCAACTGCCACCTCGGGTACGACACCACCGTGCCCGTCACCCTCGACGAGATGACCGTGCTGTCGGCCGCCGTGGTGCGCGGCACGCAGCGCGCCCTCATCGTCGGCGACCTGCCCTTCGGCTCCTACCAGGAGGGCCCGGTGCAGGCGCTGCGCTCGGCGACCCGGCTGGTGAAGGAGGCCGGGGTCGGCGCGGTCAAGCTGGAGGGCGGCGAGCGCTCGCACGAGCAGATCCGGCTGCTGGTGGAGTCCGGCATCCCGGTCATGGCGCACATCGGGCTGACCCCGCAGTCCGTCAACGCGATGGGCTACCGCGTGCAGGGGCGCGGCGAGGAGGCGGCCCAGCAGCTGCTGCGGGACGCGAAGTCCGTGCAGGACGCCGGCGCGTTCGCGGTGGTGCTGGAGCTGGTGCCGGCCGAGCTGGCGGCCGAGGTGACCCGGGTGCTGCACATCCCGACGGTCGGCATCGGCGCGGGTCCGGAGACGGACGCGCAGGTCCTGGTGTGGACCGACATGCTCGGCCTGACCTCCGGCCGGGTGCCGAAGTTCGTCAAGAAGTACGCCGACCTGCGCGAGGTCATGACCGGCGCGGCCAAGGCGTTCGCCGAGGACGTGGTCGGCGGCGCGTTCCCGGCGGCGGAGCACTCCGTCCACTAGTCCACCGCGGCACCACCGGACGGCCCGTCGATCTTCCCCCGTCGGCGGGCCGTCCCCCTTTCCCGGTGGTCCGGGGCACCCGCACCCTGGCCGGCGGCGAGCTCGTCGGCGCCGGCAGCCGGCAGGTGTCGTAGCGCCCCGCCCGCGCGCCGACAGGCGCCGGCAGCCGTTGTCGGCGCTCTGTCGGCGGTTTGTCGGTGGGGCCTGGCACTGTCGTCCCCATGACACGCATCGACGACAACCCCGCCGGCGGACGTGCCGCCGTGACCGTACGGGGGCTGGTCAAGCACTACGGCGAGACCAAGGCGCTGGACGGGGTCGACCTGGACGTGCGCGAGGGCACCGTGATGGGTGTGCTCGGGCCGAACGGCGCCGGCAAGACCACCCTCGTGCGCATCCTGTCCACCCTGATCACCCCGGACTCCGGGCAGGCCACCGTGGCCGGCTACGACGTCGTACGCCAGCCCCGGCAGCTGCGCCGGGTCATCGGCCTCACCGGCCAGTACGCGTCGGTGGACGAGAAGCTGCCGGGCTGGGAGAACCTGTACCTGATCGGGCGGCTGCTGGACCTGTCCCGCAAGGAGGCCCGGGCCCGCGCCGACGAGCTGCTGGAGCGGTTCTCGCTGACGGAGGCCGCCCGGCGCCCGGCCGGCACCTACTCCGGCGGCATGCGCCGCCGGCTGGACCTGGCCGCCTCGATGATCGGCCGGCCGGCCGTGCTGTACCTGGACGAGCCGACCACCGGTCTCGACCCGCGCACCCGCAACGAGGTGTGGGACGAGGTCAAGGCGATGGTCGGCGACGGCGTCACCGTGCTGCTCACCACCCAGTACATGGAGGAGGCCGAGCAGCTCGCCTCCGAGCTGACCGTGGTGGACCGGGGCCGGGTCATCGCCAAGGGCGGCATCGAGGAGCTGAAGGCCCGCGTCGGCGGGCGCACCCTGCGGGTGCGGCCGGTCGACCCGCTCCAGCTGCGCCCGCTCGCCGGCATGCTGGACGAGCTGGGCATCACCGGACTGGCGTCCACCACCGTGGACACCGAGACCGGGGCGCTGCTGGTGCCGATCCTGAGCGACGAGCAGCTGACCGCCGTGGTCGGCGCGGTCACCGCGCGCGGCATCACCCTGTCCTCCATCACCACCGAACTGCCCAGCCTGGACGAGGTGTTCCTGTCCCTCACCGGCCACCGTGCCAGTGCCCCGCAGGACGCCGCGCCCGCCCGCCAGGAGGTCGCCGTATGAGCACCGCCACCCTCTCCCCGGCCGCCGCGAAGGCCGACACGCCGATCCCGCTGCGGGCCCACCTGCGGCACACCGGCGCGCTGATCCGCCGCAATCTGCTGTGGATCCGCCAGGACCCGGAGTCGATGTTCGACGCCATCCTGTTCCCGGTGGTCTTCACCCTGCTGTTCGTGTACGTCTTCGGCGGCTCCATCGGCAAGTCGCTGGGCGGCGGCCAGGACCAGTACGTCCAGTACGTGGTGCCCGGACTGCTCGCCATGATGGGCATGAACATGGCCCAGGGCGTCGGCACCGGCTTCAACCAGGACTTCAACTCCGGTGTCATGGACCGCTTCCGCTCGCTGCCCATCGGGCGCGGCTCGGTGCTCTTCGCGAAGATCGCGGTGGAGCTGATGCGGATGCTGTTCGCGACGGCGGTGCTGCTGGTGGTCGCCCTGCTCGTGGGCTACGACGTCGGCAGCTGGAGCGGCCTGCTGGGCTCCGTGGCGCTGTCCGCGCTGTTCGGCTCGGCGCTGATGTGGGTGTTCCTGACCCTCGGCGTGATCATGAAGAACGCCCAGTCGGTGCAGGCGATGGGCTTCCTGGTGCTGATGCCGCTCCAGTTCGGCTCCTCGATCTTCGCGCCGACCCAGTCGATGCCGGGCTGGCTCCAGGCGTTCACCGACTACAACCCGCTCTCCGCGCTGGCCGACTGCGCGCGCGGGCTGATGGAGGGCGGCCCGGTCGCGCACGCCCTGTGGGTGACGGTCCTCTGGTCGGTCGGGCTGACCGTGGTGATGGCCCCGGTGGCGATCCACAAGTTCCGCACGAAGAGCTGACCTGCCGCGCCGGTCAGACCAGGGCGGTGGCCTCCGCGAGGGAGAGGCCACCGCCCTCGGCGTACGCGGCCTCGTACGACCGCTCGTCCAGCCGGGCCCGGATCCGGGCCTCGGTCAGGTCGAGGATCCGCAGCTCCATGCCGGCCACCACATGGCCGGCCGGCAGCAGCGCCCGGGCGGCACCGAGGCAGCGGGCGGCGTCGACGGCCCGGCCGCCGTCGGCGAGGGCCATCGCGGCGGCGGTGAGGCAGACGGAGTGCAGGTGCGGGGTGAGGGCCTGGGACAGCGGTTCGGCGCTGAGCCGCAGCGCCTTGCGGGCCCCGGCGAGGGCCGGCTCCGTCCGCCGGTCCAGGCCGTCCACCAGGGCCTCCTGGCACGTCAGCAGGGAGTCGAAGATGACGAAGCGCGCGACGGGCAGCTCCTCGCGCAGCACCCGTAGCTGTTCGCGCGCCTCGGCGGTGCGGTCGGTCAGGGCGAGCCAGGCGGCCAGGTGCAGCCGGGCCATCGTCGTCGCCTCGTTCAGGCCGCCGTCCTGGCCGGCGACGACGTCCCGGAGCATCCGCTCGCCGCGCTCGCTCTCGCCCGACTCCATCAGGACGCCGCCGAGCCGGGCCCGCAGCACGGCCGTCTGGGCGCGGGCGCCGAGGCGTTCGGCGTGCTCGATGGCGGCCCGGTAGTCGGCCGCCGCCCTGTCGTAGGCGGCCTTGCGCTCGTTGGCCTCGCCACGGGCGGCCAGGGCCTCGGTGGCGCCCCAGGCGTCGCCGAGGCGGCGGAAGATCTCCAGCGACTCGTCGGCGTCCCGGGTGGCGTCGCCCGTCCAGGCGGCCCGGTTGGCCAGGAAGTTGGCGCGCAGGTGCAGCACGTCGGCCAGTTCCCACTCGAAGCCCGGGGTCGTGCGGCAGGTCCGCACGCAGGCGTCCACGATGGTGAGCAGCCGGTCGACGCCGCCGGTCAGCAGCACGGCGAAGAACCACAGCAGGCCCGGCACCCGGCAGGTCTGCGGCAGCCCGGGTTCGTAGACCTGGGCGACGGTGCGCAGCTTGGCCTGTGCCGCGGGGGTCTGCCAGGCGTCGATCTCGGTGTCCATGCAGGCCAGATGGGCCAGATGGACGCCGCGCCGGGCCTCCGCGAGGGCCTCGCCGGTGTACGGGGGCGGGGTGTCGGTGCAGCGCTGCCACACGGGGGCGGCCGGGCGGGTCGGTTCGGCGAACGGGTCGGGGCCTAGGGCCATGACCTCCCGGCACCAGACGCGGGTCTCCACGCGCTGGTCGCGCATCTGCCAGAACCACAGCAGGGAGTGGATCAGGCACAGTCCCTCCTGCTCGTCGTCGAGGGCGACGGCGTGTCTGAGGGCGGTGCGCAGGTTCTCGTACTCCAGCTGGAACCGGCCGATGGCGGCGAGCTGCCCGGGGCCGCGCAGCAACGGGTCCGTGGTGCGGGCGAGTTCGCGGTAGTACGTCAGGTGGGCGCGCTCGGTCTCGGTGCGCCGCCCGGCCTCGGCGAGCCGTTCGGCGGCGTACTCGGCGACGGTCTCCAGCAGCCGGTAGCGCATGCCGCCGCCCGCGGGGGCGGCGACCACCAGGGACTTGTCGACCAGGGAGGCGAGGGCGTCCAGCGCGGCCGGGCCGCACACGGCCTCGGCGGCGGCCAGGTCGCAGCCGCCGGCGAAGACCGACAGCCGGGCGAGGACGTCCCGTTCGCCGGTGTCCAGCAGGTCCCAGGACCAGTCCACGACGGCCCTCAGGGTCTGCTGGCGGGGCAGCACGGTGCGGCTGCCGGAGGTGAGCAGCCGGAACCGGTCGTCCAGCCGGTCGGCTATCTGGCGGGGGGTCAGCATGCGCAGCCGGGCCGCGGCCAGCTCGATGGCGAGCGGGAGTCCGTCCAGGCGGCGGCAGATCTCGGCGCACGCCCCGGGGTCGTCGTCCACCCGGAAGCCGGGGCGGGCCGCCGCGCCGCGCTCGGCGAGCAGCCGCAGCGCGACCGGCTCCGGCAGCGGCTCCACGGGCCGCACCAGCTCCCCGGGCACGCCGAGGGGTTCCCTGCTGGTGGCGAGGACGGTCAGCTCCGGGCAGCGGGCCAGCAGCGTCTCGGTGAGCCGGGCGGCGGCGTCCACGACGTGTTCGCAGTTGTCGAGGACGAGCAGCATCCGGCGCCGGGCGCAGTGCTCCACGAGCCGTTCGAGGGGGTCGTCGTGCCGCTCGGCGACCGCGCGCATGCCGTCCACGCCGGCGCCGTGCAGCACGGTGTCCCGGGCGCCGATGGCGGTCAGCACGGCCTGGGGCACGGCGTCCGGGTCGTCCACGGGGGCCAGCTCGGCGAGCCACACCCCGTCCCGGACGGTGTGCCGTACCGCCTCGGCGGCCTCCTGGGACAGCCGGGTCTTCCCGGCGCCGCCGGGTCCGAGCAGGGTGACCAGGCGGGCCCCGGCGAGGTCGGCGGCGATGGCCTTCAGGTCGGCTTCGCGGCCGACGAAGGAGGTGAGCCGGGCGGGCAGGTTGCCGGGTCCGCCGGCGGCCGGGGCGGGCGGTTCCCCGGCGCGCAGCAGTTCGGTGTGCAGGGCGCGCAGCTCGGGCCCGGGGTCGGAGCCGAGCCGGTCGGCGAGCAGCCGGCGCACGTCCTCGTAGGCGGCGAGGGCCTGGGCGGGGCGGCCGGTGTCGCGCAGGGCGCGCAGCCGCAGCGCCTGGAGCGGCTCGTCCAGCGGGTGGTCGTCGCACAGCGCGGTCAGTTCGGGCAGCGCCTGCGCGGCGCGGCCGAGGGCGAGGGCGGCGGCGTGCCGGGCACGCCGGGCGTCGAGCCGGCGGGTCTCCCAGCGGGCCGCCTCGGCGGTGCGGTCGGGCAGGTCCGGCACGGCGGGCCCGTGCCACAGGGCGAGGGCCTCGTCGAGGGCGGCGGCGGCCCGGGCGGGGTCGCCGTCGGCGAGGGCGGCGAGGCCGTCGCCGGTGAGCCGGTCGAAGCGGGTGAGGTCGACGTCGTCGGGGGCGGCGGTGAGCCGGTAGCCGCCGTCGGCGGAGGCGACGGCCCCGGCGCCGATGACGCGGCGCAGCCGGCCGACGAGCGCCTGGAGGGCGCCGGGGGCGTCGGCGGGCGGGTCGGCGCCCCACACCTCGTCCACGAGCACGGCCGCGGGCACGGTCCGGCCGGCCCGCAGGGCGAGCACGCTGAGCAGGGCACGCAGCCGCGCCCCGCCGACCGGGACGGCCGTGCCGTCGGGACGGATCGCCTGGGTGGTGCCGAGCAGCCGATATCGCACGGGGTCCATTGTCTCCGTAGGGGATGCGGGCGGTGACCGCCGGTGGGGGGCGGGAGCGGGCAGCAACGGGAGGACGCCGGGGCCGGCCGCGGACTCGGCGCCCGCCGGGCAGGCCCGGCGGGACGCGGGACGCGCCGTCCGCGGGAAGCGCCCGCCGGAACCGCCGGGACGGCCGGCGGCAGGCCGGCCACTTCGGCGCACCCACCGGGCAGGCCCGGCGAGGCCGTCCGGACGGCCGGCGGCCCGGCGAAGCCACCGGGACTCCCCACCACCGGCTGGGCGGGCACCCGCCGCGGGAGTCCGGCCGGACACCGGTGCGGCCACGGGTGGGGCCGGTCACCGCTCCCGGAGGGCGGTCACCGCCACCGCGGCCGGCAACGGGCCGCCCCCACGGCGGCCGGGGGCGTCGACGATCATTCCGGGGCGGTGGTCTCCAGCGTGACGAGGGCGCCGACCGTGCGGCGCACCCGGTGGGGGCCCGGGCCCCGGCCGGGCTCCTCCGACGGGAACCATCTCGGGCAGCCGTCGACGGCCTGGAGGGTGTGCGCGCCGGGCACCGCTTCGAAGCGGTACGGGGACGGGAGGGGGACCGTCTCCCGGGCTCCCGCGTCCGGGGCGAGGGCGCGGCCGGCGCGGTCGCGGGCCCGCCGGTCCGTGTGCACCACGAACTCCTGGCACACCAGCTCGATGGCGCGGACCCGGCCGGTGACCGGGCGGGAGGAGTCGCCGTGCAGTTCCACCCACGCCTCGGCGCCGTAGTACCGCCCGTCTGCGTCCGCGTCCGCGCCCGTGGCGGCCAGCGGCCACACCACCTCGTCGCCCACCGCGAACGGCCGCCCGCAGCACTCCATCTGCCAGTCCTCGTAGAACACCCGCGTCCGTGCCATCCCCCCACCTTCCAGGAACCCGGCGGCGACCGCGAGACGTTTTCCCCGTATGCTCTCGGATCTTCCGGGAGTCCCCTCCCGTGTCCCTCGTCACCCCAGGAGCCGATGCATGACCACCGCCACCACCCGCCCCGGCGACCGGCAGGTCAGTCCCGTGTTCGTCGGCATCCTGGCCGTGACGGCGGTGACCGGCTGGGCCACCTGGACCGGGTTCGCCGAGCAGCCGGGTGTCGCGGTGTTCCTGTTCGTGACGGCGGCCTGGATCGTCTCCCTGTGCCTGCACGAGTACGCGCACGCGCGCACCGCCCTGCACAGCGGGGACATCACGGTCGGCGCGAAGGGCTATCTCACGCTGAACCCGCTGAAGTACACGCACGCGCTGCTGAGCATCGTGCTCCCGGTGGTGTTCGTGATCATGGGCGGGATCGGTCTGCCCGGCGGCGCGGTGTTCATCGAGCGCGGCCGGATCCGGGGCCGCTGGCGGCACAGCCTGGTCTCGGCGGCGGGCCCGCTGACGAACGTGCTGTTCGCCGCGGTGTGCACGGCGCCGTTCTGGCTGGGCGCCCTGGACGGCGTGCCCGCGGACTTCCGGTTCGCGCTGGCGTTCCTGGCGCTGCTCCAGGTGACGGCGGCGATCCTGAACTTCCTGCCGGTGCCGGGGCTGGACGGCTACGGCGTGATCGAGCCGTGGCTGTCGTACAAGGTGAGGCGCCAGGTGGAGCCGTTCGCCCCGTTCGGGCTGCTGTTCGTGTTCGCGGTGCTGTGGCTGCCGTCGGTCAACGAGGCGTTCTTCGACGTGGTCGACGCGATCATGCGCGCGCTGGACGTGGACACCTTCTCGCAGTACTGCGGCGACGCCCAGTACCGCTTCTGGGAGGACGGCCCGGCGATCTGCTCGTTCAACCCGTGACGGAGGTGTCGCGGGCGGAGGCGGTCCGGGCGCGCCTGACGTAGTACCAGCTCATGTTGGACGACAGGCCCGCCAGCAGCACCCAGACGATCCCCAGCCAGTTCCCCTGGACGAAGGAGACGACGGCCGCGGCCACGGCGAGGACGCAGACCACGAGGGCGTAGAGGGCGATGCGGGGCATGACGGGGGGCTCCTGTCGGGGACACTGCTCGGAACTGCTTCGCCGACCAGTGTCCCCCATGGCCCCCGGCCGCTCACACGTCGGTCACGCGGAGCCCGGCGTGCGCCTTGTACCGGCGGTTGACGGAGATCAGGTTGGCGACCAGCGACTCCACCTGGTGCGCGTTCCTCAGCCGGCCCGCGAAGACGCCGCGCATGCCGGGGATGCGGCCGGCCAGCGCCTGCACGATCTCCACGTCGGCGCGGTCCTCGCCGAGCACCATGACGTCCGTGTCGATGCTCTCGATCCCCGGGTCCTGGAGCAGGACGGCCGACAGGTGGTGGAAGGCGGCGGTGACCCGCGAGTCGGGCAGCAGGGCGGCGGCCTGTTCGGCGGCGCTGCCCTCCTCGGGCTTGAGGGCGTAGGCGCCCTTCTTGTCGAAGCCGAGCGGGTTGACGCAGTCCACGACGAGCTTGCCGGCCAGTTCCGCGCGCAGCGCCTTCAGGATGTCGCCGTGGCCGTCCCACGGTACGGCCACGATCACGATGTCGCTGCGGCGCGCGGCCTCGGCGTTGTCGGCGCCCTCGATGCCGTGGCCGAGTTCGGCCGCGGCGGACCCGGCGCGGTCGGCGGAGCGGGAACCGATGATCACCTTCTGGCCGGCCCGGGCCAGCCGGTAGGCGAGGCCCTTGCCCTGCGGTCCGGTGCCGCCGAGCACACCGACGGTGTACCCGGAGACGTCGGGCAGGTCCCAGGGGTCCTTGGCGGGGGCCTTCTGTGCGCTGTCGGTAGAGGTCATGGCCCGACTCTACGTCCGGGCCCGCCGGGGCACCGGTTCAGGTCAGCCGCCGTACCGGCACCCGGCGGAAGGTGATCGTCTCGTAGGCGCCGAAGTCGCCCGTCTCGTACAGCAGCCCGACCGTGCGCGGGTCGACGCGGACCAGGTCGGAGTAGGCGGCGGGCAGTCCGTCCACGGTGAACGCCGGGCGCCAGGTGGTGCCGCCGTCGCGGGAGGCGCGGATCGTCATCAGGGCGCGGGCGCCGCCCGGGTCGGCGGGGGCGGAGAACAGCAGCAGGTCGGGGTCGCGGAGCTGGAGGACGGCGGCCTCGCAGACGGGCGCGGTCAGTCCGGCCTGCGGGCGGAAGGGCTTGCGGAGCGTCTTCCCGCCGTCCGGGGAGTGGGCGTCGGCGCGGTTGCCGGGGGACGGCGAGTCGTTGCGGGTGTTGAGGTAGACGCGGCCGTCGGGCAGTTCGGCGGCGGTGGTCTCGTTGACGTTGACGTAGCCGTCGGTGTTCTCGTCCAGGTAGCCGAGGTACCAGCTCTCACCGCGGTCGTCGCTGAGCAGGCAGTGCCCGCCGTTGTACTTGGCCTCGGCGCCGGTGTCGGTGCCGGTGGGCGGCAGGGTGTGGTTGGCCGGGACCAGGACGCGGCCGGAGGTCAGCTGGAGGGCGTGGCCGGGGGTGGTGGCGTACCAGCGCCAGCCCGGCTTCTTCACCTGCCCGGTGATCTCCCTGGGCGCGGACCAGGTCACCCCGTCGTCGTCGCTGTGCCGGACCCACACCCGCCGCCCGTCGGCGTCCGGGACCTGTCCGCGCAGGATGGCGGCCTCGGTGGCGGAGGCGGCGGCGCGGACGTGGACGAGCAGGACGCGGCCGGTGTCGAGGACGACGGGGGCGGGGTTGCCGGCGAGGCCGGTGCCGTTGCTCGCGGCGACCTGGAGCGGACCCCAGGTCCGGCCGCCGTCCGTGGACCGCTTGAGCACGATGTCGATGTGCCCGTGGTCGGCGGCAGAGGCGACCCGGCCCTCGCAGAACGCGAGCAGGGTGCCGGCCCGGGTGGCGACGACGGCGGGTATGCGGAAGCTCGCGTAGCCCTCGTGGCCCGCGCGGAAGGGGACGGTCACATCGGTCATCGGGCGGCTCCTCGGTCGCGGACGGGGGCGCGCGCGGGGCGCGTCTGGGGCGCCCCATCCCCGGGTCGGGCGAATTCGCGGTGAACTCCGGGTCACGAGTGACCGGTTGCGGCAGGATGCGGGCCCATGGACGCCGTACGGGTCGCGTTGCTGCGGGAAGTGCTCGCCGGGACGGAGTGGCTGGGGGCCACCCGGAGGTTCGCGGGGGTGCTGCGCGGGTCGGTGGTGGCGCACGGCGGCGGGCTGCTGCTGGTGGGCACCCCGGAGTACGAGCCGTGGCACCTGGCGGCGCACCTGGTGGACGAGGCGGCCTGGTCGGGCACGCCGGAGCTGGCGCCGACGCTGGTACGGCACCACGCGCGCCCCTGGGATCCGGCGCACCTGGCGGTCGGGCCGGGCCGGATCGCGGCGGCGCGGCGCGGGGAGACCCTGCTGGTGGTGGCGCCCGAGGAACCCGCGTCGCTGCTGGAGCGGGTGCACGACGCCCGGCGGGCCGGGGTGACGGTGCTGGCGCTGGGCGGCGCGGGCGGCGGCGAGCTGGCCGCGATGGCCCACGACACGCTGGCCGTGCCCCGGGGGGCGGAGCTGGACCTGGACAGCGTGCAGCACCTGGTGAGCGCGGCGGCCGGCGAGAACGCGGGTCCCGCGCGGTCCCGCCGGGGATTCCGCGACCGCCTGTCCCGCCTCACGGAGGCCCTGACGGCCCCGCCGCCGCCCCCCTGGTGACCGGGGCGGGCGGCTCAGCCCTCCTCGGACCTTCCGCCGGCCGACGCGTCGTGCCAGCGCGGGTCGTTCTCCCACTGGAGGTTGCGCTCGGCGGCGGTCTCCATCGCGTGCCGGGCCTCCTCGGGGGAGGCGTAGGGGCCGAAGCGGTCCTTGCCGGGGCAGTCGGGGCCCTCTTCGACCTTCTTGTGCTCCAGGCAGTAGTACCACTCGCCCGGCTTTCCGGCGGTGCGCTTCTTGAACAGGGCCATGGGCAGCTCCTCTCGCCATCGACATGTTCCCCCATGTCCGCTGGTTAGACTCGCTGGCATGTCTGGCCAGTCGCTGCTCGTACCAGGGGAGCTGTCCCCCACCCGTTCGGTTCCCGGAAACATCCGCCGCCCCGAGTACGTCGGCAAGCCCGCGCCGGCGCCGTACACCGGGCCCGAGGTGCAGACCCCCGAGACCGTCGAGGGGGGGGGGGGGGGGGGGGGGGGGGGCGGGGGGGGGGGGGGGGGGGGGGGGGAGGGGGGGGGGGAGGGGGGGGGCGCGAAACG
>NZ_JBVJOT010000037.1:0-95939 GCF_055583025.1 Streptomyces sp. NPDC104831
GCGCGACCCGCGCAACTACCTGGCCTTTCTCGGCCTCGCCGCCGCCCTGTGCTGCTACAAGCGACTCATCCGCCTCACCACGTAGGACACGGTCTAAGATCTATTGTCGGAATGTTCACGCCGCTAGGTCGCCTCAGTAATCACATGGCCCACATCCAGCCAATTCCGAGTTGTCGACCGGGTATCGAAGAGAGCGATTCAGCCTGCCGTTGAAACGCCTCCCACATCCAACTCGGCGCAGGCACCACTTGACCGCAGAATCAACAGATTCGGGTATCGGCAGTATCACGCTGAACAAGACATGAGCAAGACGCATCAGGGTCAGACTCGTTCGTTCCCCTTGCACCTTCCCACCGCAGGAGGTGCACATACGGAACTCATCATTCACTGTTCAACCGTCCTAGGGTGCGGCCATGCCTCATCCCACTGTCACGGAATCGCACCTGTCCCACGTGCGATCCGAGCTAGCAAAAAGGGGCCAAACACTGGTCGAGGACCTGGGGGGCCAGCGTTACGCCATCGCCCTGATCCAGGAAATCGGAAAACTGGTGCCACAGTATTCGGGGTCGCTTGAGCACGAGGTTGTCTACCGTCCCGGAAACGATGACCGCGCCTATTCACAGAGCCGTAACGGAATCCGTCCCCACACCGAGGCGCCGGGGTGGGACCCGAGCCCGCGCTATCTCGCGCTCTACTGTCATCGCCAGGCGCGCTGCGGCGGCGGCCACACCGACCTCCTGGACGGGCAGCGCCTTTTGGATCTTCTCCAGGCGGACAGCCTCGACCTGCTGACCGAGCGACCGCTCAGCTTCCCCGGACCCGCCGCGCCGGACGGCAGTGCCACCCAGGTCACCACACCGATGCTGCGGCAAGGACCCGACCGTTTCCTGCTGCGCTTCAGTTTCAACCTGCTGACCGCCGGCGATCTGCATGCCCCGCTCCGGCCGGACACCCCGTTGGACGATCTGCCGTTGGGGCAGAAGGGGCACGAACTCGCCTACCAGGTGAGTGAACTCTTCGACCGGTACCGGAGCCCTGTACTCATTCCCGAGGACGCCGTGCTGATCTGGGACAACCAGCGCATGCTGCACGCCCGTTCGGAATATCACGACGAGCGTCGACATCTGACGCGTTACTGGCTCGCCGACACGTGACCCGCGACCTGGCCAGGGCGGAGTTCCTGGCTCCGTCTTGAGGCGAATCGCGTCGGCCTCACCCAAACGGCACCCTCCGTGACGACCCCAACGGGCACCGGCACTCACCAGGGAGAAGGACCGGAAGCGAGGCCAGGCAAACCGCCCTCAAAGGTCTGCGCGGAGCCACCACGGGCCGCCCGGAGGCGGCACCAAGACCTCCGCCCCAGCCAGCGACCGAAACGTCGATCAGGCCGCCCCACCACGAAAGCACCCGTGAAAGGAACGCATTCCTCATGCCCGCAGAACCGCGGACGGCGACTCGACGGCAACGGACCCTGACAGGCAGACACTTGTCTGCCATCGTTCGGCAAAGATGCCAAGACACCCAACTGGCACACGAGGTTGATGTGGTCAGCAAGGTGCTGCCTTTCAAGGTCAGTTCGTATGTCATCGACGAACTCATCGACTGGAAAGCTGCCCCGGACGACCCTCTCTACCGCTTGGTCTTCCCTCACCGTGACATGCTCGTCCCCGCCCATTTCCGCGCCGTCGAACAGGCCCTGAACACCGGCGAACCCGGACGGCTCAGCGCCGTCGTGGCCGAGATCCGGCGTGCGCTCAACCCGCACCCCGGTGGCCAGTTGACTCTCAACGTTCCGCAGCTCGACGGGGATGCCGTCGCCGGCCTCCAGCACAAGTACCCGCAGACCGTTCTCGTCTTCCCCCGGCAGGGACAGACCTGTCACTCCTACTGCGGGTACTGCTTCCGCTGGGCACAGTTCGTCAAGGACGCCGACCTGCGGATGGCCGACGAAGGGCCGGAACGCCTCGCCGCCTATGTGCGGCAGCACCCTGAGATCAGCGACGTGCTGCTCACCGGCGGCGACCCTCTGGTCATGCGGACCACGCTGCTTGAACGGTACGTGGATGCCCTGCTGGCCGAAGGCCATGAACACGTGCGGACATTGCGTATTGGTACCAAGGCGCTGTCCTTCGAGCCGCAGCGCCTCCTCACCGCACCGGACGCGGCGGATCTGCTGCGGTTGTTCGAGCGTGTGGTCCGCTCCGGACGGCAGCTCGCCGTCATGCTGCACCAGTCACATCCGCGTGAGCTGAAGACCGACCTCGCGCGGCGAGCCCTGTCCGCGCTGCGTGACACGGGCGCCCAACTGCGCTCCCAGGCCCCGGTCGTCCGCCATGTCAACGATGCTCCCGGCGTCTGGTCCGACCTGTGGACCACCCAAATCGAGCAAGGGATCCATCCGTACTACATGTTCGTGGAGCGCGACACCGGGGCCCAACGGTACTTCGGCCTTCCGCTGGCACGCACTCATGAGATTTACCGCGCGGCGCTCACCCAGGTGTCCGGGCTCGCCCGCACAGCACGGGGCCCGGTCATGTCGGCCGTTGGCGGCAAGATCGTTGTCGACGGTGTGACGGAGCTGCCTGACGGCCCCGCCTTCGCCCTGCACTATCTTCAGGCCCGCGACGCCGACCTGGTGGGCCTGCCGTTTCACGCGCGCTTCGATCCCACCGCCCAGTGGTGGACCGATCTGAGGCCCCACTCGGACCACGACCAGCGCTTCTTCGCCCACTCTCCCGCACTTGCCGCCCTCCCTTCCCGTCTCCCCCCACCCGTTCACACCGGGACGCCCTCCGAGCGCATCGACGTCCTCGCCCCGGCGCGCTCCCCTCTCCCCACCGTGGACAGGTGAAACCTCACGGCACCGCTCCGGCAGCCGGGTCCGGGGTGCTCCCCGGCCGGACGCGCGGAACCGCCTGGGCCGTGCTCTCGGCCGGGAGCTTCGCCACCGCCGGGCCCGTCACCAAAGCCCTTGACACAGCGGGATTCTCAGCGGTGCACATCGCACAGGCTCGCATGGTGGTTGCCGCGGTGCTACTGCTGTCGTTGACGGCCGCGGTGCCGTCGCACCGTCTTGTGCCGAGCCGTCGGCAGTGGCCGTCGATCATAGCCCTGGGTGCCGTCGCCTTCGCCCTGCTTCAAACGCTGCTCGGGATCGCCGTCTCCCGGGTTCCTGTCGGCGTCTTCGTCGCTCTCGAATACACCGCGCCGCTCCTCGTCGCCTTGTGGCTGCGCTGCGTACGGCGGGTGCGGCAACCGGGCTCGGTGTGGGCCGGCGCGACCGCCGTCTTCGTCGGGCTGCTGCTCGTGGGCGAGGTCTGGGCCGAGCCGAGTCTGGATCTGCTCGGCGTACTCGCAGCGTTGGGCACCGCTGTGGCACTCGCCGCGCGGTTCCTCATCGCCCAGCGGGGCTTACGCGACACGGATCCGCTGTCCCTGACCGCGTGGGGACTCGCCGTGGGAGCCCTCCTGCTGCTTCCGCTCAGCGTTGTGACGCCCTTCCCCTTCGAACGACTCGGTCGTCTGGTGCCGTGCGGACCACTGCTCGTCCCGGCATGGCAGCTCTTCGTCTGGGTCGCGGTGGTGTCGACACTGCTCGCCTGTGTCGCTGCGGTGAAGGCCCAGGCGCAACTCGCTCCAGCCGTCGCGAGCCAACTCGCCGCCACGGAGGTGCTGTTCGCCGCCGGTGTCGCCTTCGCCCTGCTCGGCGAGGTACTGACCGTACCCCAGCTCGCCGGCAGCACCGTCGTGCTCCTCGGCGTCGTGGCCACGCAACGCGCCCGGCACACCCGCACGCACCCCTCTGAGCTCATGCCGCGACAAGCTCCCTCCCCCGCCGACGCCGCGGCACGCGGTGACGGCGTCCTCCCCAGGACACGAAAGGGACCACCCACACGATGACTGCTCCCGATTCGAAGAACTCACTCCGCTCACCACACTCAACACCTCCACTGGGCGGCAGGTCCGACGAGGATGCCCTCGCCACACGACACGACACCCCCAGCGCAGACATGCCCGAGGGCTTACCCGCGCCGTGGCGGATCTCGGCTGACGCCGCCTATGCCTTGGTGGACCGTGCCCTGTCCGCGTATGCGGTGCCCCGGGCAGACCGCGCGGCCGTGGCCGACGCGCTCACCGTGACCTCACTGCGCGGCGTCGCGACCCACGGACTGCGGTTGCTGCCGCAGTACCTCGCCGATCTGGAGGCCGAGATCGCCAATCCCCAGCCTGCTATGCGGGTGGTCCGGGAGACCCCGGCCGCCGCACTTCTGGACGCCGACGACGCGCTGGGCGTGGTCGCCGGGCTGCGCGGTGCACGCCTGGCTGCGGACAAAGCAGCCGCCACCGGAATCGGCGCGGTGGTCATCCGCGCGTCCAACCACTTCGGAGCGGCCTCCGTCTACACCCGGAGCATGGCCGCCGAAGGTTTCATCGGCTGGAGCATGACCTCGGCGTCAGCGCGCGTCGCACCGTACAACGGCCGTGAGCCGCTGCTCGGCACCAACCCCATCAGCGTCGCGGCCGGGTCCGGGCACCACGAGTTCGTCCTGGACATGGCCACCAGTCAGGTCTGCCTGGGGGAGGTCAAGGAGCGCGGGCGCCGCGCCCTGCCCCTCGACCCCAGCTGGGCCAAGGACTCCGCCGGTCGGCCCGCTGTCCGCGCTCAGGATGCCGTCGCGCTCTCACCGCTAGGCGCCGGCCACAAGGGGCAGGGGCTCGGGATGCTCGTGTCGCTGATGACGGCCGCGCTGGCGGATGCCCCGCTCGACTGGGAGCTGGAGCACATCGAGGAGTCCACACCCGGACGCGGTCGCCGGGTGGCGCACTTCCTCCTGTGCCTGGACCCGGCGGTCTTCGCGGGCAGGGAAAGGTTCGGCGACCGCTTGCGCGACCTCGTCGACGGAGCACGCCAGGCGCCGCCCGCCGCGTCCGTCGCCGTCCTCAGCCCCGGCGACCCTGAGCAGGAGCGCGAGGAGACCAATCGGCGTGCGGGGGTGCCGCTCGACGCAACAACCGCCGACCGATTGCGAGAGCTCGCCGAGCGCTACGGGATTGAAGGGCCGACATCGACGGCGACGGAGGCTTGATCACAGCGCGACCCGGGGCGGGCCTCGGGCGCCCACCCCCGGCACCTGTGCCCGGATGCCCCGCGTACACCCACTCGACACAAGATCAGTCAACTGCACAACATTCCCTGACGACCACGGCCGATGCGAGGACCCACCCGTGACCCCGACCGCGACGTCTCATCCCGCTCCACCCGCGCTTCACGACGTGACGCTGCTCGTGGACGGGTCCCTTTCCGCAGACCTGTCCGCTGCGCTCCATATCACCGCGTCCGGTTCCCCCGCCTCTGTGCCGAGCAGCACATCGGCATCGATGACGAAACCTCTGGTCTACGTGGGTCCCGAACCACCCGCCCACATACGGGATTCGCACCGCCTGGTGTGGTTCCACTGCACGAAGGCGGGCGTGGACGACGTGCTGCGCAGCGGCCCATGGCCCGACGGCGCCGTGCTCACCCGTACGGTGGGCGCCATGCCCGAGCGCATCGCGCAGTACGTCCTGGGCTGGATCCTCGCCGAGAGTCAACGGGTACGCGATTATGCCGAGCAGCACGAGGCCCACCGCTGGCACCGGCTGTCCACGGAGGAAGTCGCGGGCCGACTCGCCGTCGTCTATGGAGTCGGACACGTGGGCCGTGCCATCGGCCGACTGCTGCGCGCCTGCGGTATCCGCGTCGTGGGCGTGGCCCGTTCCCCGCGTCCTCGGCAGTCGGTCCCAGAAGCGTCCACCGTCCACGGGTTCGACCGGATTGTGACGGTGTCCGAGGTGAACGCCTTCCTGCCCGGCGCCCGGTGGGTGGTGGGGGCGCTGCCGCTGACCTCCGCGACCGACCGACTGCTCGACGAGCGCACATTCGCACACCTGGACGGGGCGAGCATCCTCAACGTCGGCAGGGGCGGCACGCTCGACCTGACCGCCCTGGCGGAGGCTCTTGAGAAGGGTGTCGTCGTGCAGGCGGTACTCGACGTGCTCAACGAGGAGCCGCCCGGCCCGGACGCTCCGTGCTGGACACTTCCGCGCACCGTGGTCACCTCGCACTGCTCGGGGATCGTGACCGACGCCGATGTGGCGGAGGACTTCGCGTCTTGCTGGCAGGCATTCACGAACGGACACGTACCCGACCTCCTCGTGTCCGTCGCGCGCGGGTACTGAGCCGCCGCCTTCGACGAGCAGCACGGCCGCTGTGCGACGGAAGGCGTACCGGCGCCGCCACCGCCCGCCGGGCGGCACCCGTCCACTGCCCCCCTGCCCCGAGAACCCGTGGCCGGGCTGGGGCAGGTCGTGCCGGCATCCGCTTCGGGGACGACAGCCCGGGAGCGAGAAGTTCGGGCCCGGACGGGCCCGGGCGTCCAGCATCGCGCAACGCACACAGCGGCCGTGGTCGCCGTGAACTCCCGTATGAGGCCGTTCGGCTCGGCCGACCGGTTGACGTCCGGGCCGAGTTCGGCGAGCAGCCGCCGCCCGGCCGGCTCGGCGAACGACGCGAGCACGCCGGCGAAGCCGGACGTGCCCGGCAGCGGACCGGACCACGGGAGCGGTTGTGCGGGCGCGACGGCGAGAGCGGCCTCGACGAATTCGGCCGCGTCGCGGTCCCACGGCTCCCGGGACGTCGCCGACACCAGGGCCGACAGCCGCCGAGGGGGTGGTCGGCCCGGCTGCCGCGAGCGCGTCGTTGCCGGTCACGATCCGTGAGCGTGTCAGCCGGCGTAGTCCTGGCACAAGAGCCGAAACTCTGCTGTGGTTACGTCCTGGGCGCAGTAGGGGCCCAGCGCAGGCCCTTCAACTGTGCGGACGAGATCCTGCCCTGCGGTCGGCTGCTGGCGGTCGAGCTGTCAGAACTACTCATTCCTGCGAGTGCGAAGCGTGACGGCCGTTACGTTCCGCTCCCAGTCACGTTGTCGCACCGGATGGTCGGGGCGGTGGACTATGTTGTGGGGATGACTACCGGGATGGCATCGCGCCGCACACGGATGGGTGACCCGGTGCTCTTCTGAGCGCCGTACGGGCCGGTGCGGGCCCGCTGCTCGATCGAGGTTCTTGCGCCGCTGCGCGGGCTCCGCCTCCGTCGTATTGATCACAGGCTCGACACATCAACCACGACAGGAGATCCCATGCCCATCAAGAAGCTGCAGATTCCCACCGCGGACGGCCAGGCCGACGCATTCGCCACCTTCCCCGACGGTGGCGGGCGGTACCCGGGGGTGCTGATGTACGCGGACGGCTTCGGTATCCGGCCCGCGCTGCGGGAGATGGCCCGCGAACTGGCCGGGCACGGGTACTACGTGCTCGTCCCCAACATCTTCTATCGGCACGGTCCGGCTCCGGTGATCGAGCTTCCTGAGCACATCGGAGATGAGGCCCGGCCCGCTCTCTTCGCCCAGCTGATGCCGATGATCGAGGCGCACACCACAGAACGCGTCCTGAGCGACGCCGACGCCTACCTCAGGTCCCTCACCGCTCAGCCCGAGGTCGACGCCGGCCCGGTCGCGGTGACCGGGTACTGCATCGGCGGCCTCCTGGCGACGCGCACCGCCGCCGCTCACCCCGGCCAAGTGGCCGCCCTCGCCGCATTCCACGGCCCAGTGGGAGCCGACGGGCCCGACTGCCTCTCGAAGCTCACCGCTGACGTGCACTTCGGCCATGCCGAGAGCGACTTGACGCCTGAGGCCCTCGGCGAACTCAATCAGGCCCTTGATGCCGCAGGTGTCGGCTACACCTCCGAGATCTACCCCGGCACCATCCATGGCTTCACCATGTCCGACACCGACGCTTTCAGCGCCTCCGGCCTGAAGCGTCACTGGGACCGCCTGCTCCCTCTATTGGGCCGCGCCCTGGGCAACAGTTGAGGCTCCGGCTCGGAGACCGCACCTGAAGTACACGGCTACGGCTCTGCGCCGACTGGCAAATGCTACGGTCGCCCGAGGAACCCAGCTGCTGGTGCTCGGCCGTGATCGCCAGCGGCGTATCGGCTCCAGACCGCACCGCTCTCCCTGAGGAGACGGCTAGTGGTCCTTCCGTGGTAGCCGAGAGCGTCTGCAACGACGGGGGCAGGGAGTTCAAGGAGTTTCCGGCGGACGGGACCCCGATTTCACGGAGGAGCGCGGCCAAGTGGTCAGGGTGGGTGGACTGCCCTGCCCGGCCACCGGGCAAGAGCCAGTGGGAGGCCGGGTCGGTGGCGATGTCCCTGTTGCCGCGGTTCGCCATGTGCTCCAGCAGCATGGAGCCGACCGGTGCGGGGACGGGTGAGGCTGGTTCTCCGAGCGTGGACGTACGGGATCTCCAGCGTGGGCCACGTCGTTGAGGGTGAGCCGGACCATGCGGCTCACGGGCTGTGCGGCCTGCTAGCGCAGCCGGTCCTCCAGGACCCGGCGACGCTCACGGTCGCGCAGGCCGGGCAGTTCCCGGTCAACCTGCGCCGCGCTTCTCGCACGCCGGGCGCGGCGCAGGTAGATCACGTTACCGCGGTTCTCTCACTCACCGCCGGTGTCCGACCGGATCCCGTCATCGCAGCGCCGGTCGGTTCGCGCCAGACGCTGCACCAAGCCACGTCGGATCAGCCACCCGTACGGCGTGGCGATCAGGCCCTCGCCGCCGTTCTCCGCCAGGCAGTCGGTGAACCCGTCGGCCGGCAGCCGCGGTGCGGCATCCGCCCCCTCCGGCAGGCCGTTCTGCCCCGGACGGCGAGCCTCTCTTGGTCGGTATGGTGCCCTCGGGCCGGCTCAGTAGGTCACCAGCCGTTGCCGATCTCGCGGCCAGCGCCGACCTGGCCGGTACCGCCGGTGCCGGGATACACGTACAGATTGCCATTCCCGTTGTTACGGGTAACGATGTCGGGTTTCCCGTCACCGGTGTAATCCGCAACACCCACGAACGTGAAGTCCTGCCAACCAGCACCAATCTCACGACCCGCACCAACCTGGCCGGTACCACCAGCGCCGGGATACACATACAGATTGCCATTCCCGTTGTTACGGGCAACGACATCCGGTTTCCCGTCACCGGTGTAATCCGCAACACCCACGAACGTGAAGTCCTGCCAACCAGCACCAATCTCACGACCCGCACCAACCTGGCCAGTACCACCAGCGCCGGGATACACATACAGATTGCCATTCCCGTTGTTACGGGCAACGACATCCGGCTTCCCGTCACCGGTGTAATCCGCAACACCCACGAACGTGAAGTCCTGCCAACCAGCACCAATCTCGACGCGCGCCCGGCTGCTGTAGCCGTCTCCGGCACCGGGGAAGAGGTAGAGTTTTCCGCTCGCGTCCTCCCGGGCGATGGTGTCCGGGTAGCCGTCACCGTCGTAGTCGGCGATTCCCGCGAAGGTCCATCCGGTGCCGGGAACGTAGGCAGGTGTCGGGGTGAGGACGTTGCCGCGGACGTAGGCGCCCAGGGAGTTGCCTGCCGCTATTCCGGCGTCGGCGTCCCAGCGGTAGTGCACGCCGAGGTAGATGCGGCTCAGGGCGTTTTCTCTGGCTGCGGCGGTGAAGGTGGTGAAGGTGCGGGTGGCCCCTACCGCTTGAGGGTCGTCGGTGGTGGCGGTGAAGGTGACCTGGTCACCGAAGATGCCGCGCATCACCCCGGCCCAGGCGGCGCTGAAGGTGGCATGTCCTGAGATGTAGGCGGGAAAGGGCGGGCTGAAGCGCTGGCCCGCGCGGTTGACGGACAAGGGCTCCCAATTCGGGTCCGGCGTGATCGCCGGGCTGGTGCTCGGATCCGCGAGCCGGATCGCGCTCTGCGGGCGCCACAAGTCGATGTTGCTCGTGTACTTGGCGTCCCAGGCAACGATCGAAGCGTCGGCCAGGGCCACCGCGACCAAGGCGAACAGCCTGGCGTTCTCCGTCTGGGTCAGCCCCTTCTGCAGGGCCACTGTCTGGGTGATGTCGAACAGCTGCCCAGGCGGTTTGTAGGTACCGTCTACGTCGTTGGCCCAGAAGAACGCCTGTCTGGTCTGATCGGCGGTGCGAGTGGTTGAGGTGGCCGAGCCCAGGGATTTGACCTCGTTGACCTGCGTGGCGTACGCGGAGTCGCTCAGCAGTGCCGCATAGGAGGTGGCCTGCGCGGGAGTCTGGGGGCGAAACTGTGCTCCGGAGGTCATGGCAAACGGAGTGAGTCGGCCCCAGTTGGGGTTGACCGGGGCCGACTGCCCCGAATCTGTGGGCCGCCAGGCGCCAGGCACATTGTCCAGGGTGTAGGACGAGTCCCAAGCGGATGTGGTATTCGGCCGGCTCTCCACCGCGACCCGGGCCACCTCGCTTCCAACAGCGGCTCCCTGGCCGAGGGCGGTCTCGGTGACGGAGGCCGGGATGGTGGCTCGTGCCGTGGCGAGGGCTTGGCGGAAGTCAGCGGTGAAGTCGTGGCCGGGGTTGAAGTCGGGGAAGAGCCCGGTCAGAGTGTCATGCGCGGCTTGATCGATGGCCGCCTCAACTGACGCGGTACCGGGAGCGGACACCACGGTCAGGTACGGACGGAACCGACGGTCGGCGGCGGGCAGGACGGAGTTCACCGCATCCCAGATCGCCGTGTGCATCACAGCTCCCGCGTGCGCCAAGGGCCCGGGCCCGGTATTGCGGGTCTGCCGGTATGCGTCGAGAAGGACCTTGTTCCAGAAGATGACGTGATCGGTAGTGCCGGACACGGCAACCGCCGCCTTGGGCGGTGCCAGGACGGTGTAACCCGCGACGGCCAGCACCGCGACGGCCAGCGCGCTGATCCGATGGCGTATTCGAACGGGTCTCATTTTTCTCCTGGCATAGAGATGTCAGTGGCGCTGGAACATGCGTCAGGTTTCGGCTACGCATGCTCGTCGGCCAAACTTGACTTCTTTGGCGCCTGACACGGTGTGAGGCGCAATCACAAGGTCAGACGCATGATTCGAACGCGTACATGACACCCTAGCGAGCGCGGACCCAGCCGGGAGGTTTTAGATCAACTTCCTCAAGACGAGGTACGACTTCGACAGGTCAGGGCGAAGTTGCACAAGCAGCGTCTCCGGTACGCGGCGGAGCTGCGCTCTGCCAGATCATGCGGTGGGCGGTGCACAGCCGGGGACCGCTCGCCACTGGCCAGGGTGAGCGCCGGCGCAGGGAGGCGGCCAGGACACCAGGAACAGAGTCGTGGAGCAGGCCGCGTTCTCGGCGACGACCTGCTCGACGCCGGCAACGGTGAGCCCGTGACCCAGTTCCACCGCGTGCGCCACCGTCGGCGTCGCGTACCGAACCGGGCCCTCCGCACGCTCGCCCTTCGGCGTGGACGGGCTCGGCACCAGGCTGTCGTCCAGCTCCTTGCTACAAGCCAAGCCAGACGAGCCGCCTCATTCACGCGTACACCCAGCTCGCGGCCCAATCGTCGTGGAGTAGGACTCGCGGCCCGCGACGCGCCGGCCGTGATCTCCTGGCGACCTCGGCTCCCGGTTGTCCCTCCGCACGGCGTCCGCATACGCGCCGATCCGCGGTTTCACCTCGCCCCACCAAACTGCCGGCACCTTCGTCACGAGGCGCGCGGCGGCACGGGCCGGCGGCTCCACCGCGTCGGCCGTTGCCAGGTTGTCCGCCTCGACGGCGATCCGCAGTCGCGCGCGGTCCGGCTGCAACTCGGGGTGTCGGTCCGTGAGCATCACGAGGACGAGAGCGAGCAGCCATTTCGCCTCCCCCGCCTGGAGGCGGTGCCACCGGGAGGTGGTTGACTCCTTCGCCTCTCGTCACGCCGCATGCCTTGGTCCGCCCGAACCGCCGGGGACTTCGGCGGTGGGGCGCACGTCCGAGCTCACCAATCGTGTCGCGGCGGCCGGCCTCCACAGCCGGCACGCGGTGCCCGCCGTGGCCCGAGCCGTCGCCCCTCGGGCACGGCGAGGTGATCGTCATGACGGCGACCGGCGGCCGCTGCTCCCGGTGCTCCTGGCCGACCGGCCCGGCCGTGAGGCGGCTGCGGGCGGCGGTGTACGAGATGCCCTCTCGCGTCGCGAGGTCGCGGGCGGCGCGCTTGGTGTGCTCGTCGGTGGACGTGACCGATCGCTCTCCCGGCTGCGGAATCCACGCATCGGCCGCAGTGGCGTCGATGGACCACGAGGGGCACTTGGGGGCGGTCTGACGTCGCACGAGGCTCGGCCCCTTGTCCTCGTCGCCGTCCCGGCGTGGGCGGTCCGGCTCGGCGTCGGGCCGACGCGAGGGCGGCCGCCTCCACGGTAGCGACGTTGAGCCCATCACGGGGCCGGGGCTCCCGAAGGAGCGGCAGAGGGTGCGGGCGACGGGCTGGTGGAGGAGTGCCGCTCAGTAGGCATGTCGCGGTCGCTGGCTTCTCCGTCGGCGCCGGTGAAGATCAGCACCAGTGCGGTCACCACGGCGGCGGCGACCATGATCGCCTCGCCCGCGTTGCCGGGCGCCGTCTGTGTCCGCGAGCGGCGGTAGAGGCCGTAGCCCACGACACAGGCGATCACGAGGATCGTGAGGCGAACACCTTCGATGTGTACCGTCATGACGGGCCTTTTCGGCTCGGGGGGCCCGTCGCCTCGACCCGCCAAGATCCCGGCGGACGGGCCCCAACCAGGGCCCTGCGGATACGGGGCCCTACGCCCCTTGAGAGGTCCGACGGGTCCCGGACAGCAATGAGGACCCACCTCCATGCGGAGCGTGGGTCCTCTGTCGTCAAGGAGAGAATTGTCATTCGGCGATTTCGCCAAACAGTGAAGTGCGTCACAGGCCGTTTCGGTGAGCACCAGCGAACCGGCGCCTCCCGGCCGATCAGCCGCCCGCTCCGGTCCCCCCACGACCCGGAGTTCCCGATCTTTCCGAGCGCTCCCGCCTGGCGTCGGATAGCGAGGGTTCATCCGATGTCAGGAACGGCGCCCTGAACGGCCGGGCCGCCGTCGTTCCTGCCGAGACGGTCGGCTGGAGCGAACCCGGCATGAGCGACGCGAAGCGTGCCGATCCACTCAGCACGGTCCGGCGCAGCTTCGCCCTCACCGCCCGCGCAGCCGCACTCCTGCGCCACCGTCCGCACGGCCTCCCCCGAGCTGGTCACCACGACGGAGGCGGGACGCACGAGCCTTCGACCTGAACGTCAGCCTCCGCTTCGGCCCGGCCACGAGCGGCCGCAAGAAGAGGCGGACGCCGTGGCCGATCGCCGACCAAGGCGGATGGGCCCGGCACTCCCGCTCCATGAACAGCTACGCCCAGCGGTCGACGACTGGGAGGACAGCACCACGGCAGGCCCGACCTGACCCGCCGAAGGCCATGACGGTGTGGTGCGTCCGGGAAGGTCATGACAGTCCCGGCCATGACGACAGAGGCCCGCCGCTCAGTGGTGGGCCGTCGCGCATGTTGCTCAGACCTCGTTCGTTTCCTGATCCGGGTGAACGCTGCCCAGGACAATCGCCTCGGCGGCGATCTGCGCAAGGGCGTCCTGGAGTCGGCGGACGGCATCCTCCGCCTCCGTGTATTGCTCAGGGCTGGGAAGGACAGTGCCGAAGGTGGCGCCATGGTCAGATGGCAAGGCCCGCCAGCGCAGGACCGGTTCGAGCGCGTTGAGGGCGCCGGAGAGAAACCAGGCCAAGCGGCCGTGAGTGCGCGCGAGGGAGATGGCCAGAACGGCAAGCGATTCCCGTAGATGCTCCAACCGCTTGATCTGCGGCAACATCTCCTGGACGTCCGGCGTGCCGACAGCGTCACGCAGACCGTCCTTGGTCTCAAGAGCAAGTGCGCGGTCGCTCGGCGCCAGCTTCCACACCCGGTCTTGGATCTGCTGCTCAGCTTCCTCAGCGAGCACGGCAACGATCCTCCGCATGTCCATGCGCATCACCCTACGGGCTCCGCCGCCCGAGACAGACAGCAGCCTCAACTGCTGGGCTGCTGCTGCCAGGCGGCGTTGGCCTTGCCGGTGGGCACGTCGCGTTCACGCGGATGGCTGGGAGCGGTCAAAAAGGAGATCCGGTTGGTGACGGTGCCCGGTCGGCCAGGCTGTGAGGGTTGACGCCGACCAGGTCGAAGTCGGTGGGCCGATGCGGCCGGTCCATGCCGGTGAAGCCGCGGAAGTCGGCGATCAGTCGATACGCACCTGGGTGTTGCCCTCCACGGTCTTGATGACGCAGGCGGCGGCCTTGGCAGTGTCGCGGGTGGTGTCGCCGACTGCGAACGCTTCGTCGACGGCACGGGGAAGGAGACGACGGTGGCCCATTTTCCGTCGCCGTCGGCAAAGGGCCGCATGCGGCAGTCAGGACGCGGAGGCGGGCGCGGCACAGCTGGCGCAGACGTTCGCGTCGCTGACGGCCGCGGCCCGGATGGAGCGCGTGGACCGGCGTAAGCGGGTGCTGGGCGACCAGCTTGCCGACGTGCGGAAGGCGATGGACGGGCTTCGCCGCAAGCTGCCCGAGCGGTGACGTCCGTCAGCCGGCAGCGGCATTGCCGACCGTGGGATCGTGACCACATCCTCCGGTGACGGGACCAGGCCGGTGCGGGTCGTGCTGCCCGCCGACCCGGTGCTCGGGGAGCCGGAGCAGGAGGTCGTGGCGCGGCTGTGGAGGCGGCGGCGGAGCGGGGCGGCCGGGGGTACGTCGTGGGTCCGCCGCCGGGGCCTTGAGGACGGCGGGGTTGAGGCGGCGGAGTACCGGGGGTGGGCGCGGGTTCCCGGAGCGGGCTGAGCACGGGGGATGGACCGGCCCCCGCTCAGGAGAGCGGGCGTGAAGCGGTGCTGTGGCAGGTGGTGTCGGGATTCGTCGCGGTCTTCTTCGTTCCCTTCGGCCGCCTTGTGACGGCCCCTGATTGATTGTGGTGCGCATCACATCCGACCCGTGTCACATCCAGGCCGCCTGCTTCCATCTGGTGGGCGTCAGCAGGCGAGCCGAGGAGGATGCGACGATGAGCGCACAGCAGGAGACCGGCACGGCGACCCCGCACCGGGTGGTGATCCTGGGGGCGGGATACGCGGGCATGGCCGCGGCCGTCCAGCTTGCGGCCCGGGTGCGGCGAAGCGAGGAAGTGCGGGTGAGTGTGGTGAACGCGCAGGAGCGGTTCACCGAGCGCATGCGGCTGCACATGACGGCGACCGGGCAGCGGCTCGCCAGGCTGAACGTCCCGGAGATGCTGGAGGGCACGGGCGCGCGATTCGTGCGCGGCTGGGTCACGGCGGTGGACACCGACGCGAAGTCCGTGCGGATCGACGACGACCGGGTGCTCTCCTACGACACGCTGGTGTATGGGCTGGGCGGCGTCACCGACACCTCGGCGGTGCCGGGGGCCGAGAACCACGCGTACACCCTGAGCAGCGCCCAGGACGCCGAGCTGCTGGCCGACCGGCTGGCGCGGCTCCGCAGCGGCACCGTGGTGGTCGCGGGCAGCGGGCTGACCGGAATCGAGTCGGCCGCCGAGATCGCCGAACGGCACCCGCATCTGAACGTCGTGCTGCTGGGCAGGCATGAGCCCGGTACGGCCATGAACCCCAAGGCCAAGGCGTACGTGCACGCCGCGCTCGACCGACTGGGCATCCAGGTGCGCACCGGCGTCGAGGTCGTGAAGGTACTGCCCGACGCGATCGAGCTGGCGGGCGGGGAGAGCATCGCGGCCGACGCGGTCCTGTGGACGAGCGGCACGCGGGTGTCACCGCTGGCCGCCGCCGCCGGCCTGACCTTGGACGAGCACGGCCGCATCGTCACCGACGCCACGCTGCGGTCGGTGTCCCACCCCGAGGTGTACGCGATCGGCGACGCGGCCGCGATCCGCCAGGGCTACGGCGTCATGCACGGCACCTGCCAGGGCGGCATGCCGACCGGGGTGCACGCCGCGCTGTCGATCGACCGTGTACTCAAAGGCAAGCAGCCCAAGCCGTTCCGCTTCGGCTACTACCACACGCCGGTGAGCCTTGGACGCGGGGACGCCGTGGTGCAGTTCACCCGCCCCGACGACAGCGCGCGCCCAATCTGCCTGACGGGCCGCATGGCCGTCCGGTACAAGGAGACGGTGAGCGCCTCCCCCTGGCCGACATACGGCCGTATGAAGAAGATGCCCGCCTCGGGCGCGTTCTGGCCCCGCGGGGGCCGCTTCACCCGTGTCCGGGAGGCCCGGTGACCGACCTGTCCGCCCACCCCGATCAGCAAGTCTTCCACGAGCACCGGCGACTGCTGTTCTCCGTGGCCTACCGCCTCCTCGGCAGCGCGGCCGACGCCGAGGACGCCGTCCAGGACGCCTGGCTCAAGTGGTCGGCCGCCGACCGCTCGCAGGTCGCCGACCCCAGGGCATACCTGACGCGGATCGTCTCGAACCTGGCGCTGGAACGGCTGCGGTCCACGCGGCACCAGCGCGAGACCTATGTGGGGCCGTGGCTGCCGGAGCCCATCCTCACCGGCGGGGACGCCTCCGAGGCCATCACGGACGCCGAGTCGGTGTCGATGGCCATGTTGGTGGTTCTGGAGACTCTCAGCCCGCTGGAACGCGCGGTGTTCGTGCTGAAGGAGGTCTTCGGCTTCAGCCACGCCGAGATCGCCGAGGCGGTGGAGCGCTCCGAGGCCGCGGTGCGGCAGGCCGCGCACCGGGCCCGCGAGCACGTGCGGGCCCGCCGGCCGCGATTCACCGCGGACCCTTCGCGGCAGCGCGAGGTCACCGAGCGGTTCCTTGCCGCCGCGACCGGTGGTGACGTCAACGCCCTGATGGACCTGCTCTCCCCGAGCGTCACCCTGTGGACCGACGGCGGCGGCAAAGTCCGCCAGGCCCTGCTGCCGGTGGTGGGCGCGGCCACCGTGGCCAACTGGTTCGCGGCCCTCGGCACCGTCACCTACCAAGGCATCGAGCCTGCCGACATGGAAGTCGAACTCGTCGGGATCAACGGCGGCCCGGGCATGGTCTTCAGCGGGCATGGGCGCGTGATCGCCACCATCACCTTCGACTTCGACGCCGACGGCCACATCACTGCCATTCACAACGTGGCCAACCCGGACAAACTCCAAGCTGTCGCCGACGGCACCACTTACGGCCTCGAGCCCCGGTGAGCGCCGTACAGCGGACAGGCCCCGCCCTGCCGGAGTCTCCGAGCGCGTGGGTTCAGCCGGTGGCGGACGCCAGCCCGACCCGGTAGGCGAGGACGACGGCCTGGACTCGGTCGCGCAGGCCGAGTTTGGCCAGGATCCTCGACACGTAGGTCTTGACCGTCTCCGGGGTGATGAAGAGCGCGGCGGCGATCTCCGCGTTCGACAGCCCCTCAGCGATCTGCCGGAGCACCTCCAGCTCGCGCGGGGTCAGTGCCCGTACCACGTCCTCCCTGGCCGGCCGGGAGGTATCGGCCGGCCGCAGGTGTTCGGCGTAGTGGCCGATCAGGTGGCGGGTGACGGCGGGGGCCAGCAGTGCCTCGCCCTTGGCGACCGTCCGGATGCCGTTGACGAGCTCCGCCGGGGGTGCGTCCTTGAGGAGGAAGCCGCTGGCCCCGGCACGCAGTGCGTCGTAGACGTAGGCGTCGACGTTGAAGGTGGTGACGACCAGCACCTTCGGCGGCGACTCGGCGTTGGGGCCGGCCAGTTGCCGGGTCGCCTGGATGCCGTCGAGCAGGGGCATCCGGATGTCCATCACCACCACGTCGGGACGCAGGCGCCCTGCGGCCTGGACCGCCTCGTGCCCGTTCTCGGCCTCTCCGACGACCTCCATGTCGGGCTGGGCGGAGAAGATGGTGACGTAGCCGGTGCGCACCAGCGCCTGGTCGTCGCAGACGAGCACACGGATCGGTGGCGGCGCATCGCTCACGGGGTCACTCCGGTGGGGGCTTGGACGGAATGGTGGCGTGGACCTCGAACCCGCCGTCGGGCCGGGGGCCGGCCTCCAGTTCACCATTGACCATCCGCGCCCGTGCACGCAGCCCCGCCAGTCCACGCCCGCCCGCAGTGTCCGGCCTCCGCACGGCGGGTGCGGCCGCCGGGGAGGGGGTGGGCCCGTCGGTGACCACCTTGATCTCGATGCGCTCCTCGCCGTGCCGGACCAGGACCCGTGTCGTCCGCCCGGCGGCGTACTTCATCGCATTGGTGAGCGCCTCCTGCACCACCCGGTACGCGGCCAGCTCCACGTCCACGGACTGCGCTCGCCGTTCGCCCCGCTCGCTGAACTCGACCGGCTGTCCCGACCTGCGGGCCTGTTCGACGAGGTCCCCGAGCCGTCCCAGTGTGGGTGCCCGGTCGGCGCGTGCCGGGTCCGCGGACGCCGAGTCGCCGGTCGCCTCCAGCACGTCGAGCAGGTAGCGCAGCTCTGTCAGCGCCCGACGGCCGGTGTCGCTGACGGCCGCGAGTCCCTCGCCGGCTTTGTCCGGTGCGGAGGTGAGCAGGAACTGTGCCGCGTCCGCCTGGACCACCATGGCCGTCACATGATGGGTGACCACGTCGTGCAGCTCGCCGGCGATTCGTGATCGCTCCGCGGCCGTGGCCACTTCGGCGGCCAGCCGCCGCCGCTGCGCCTCTTGCGCCCGCCGTGTGCGCACGCCGGCTCCCACCAGCCAGAACGCGGCCACGGTGAGATAGAACGCGAGGTAGTCCGCGATGCCCTGCGGTGAGCCGAGGCGGTCCAGGACGACGGCCAGCACGACATATCCCGCACTCACCACGCCCGCCAGACCACGGCGGAAGCGGACCTGGTGGGCCCCTGCCGAGTACAGGGCCAGATACAGGCCCAGGCTCCCGAACGTCGTCGCGAAGCCCAGCGCCTGGTGCACGGCGAACGCGCCCGCGACGACAGCCAGGCAGCCCGCGGGCCACCGTCGGCGGGCCGCCAGCGGCAGGGTCTGGGCCAGGGTCAGCCCGACGCTCAGCGCGCTCGCCGGCCGCTCGGGCAGATCCCCGATCTGCCCTCCGATGGTGGACAGGGTAGGCACGAAGGCCAACAGGGCCAGCGTCAAGGCGAGAACGCCGTCCTTGAGGAAGGCGTTCCGCTCCTCCCACCAGTCGAGCGGCGCTCGCAGCAGCGCAACGTTACAGGGCGCCTGAGGGGGCATCACTAGCGATTCCTCCGGTCAGCCGGCCTGGGTGTGTCGTGCGGATCGACGGGGCAGCAGACGGCCGCCGCGGCGGGCGAGGACGAACATCCGGACGGCGAGCAGCACACCGATGACGACGGGCACCAGCGCCGCCTCCAGGCCGAAGCCACCGCCGGTCAGCACAGCGGAGCCATGCACGTCGACGGTGAACAAGCCCTCGGAGGTGTGCCCGGAGACCGGGATGCCGAGCAGCTGCTCGGTGGCGTTCCAGGCGAAGTGCAGACCCGCGACGAACCAGATGCTACGCCGCCACAGGAACGCGGCGCCGAGCATCGCGCCCGCCTCCGAGGCGATCGCCAGCGCACTCCACGCGCTGGCTTCCGGAGTGCCCAGATGGGCGATGCCGAAGAACATCCCGGTGATCACGATGGCGGCCCGGCTGCCCCACATCTGCTCCAGAGCCTGCAGCGCGAGACCGCGGAACAACAACTCCTCGGTGACCGCGGTGCCGATCTGGACCATGACCGCGGACCAGACGACCGCCATGAACCCGTGGCCCGCCCAGGAGAACGAATAGCCCCCGAACGCCGTGATCAGCGAGGCGGACACCAGAACGAAGCCCAGGCCGATCGCGCCGCCCAGCAGCGCCTCCCGCCCGGCTCCCCGCCGGGCGATCTCCGACGTCGAGCGTCGCGCGACACGACGCATGACCAGCCAGTACACGGCCAGCGCGGCCACCGCGCCCAGGACCGGAACCGGACCGGGACCCGTGGCGGTCAGGCCCGAGACCAAGCCGACGCCGACCAGGCCCGTCAGCATCCAGCCGAGCGGAGAGCGGACGGTCCGGCCGAGACGACCGCCGCGAGCGTCGTGACCGTCGGGGCCCGTGTCCGGGCCGGGGCCTTGGGCGTGCCGTGCGGTGGACGTGGTACTCATCGCGACCTCCCCTGTAGCGGTCGCACAGCCTGCGACCTGACCACCACGCTAGGAATCCGGCGCCGTCCGTGAATCACCCTCACGTGGACGGCTCCTGTAGCTCTCGCGGGGGATGCGCCCCGAGAATGCGGCAACATCCCGCTGGTCAGAGCTCCCGACGCAGTTCCGGTGACGTCCGGTGAGGGGTGTGCGCTCACGTGATGAGCACGGCCGTGACGGCGAAACCGACCAGGAGGAGCAGGACGGGCCCCAGCGGCAGACCTTGGTCGCTCCGTGGGCTCGCTTCAGCAGGCCGCAGTTCCGGGTGGGCGTGCAGAGCGGAGACCTCCTCCGTCATCCGGACATACGACGGGCGCAGTCGCAGTCGTCGTTCGATACGCGGCTCTCCCAGCCCGGCCAGGTGCCAGGTGCTGCCGTCCGTCCGGTGTATCTCGACGCTGCCCTGGTCGGTGTACTCGGCCTTCCGTAGCCGCTCCCACGGGACGCGCCGTACGGTCCAGACTCCGGTCAGCCACAGGCCGGTGCTGTCCGCGGTGACACGCCAGTTGAGGAGGAGGGCCGTGAAGTGGGTCCACACCGGCAGGGTGAGCAGGGGCAGCAGCAGGTGCCAGGAGAAGCCGTCCGTGGCGAGCAGGTGCGTGATGAGAAAGGCCCCGGTCGTCATCGCCGCGGTGAAGACCACTCCGGCGGTGCGGGCCGCGGGGCCCGGTCCCCAGCGCACCGGGCGGCCGGTGGGTGGCAGGGTGGCGGCGATGCGGTCGATGCGGTCCCGTCGCTCCGGGCCCGAGGTATCGGGACCGGTATCCGGGTGGCCCTTCAGGATTGGTTTCCTGCCGGTTCGGGGGCGCCGGACCGGGCTGGCGGTGCGGATCACGACCGGGTCCCCCGCGCGGTCCGTCGTGACGAGGACCAGTTCGCCGCCTTCATAGGGGGCGCCGAGCAGAACCGCTTCGTGCAACCGTGTGTCGACGGTCGATCCCTCCTCGTCCCCGTCCTCGCTCTCGGCCTCGCCTTCGAGGCGGCCCATCAGCTTGTCGTCGTCAGGGAGCGTCGTCGTCCACAGACAGCTGAAGAGCGGGGACCGGCCGGTTGTGTCGTCGGCCGCGTAAACCCAGGTCCGCCCTTCGTGATCCGTGCGATCCAGTACGCGCAGGGCCGGCACTGGCACGCGGCGCAGCGCCGCGGCACGGCGGCGGGCGAGGACGCCCACCGTGAGGAAGGAGAGTCCGGGCAACCCGGCCGCCAGGGCCAGCAGCTGCCGGCCGAAGGCGTCGTACGGCTCCGCTACCAGGCGCCGCCACGAGCCGTCCTCCAGCACGGTCACCGTGCTGCCGACGGCGTAGTCCTCGGGGTAGAACGCGTCGACGGTGATGCGCCGTTCGTCAACGGTGCGGACGCGCACCGTCTCCTCGCCGCGGTGGGTCACCGTCGCCGTGATGTGCGCGGCCCGGTTGGCGTGCCGTTCGTCCGCGCGAATGCCGCTCAGCCCCAACAGGACCGCACCTGCGGCCACGGCGCACAGGACCAGCCCGGCGGTGAACGGGAGCCTGCCTCGCACGAGTGGGCCGACGGGCTCCGGCAGCCGATGCCGCACTCCGGTGGCCCGTTCCACGAGCCGCCGCTGCCTGGACCGGGCGGCCAGCCGTCCGCGGGCCGCGGCCCAGCCGAGAGCCAGGGCCCCGATCACGGCGACGTTCGCGACCTGGGACATCCGGTCGGCGCCCGGCAGCTCTGTCCACGCCACTATCGCCGCCAGCGTGGGCGCTGCGATCAGCGTGAGCTCCGGAAGACGGGCGAGCCAGTACAACAGGCCCACCGCCAGACCCACTTCCGTCATGCCGCCCCAGTCCGGACCGCAGGGCGCCGCATCGCTGCATGCCGGTACCGGCTCCGCCGCAATGGCCCATACAACGGTGATCAGCAGCGCCGTCACGGACCACACAGGCCGGGCCCAGGCTGCGGGGCGGGCCCGGAGCCAGAGGGCGGCATCGGTAGACGACCATGCGGGCGTACCTGCCGGAACGGAGCCCGGCGGTATCGGGACGGGAGTTTCGGACACGCGAGGATTATGCGGCAGGACACCGCCCCCACCGGACCGGTCCCACGCCGTGCCGCCTTCGCCCCGGAGCCACAGGATGGGGCTCCGACTGGCTAGAACCCACGGCCACCCGGTGATCCCGGCTACGACGAGATCGAGACGATGTGCCGTGACATCGCTCTCGGCATCACCACCCTTCAAGACCGCGCGGACGGCATCATCCCAGCACGCGAGGTCGTCCTCCTGGTGCGCGCGTGAGTGCCACGCAACACAGCGAACCCGAAGCCCCCTGACGGAGCCGGCGCTCGATGCAGTCGATGTCGCTGCGTCCGGAACCGACGCGAGCCGCGGATCGCCCCGTCGCTCGCGTTCGTCGCCGTGGCGTCGGTGCCGTGCGGGGTGGCGGCAGTCGATGACCCGTCGGTGTCCATCGGCCTGCTGAGCGTGGTGGTCACCGAGCCGGGTATCGCCGTGTTGTTCTTCATCCCGGCCGCCGGCTCCCGCCGACTGCCGGGCACCATCCGCCGTCGCCGGACACACGGGCCGGGACGGATCAGGTGCCGCCCGGCCGTGACCGGAGCCCGGTGCGGGGCGTCGGGGAGGGCAGCGCGTGATGAACATCCGACCCCCGCGGATACGCGTGTGAGGCCCCGCACCGGCGCAGCAGCACCGGACGGGGCATCCCGGCATCCCGGCATCCCGGCATCCCGGGGGTACCCTCCGCGCCTATCGGCAACGGAGGCGTGCGGGTTGTGCGTCAGGTGCGCAACGGACCGGGCACCGAGACCGGTGTCCGGGCAGCCTGCGAGGATGGACAAGTTGATCGAGCTGGCCAGCACGCTCGTCTCCGGGGCGATCATCGCCGTTCTGGCGTCGTGGCTGACCAACCGCGCCCGCAACCACCAGGAGCAGCAAGCCGAGATCGGGTCCCTGCGGGTGCAGGCGGATGCGATGACGGTGGCGGTGATGGAGTTGCAGGGCGCAGCCGCCGCCAACCGGCTGCTGTGGGAGGGGCCGGCCGAGCGGGGCCGGACGTTCCTGTTGACGGTGCTCGCCTTCGCCGGTGGCGCCGCCCGCGCCCGGATCGCCGGCGGAACCGACGTGCAGAGCGGTCTCGTGGGCTTCGGGCGCGCGGCCGAACTCCTGAGCCGGGAGCGGGTGGCGAGCAAGCAGACCGTGGCCGCCGTACGCGAGCCGCTCACCCGGGCCGCCACAGCCGCAGCCCCACTGATGCGCTGCTCCGACCCGGCCGTCGTCACCGCCACCGAGCAACTGCTGAACGCCCTGTCCGACGTGGAGGACACCGCGCGCCTGGAAGCCGCCCTGGCGGCGTTCGGCGGGGCCGTCAACGCCGCCACCGCGCCACGGCCGTCCCGGTGGGCACGGCGGCGTGCCGGCCGGGCTGGGTGAGATCGCCCAAGGCCCGTAGTCGGCTACGGGCCCGCGACGCGGTCGGTGTCGCGTCTCCCACCACATGAGCAGCAGCGTTACGGCGTCGCCGCCCAGCTCGGAGAGTGCTTCTTTCCTTGTGCCGACAGGGACTTCTGACAAGTCCCACCGACGCGAGTCAGGAGCACACTCCGCCTATTTGATCAAGCCTCGAACAACCCACGCCTATGACAAAGGCCCTCTCAGTTTCGACTTCACCCCGGGGAATCTGGTGGGACGATGGCCGTACTTTCTGCCGCACGGTCCGACTGGCAGGTGTCGCCATCCATCCCCGGCGACTGCCGGCGCGCCGGTGCGGACGAGTTGAGGGAAGAGGCGGCGTGACGGACACCCTGCCGGACGATGAACCGGAGCCCCTGTGGCCCGAAGCCCAGGGCGTGAGCGAGGCGCGGATCCTTCAGACGCGCCGTGAGGGGATCAGGCTGCGTCGAATCGGACGGCTGGTCTCCGCCACGGGAGTCGTCGGTTATCTGGCCATCCTGAGGGACGTGTTGCCGGATCACGTCCTGGCCGCGGCCCTGGCCATCGGCGCGTCGACCTACCTGGTAGGGCTGGGCAGAAGGATCAGCTTCTACGGCCGTGCCCGCATCGACCGTGCCCGGCAGATCTCCCTTGAACAGCGTGGCCCCGACCTGCTGCGCCAACAGCCCTTCGTCCTCTATCTGCGCCCCTTCGAGTCCGATGCCCGGACCAAGAGCCTCGAGTCCACCTCTTCGTCCTTCTTTCACGGTGGGCAGGCGAGTGAGGAGGAGCAACTGGTGCGAGGACTCTCCCGTGTTGGCCAGGTCGTGGCGCTGGGCGACCCCTTCAAGGGCGGCGCCGACCCGGAACGTCTGCCTCCGCCGGGTTGTCTACGGGTCTACGTCACCCGGGGCAACTGGCAGACCCGGGTGATGGACTTGCTCCACAACTGTCGTCTGGCCGTAGTGGGTGCGGCCCTCAACCCCAGCACACTGTGGGAACTCGACCACGCCCTGGCGGACCTGCCGCCCACCCGTCTCCTGCTCCTGATCGGTGGTACCAAAGAGAGTTACGACCGCTTCCGGAGCGAAACCGAGGACCGTTTCCGCTCGAAGGGCACGACACTCCCCGAGTGGCCTGGAGCCCTTTCCCTGTTCGGGCCGAAGCAGTACCTGAAGGCTCTGATCACCTTCGACGACAACTATGTGCCCGCCCTCCATCCGCTGGTCGTCCGGGGCGGGCCCTCCGGTTTCGGCTCGACCACTTTGGAGGCCGCGCTACGCAACCGGGTACTGCGGGGGGTCCTCACCAGGCGGTTCGGGCCGGAGATCTTCTCCCCGGAGATCAAGGAGGGGGATCGGCGCCCGTGCTCGGGCCGCCACGGTCCCATGCCCACCCACAGGGAAGACTGACCGTGTCCTGCTGCAAGGCGCTCCCCCGGGCGGCGGAGGTGCGGCGGTTGTGGAGGTACCGAACGTGGACACCTTGACGACCACGGCGTCCACGCCTGCCGCGCTGCATCTTGCACGAGCTGTCGCCCCGTGAGAAAGCCCGCGTCGGTCGACGCCGCCAAGTTCCGACCGGCGCAAGCCTTGGCGTTCGCGGCGGTGCGCGGGTATCAACGAAGGGCCTGGCAGGCGAGCGGCGAGTCCTGCGGCGGACGGCCAAGCGCGGTGCGCGACAAGAGGGGGTAGTGACATGGGAGACGCCCCGGTCCCGGTACAGCACAAGCCCTTGGGCTGTACGTTGTGGATCACGGGCTGGATTCTGCGGATAGCCGGCGTTCTGGCCGTCGTCGTCGGCGTGCAACGGCTCCGGGTGAGCGGCTCCGTCACGAGTTCGCCGTACTACGACGGACCTCCTTGGTACGTCGCGATGTTCATCGACGTCGGCGTCATGCTCGCGGGCGCCGTGGTCTTCACGTTCAGTCTTCTCATGGGCAGGCGTGCCCGCGTCCACATGACGCGTCTCCTCCACTCCACAGCGGATCTTGCACCAGGGTCGTACGTGCTGTACCTGCGCCCTTTCACGCAGGACTTGTCCTCCTACGGCATCGCCCCGGGGGCGGAGACCGGGAGCCCCCTCGGGACCGTCATGCGATCGGGCCGCACCTATGAGGAACGACTCGGCCGGATGTTCCGCAGGTTCGGTCCGCTGGTTGCCATCGGCCGGCCTGGTGAGCCGTTACCAGGAGGGTCCGGCGCCCGCAGGACGTACCTCCCCCTCGACGATTGGAAGGACACGGTCGGAGAGCTGATCGACAATGCCCGCCTCATCATCCTCGGGGCCGGGCCCGGCCCCGGAACGGTCTGGGAATACGTCGAGATCCTGCGCCGCAGGGACCCCTCCCGGCTTGTCGTCCTCGTGACCGACCCGGTCGACTATCAGCGTTTCAAGACCTCCACCATCGCCGAGTGCGAGGGCGTACTGTTCGAACTCAAGGGAAAATACGGCAATTCGTGGCAGCCGCCCATCCTGCCGGATATTCCCGGACCGGTGGACCCGAAGGATGCCCGTGCCTTCTACTTCAGGGCAATGATCTATTTCTCCCAGGGCTGGGAGCCCCACTTGGCCCACTTCGACAGATCAGCCGTCAAGGGAGGGAATTGGCGAAAGGTCAACAAATACTTCGCGGAGCGCCTACGTCCGGTCATGACGCACATCAGCGAGGGAGTGCGGCCCGGGGTCCGGCCATCCTGAACGGACCATCTGATCAGCGGTCGCTACCTTCAGCACCCCGAGCACGCACAGCACGTCACCGCGCGGGTTGTTCGACGACCCTGTCGGCTTCACCGCGGACTCCTCCAAGCAGCCATCCTCATCCGGACGCGACGCCGACCGAGGAAACAGAATCCGGCCCCGTCGGATGTTTGTCGGTGATCTGTCGGAGGCCGGCGGCACTGTGGACGCCGGGCGGCTCCGCCGGAGCCGCCGCCACACCGCACAGGAGCGCTCGCCATGTCTCGAACCCCCTCTGCCGCAGATCGCGTGTATCTGGTCACCGGCGGCAATGCAGGTATCGGGTACTTCACCGCCGAGGCGTTGACCGTCACCGGCGCCACGGTCGTGCTGGGCAGCCGGAGCACCGAGCGTGCCGAGGCCGCCATGCACGCGATCCGGGCGCGGGTGCCCGGCGCGCGGGTGCGGTCGGTGGGCCTGGACCTCGCCGACCTCGGCTCGCTTCGGGGAGTCGCGGAATCCTTGCGGGTGGAGCGCCTCGACGCGGTGGTCCACAACGCCGGCGTGCTCCTCGAAGAGCCGGAGCGGCGGGAGACGCGGGACGGCCATGAGGTGCACTTCGGAACCAACCACCTCGGGCACTTCGCACTCACCCACTGGCTGCTGCCGCTGCTCGAGGCCGCGCCGAGCGCCCGCGTTGTGACGGTCGGCAGCTTCGCCGCCAAGTCCGAACGGCTCAACCTGGACGACCTGCAGTCCCGGGCCGGCTATCGGGCCAAGGGCGCGTACAGCCGGTCGAAGCTGGCTCAGATGTACTTCGGCCTGGAACTCGACCGCCGGCTGTCGGCCGCGGGCAGCACCGTGTCCAGCGTGGTGGTCCACCCTGGCGGTGCGCTGGACTCGCTCACCCCGTCGCGTCCGCCGGTCCATGTGCGCAAGGCTGGGGCGGCACTGCGCGGGGCGCCCGCCGCGCTCGTTCTCCAGGGCAAGCATGCGGGTGCCCGGCCTGCGGTCCGGGCGGTCCTCGACCCTGAGATCGGCGGGGGCGAGTTGTGGGGCCCGCGCGTCTTCGGGCTGCGGGGGCGGCCGCGCCGTGAGCGGTTGTGGGACCAGTTGGAGGATGCCGAAACGGCACGTCGGCTGTGGGAGGCGAGCGCGGAGCTGGCCGGCGTCGCGCCTGCCGTCGCCGGCTGAGGCACTCAACCCGTCCATTCAAGCTCCGTCACACCGGACCGCATCGGTACGGGCTCGCTCGCGTAGTCGGACGTTCACCCGGCCCACCCCGCACCCGGCGGCCACCGGTAGCCGCACCACCGTGGAAGTGGATGCCATCGGTTCCGCCCGCGGCGCGGGAGTGGCCTGCACCGGGTGGACCCGGTGCGGTGGAGCGGGCCGGTGGGGGCGGCCTGTCTCCCCTGATCCGGGGCGTAGGCGGCTCGACCCGGTCTTCGCAAAGGGCTGGGCGAGCGGTCGACAACGGGCAGCGGAACGCCTTCGGCCCTCATGCTCCTGGAAGCCCGCTCTGGGACTCGCGGCGCTGTCCACCGGTGGGAACCGTGGCGGTGTCGTGGGCGACGGGCGACGCCTGCTGCCAACCCGGCCCGAGAACATCCGCGGCCCGCACTGTGCCCTCCCCCAATGGCCGCCTGCCGGTACGGCCGGCCGCGGCCTGGTGGTCGGCCTCGGCACCGCCCGGGCCGGTGGCGCTCCGCTCGGCCGGCAGCAGCCGCGGTGGCTGCTCCCCTGCCGGGGGCATCGTGCTGGTAGGGGCTTCCGGGCCAGTGCCGAGTCGGCGGCGCATCGCAGTCATGCCGGAACCCTGCCACGGCAAGGGTGCGGCTACTCACAGGCGGGGGTCCCGGGCTGGGGCGGTGAGGTGTTGACGCCACCGCACGACCAGCGTTCGGGAGGGCGTGACCGGGGTCCGCAAGCCGAGCCACTGATCGGCGTCCCAGGCCCGGTACCGCTCTGCTTCGGTGAACCCCAGCTTCGCCGCGAGGCGCATCGAGCGAGCGTTGGCGGTCTGCGTGGAGAGCACCACCGGCTCACTCGGAAGAACGTCTTCGAGCCAGTCCAGTGCCGCCGCGCACGCTTCGGCGGCATACCCGGCGGTGCGCAGCCTCTCGCGCACCACCACGCCGGCGAGGACGGCGCGCTCGTACTGGAGCGGTACGCGAGGGGTCTCCCACTCCCCCGCACCCTGGCCCGGGGGCCGGTGCGCGGCCGGCTCACCGGAATCGGCTGGGGGTCGGAGGCCGGCGGCGGGCGGGAAGGTCGGACAGGGCCCACCGGGCGGTGTAGAGGCGGTAGCCGGCCTCCAAGCCGCGCACGGCCTTCGGCTCGCTGACGTCCAGGCAGTGGCTGGAGACGGCGGCGGCCACGATCCGGTCGGCCAGGCCGGGGTCGCGGTCGCGGCCGCGCAGACCCAGGCGAGGTGGCGACGGGCTTCGGCGAGCAGGTGCCGGCGGTGGGGGCGGCCGGCGTTGTTCATCACGAACACCATCGCGGTGCACGTCGACGGCCGCCAGCGCCATGTCGACCACGGCGGCGTCCCGGGCCCGGATCGGCCGCGACCCCGGCCCCGGCCGCCGCACGGGTGTGCTCGAGGAGGGAGGTGATGACGTCGGCGGCGACCCCCGAGGTGAGGATCGCGCTCAGGAACCGCGGCTCACCGTCGTCGACGGCGGTGAGTGGGAACGGCTGCGGCCGTTCCTGCCGGTCAGCAAACAGGCGTGGCAGGTGGCGGGACCACCGGCAGGTGATCGACGGGATTCCGCACCGGTTGCGGACCGGTGTTCAGCGGCGTGACGCCCTATCCGCGCGGTCGTCCCGCAGCCGATGGCATCGGCGAGAGCAGTCGGCGGCTCGCAGCGCCTGGCTGGACTTCGCCATGTCGTTGGGCGTCACGCCGGGAGGTCGGAGAGCGGCCTGCTGTACAGGGCGCTTCCCATGGGAGAGCCTTCGCCGGTGACGTGGGCGCGGATGGACGCGATGTAGTCGTCGCGGCTGATGCGGCCGTCACCGTTGGCGTCCAGGGCCGCGAACGCCGCTTCGGCATTGGCGGCTGGGTTGTTCAGCGCTGTGCGCAGGGCCGTGAACTCGGAGAGGTCGAGGGCGCCGTCGTGGTCGGTGTCGGCGAGGTCGAAGAGCGCGCCGAGGACAGGTGCGCAGACGGTGTCGAACGCTACGGCGCCGGCCCATGCCGCGTACTGGTCGAAGGACAGCTTTCCGTCGCCATCGGCGTCCATCGACGCCCAGGCGCGCTCGCCGAGGGTGCGTGCGGCGATGACGACCTGGTCGTCCTCGTTCAGTCCCATGGCCCGCGCCACGTTCCTGGTGCGCGCCATGTATTCCTCTCTGGAGACGATTCCGTCCCCGTCCGCGTCCAGCATGGCGAAGACGAGCTTTTGCGCGGCCGTCTGGTCCATCGTGGTTCCCTCCGTCGTGGCGTCGAGTGTGAGCGCGCTGCGTCACGCATTGGTTGTCCCATCCCTTCACCTGTCGATCAAGGCGGCCATTCGGGGGGCGTGGAGGCGTTTGTGCGCGCGTACCGCGCGTCGTGCGCGGGTGGTGTGCCTCAGGGAGCCCGCGACGGCAGGAACGGACACGGGTAGAAGCAGCCCTTGTGGAGGATCACGATCCGTGGAGGGTGGATGTTCGGCAGACGCAGGACAGCAGTGGCAGTCGGTTCCCTGGCCCTGGTGGGCTCGTCGGTGGTGTGGGCTCCGACCGGCCGGGCCCTTGAGCCCGTGCGCAGGACGGGTGTGGTGTGTACGGGCTCCAGCACCAGCACCTACGACCCGCCCCTGGGCTTGTTGCCCCGGCAGACCCACGTCCGGACACAGGCCGATTACACCTGCGGCATCGGTGCCGGCCGGACGGTGCCGGCCACCGGCTCGATGGAAGGGACATCGCCCGGGGCGTCCTGCGTCACGGTGAACAGCCCGCGCCTCGGGGAAGTCGTCCACTACGCCGACGGGAAACGTTCGTCGATCGCGTACGACAGCAGTACCAGTATCCGTGTCGCCGGCGTCCTCGTGGTCAGGCTGTCGGGCCGGGTCGTCGAGGGCCGTGGTGAAGGGCTGTCGGCGCATCGGACCGTTGCCGCGCTCCCCGACGAGCTGCCCACCGCCTGCCTGTTGTCCGGGCTGCGGGGCAGCGACGGTGAGGCACAGTTGGAGATCGTGCCGTGAGCGGGGCCACGGCGGGCATTCCCACCGAACCGATCGGCAGCATCCCTCGGCCCGTCGAGCTGCTCGCCGCCATGGCGGAGCACGCCGCGGGCCGGATCGGCGACGACGACCTCGCCGCCGCCCAGGACCGCGCGGTCGCCGACACCGTCCGCCGTCTGGAGGACATCGGCTCCCCGGTCGTCACCGACGGCGAACAGGCCAAGCCCAGCTTCGCCACCTACCCTCTGACCGGCCTGCGGCACCTCGCACCCGATGGCGTGGTCATCCCGTTCGCCGACGGACACCAGCGGCAGCTGCCCCGTCTGACGGCCGGACCCCTGCGCTACGGCGTGTACGCCGACCGCTACCTCAGCACGGCGCTACGGCACGCGGTCGCGCCGGTGAAGCAGGCCGTCATCGCGCCCTCCGCGGTCAGCCTCCTCTACCCGCCCGACGGCATCGACGGCTACCCCCGCGAGGCATTCCTCGACGACCTCACCAGCGAGGCCGAAACGGACATCCGCCGGTGCCTGGACGCTGGAGCCCACCGCGTCCAGATCGACTTCACCGAGGCCCGTCTCGCGCTGAAACTGGACCCGAGCGGAAGCCTGCTGGAACAGTTCATCGCCCTCAACAACCGGGTTCTGGAACGCTTCTCCCCCACCGAACGGACCAGGATCGGCATCCACACCTGCCCCGGCGGCGATCAGGACTCCACCCACAGCCTGGACGTCGACTACGCGGAGCTGCTGCCGGCACTCCTGAGGCTCGAGGCCGGCGCCTTCTACATCCAGCTCGCCAGCGAGCGGGACCCGGACAGGGTCCTCGCGGTACTCGCCGAGCACCTCCCCGACGGCGCTCACGTGTTCATCGGCGTCACCGACCCGATCGACCCCCGGATCGAGACGCCCGAGGAGGTACGCGACCGCGTCCTCGCCGCCGCCCGTCACCTGCCGCCGGAGCGTCTGGGCACCTGCGACGACTGCGGTTTCTCCCCCTTCGCCGACGACACCTCCACGTCCCGCGACACCGCCTTCGCCAAGATCGGGGCCCGCATCGAAGGAACCGCCCTGGCGACCCGTGAACTCGGCGGCTGAGCGACGGCCTCGGCAGTCACCGAAGCCTGTCGGTGACTGCCGGGGCCTGCGTCGTATCGAGGAGTCGGAGCGACGGGTGCTCCCGCCGTCGGCCCGGGCACCGCGCCTCTGTTCGGCGCGGGCATGAACAACACCCTGATGCCCTCGCGCTCGCGGCCGGGCGGCCGATGACGGAGGCCGGTCCCTCCGGGACGCCGACGGACGGCGACCGCACCGGGGGCCGCGGCCGCGGGGCCGGCCGGGGAGGCGCCGTCACGGCTCGGGAAGGCCAAGGCCGCCGCCCGGCACGAACGCTGCACGGCGACGTGGTGGACGGCATGCGGCTTCCGACGCAGTGACGGTGAGGCCGGGGCCGGCGGCGTCGGTCATGCGCCTGCTCCCGTCATCGCGGCGAACAACTCGGCGGGGGTCGGCGAGAGGTGCCCACGCACGGACACGGGGTCCAACACGCAGGCGGCGATCCCCTGTTCGGAACAGGAGGCCAGGAGACGGGCCACGTCCGGGGCGAGGGCCGTCGCATCCGCCCGGGGCGGTGAGAGAAGCGGCGAGGGCGGGAAGGCCGGGTCCGTGGTCCCGACGACTCCGCCGCCCGGCACACTCCCCGCGGCGATCACGACGACTCGCGGGCGACTCGAACCGCCGGGCCCCCGCGGGCCGGCCGCCGGCGGCTGCACGGATGTCACTGGTGTGTCGTGGGCGATGGCGTACCCCATGACGCCCGGGCCCGCGTCGGTCACGGCATGGTCGAGGACCTCCAGGAGGTAGAGCGCCGACACGGACACGTCGGAGGTGACGCCGAGGGGGCCCGCTGCCCCGGGTTCCTGCCAGCGGGCCAGCAGGCCGACTTCGGCGGGGAGTCGCGGGTGGACGCGTACCTCCAGCGTGCGCGCGCCGAACGGGTCGAGGCGGACCTCGGTACCGGCGCCGAGGTGGCGCGCCTGGTCCTGGAACCAGCCGAAGGCGCGGGCCGCCGCTGCCTCGGGCCCCGTGTCAGGTGACGACATTGACTGCCTCGCCTTCCAGGAATCCCCGCACGTTCCTCAGGACCTCGGCGAGGTTCTCGGCGCGGGAGCGCCGGGTGTACCAGGCCGTGCCGGGCGTGAGGAGCGTGTTGGGGACGTCGGCGAGCACCGGCACGAGATCGGCGGGCGTGTCGTCCAGGGCGACGCCTCCGAGTTCCCCGGCCGCGTGCCGGCGCGCGAGGGCACCGAGATCGATCGTCCCTGCCCGGGAGACGCTGACGACGATGGCGCCGACGCGGACGGCATCGATCAGCTCGGCCGACAGCAGGTCCCGCGTCGCGTCGGTGAACGGGACCTGCACGCAGATCACGTCACTGCGGCGGGCGAGTTCGGCGAGGTCCACGACCTCGATGCCGGGGACCGGCGAGCACCGGCTGTTGCTGCCCAGTACGCGCATGCCCAGCGCCCGCCCCCGGGCCGCGACGGCCTGCCCGATGCGCCCGGTGCCGACCACGCCCAGCACCTGTTCGTGGGCCTCCCGGCCGAGGAACGGCACATAGCGGTGGCTGACCCCGGCCGCTCCCGCGCCGTGTGCGGGCAGGAGCCGGCGGCTCAGCGCGGCGACGCAGGCGAGGACGTGCTCGGCCACGGCGGCGACCGAGTACCGCGGGCAGTGCGACACGCTGATGCCGAGGTCTGCGGCCGCCCGTAGATCGATCTGGTCGGTGGCCGACAGCATGGTGGCGATGTGCCGAACCGTCGGCGCGGCGCGCAGGATCTCCGCCGTCAGGCGGGTCCATTCCACCAGTACGACGTCCGCCTCCCGCAACCGCCGTACCGTCTCCTGCGGCCCCGGGCGGTCGAAGTGGACCCGGACGCTCCCGAGCCCGGAGAGGCACGCCAGGAAGGCGGCCGTGATGTGGGTGGGCTCGTCGAGGTAGACGATGCGCGCGGCGCCGGCCGGGGGGGCGGCGGTCATGCGGTGAACTCCGGAGTGGACAGGACGACGTCTCGTAGGTGGCCGCAGGCCGTGGCGAACCATTCAGGGGGCCGCGCCAGGGCGATCCGTATGAACCGGGCGCCGGCCTCGTGGTCGGCCCAGTGGAAGTGGTCGCCAGGCAGGACGCCGATCTGGGCGCGGCCGAGCGTGGCGACGACGTCCTCGCTGCGGATGTCCGGCCGGTTGATGCGCAGCCAGTCGACGCTCACGGTGCTGTCGGGGAACTCCGGGGTGAGGATCGTGCCGGCCAGGGCCTTGCGCAGGGCCTGGCGGTTCTGCCGGATGGTGCTCCATATGGTGCGTTCCAGTCCAGCCTCCTGCGTGTCGCGGATGTAGGCGGTCAGCAGCCGCAGGATGAACGGGCTGACGTTGAGCAGGATGTCGTCGTGCAGTTCGAGCACGCCCGCGTACAGGTCCCGGCTCACGGCGAGGATGCTGCACTTGAGGTCCTGCGTCGGCCACGTCTTCCCGGAGTCCTCGATCACGAGGTAGCTGACGCCGGAACCCTCCAGGATCTCGTACTGGTCCCACAGGGGCGAGGTGTCGAAGAAGCGGAACGTGCAGTCCAGGATGAGGATGCGGTGGTGTGCCAGGCAGTGGTCGACGATCGCGCGGAACCGGTCGGGCGTGAGGCTGAAACCCGTCGGGTTGTTGGGCAGCGTGAGGAAGACGGCGTCGGTGTGCACCGCGTCCAGGGTTTCGTCCAGGGCCGCCGTGTTCCGCAGGCGGTCCTCGCCGAGGGGGGTGAGGGCGACGTTCCTGCGCCGCAGGATGGTCGCGAGGTTGTCGAAGCAGGGCTGGAGCAGGGCCACGGACAGACCGCGGCTCGCCAGGTAGGTGGCGGCCAGGTCCGTGGAGAGGGAGGCCGAGTAGCACAGGAGCGTGTGGGGGTGCCCGGTCGCGGAGTGCTGTCCGGCGAGTGAGTAGAAGGCCTGCTGGAACTCGCGCTCCGAGTCCGACTGGAACGCCTCCTCCGCGGCGTGGAAGAGCTCGGGGAGGCTTGCGACGATCTCCCGCTGGGTGAGGTTCTGTCCCTGGTGGGCGTGCCCGTCGGCGAGGTTGAACTTGGAGTTGAGTCCGATGTCCTCGTACCGGGTCAGGTTCGTGTAGCGGTTCTCGCTGGTCAATGTGTCTCCTGTCGAGGTGAGGGCGCTACCGCCGTCCGTCCGACTTGCTGCCTGCGGTGCACCGCGACCGGCCTCGGGTCGACCGGGACTCGCCGCACGGGGGCTCGTGCCCGCCCGTGCGGGGCCGGCCCGGCAGGCCTCGGGCGCCGTGCGGGCCCCGTGGTGTCCGGCTCACCTGCCCCGTTCACCTGCCCGAGAGGTCCGGCTCCGCGGGGTGTCCGGCCCATGCTCCTTCGAGGTGGATGAGCCGTCGTTTGCCGGAGGCGAAGGGGGCGAAGTCGTCGGCACGCACGACCTCGACGTCGGGTTGCACGGTGCGGAACAGGCCCGGCAGTTCCCGCACGAACTCGGCCACCACCGGGTTGTCTTCGACGGCCGCGGCCGGGTCGACCGGCTGGACGCGCAATTGGATCCGGGCGGGCGCGACCTGCACGATCTGGTACTGCCGTACGTTCGACGCCTCCAGGACCAGGGTGCGGTCGCACAGGTTGAGCACGATGTCCGCGGGCACCGTGCGGGACGGGCCGTCGCGCAGGTGCTCGTCCTCGCGCCCCCTGAACTCGGTGATCGTCCGGAAGCGGGAGCCGCAACCGCAGCGCGTGTCGGTGTCGGACAGGCGGGCGATGTCGCCCTGGTCGTACCGGATGAAGGGCATGAGGAAGTTCCCGAGGGAGGTCCCGACGAGCCGTCCGAAGCCGTCTTGGTCGGCGTCGGCGACCTCGAGGTAGACGCTGTCCTCGACGACGTGATAGCTGCGCTCGGGGCATTCGCAGGCGATCAGGGAGAGTTCCTCGGAGGAGTATTCGTCGAGAACCGGCACCCGGAACACCTCCGAGTACTTCACCCGCTCCTCCCTGCTGCTGCGTTCGGAGTTCGTGTAGGCGGCCTCCAGACCGAACGCGTCGAGTGCCACGTTCTCCGCGGCCAGCCGCTGGAGGTAACTCGGCAACGCAGCCATGAGCCGGGGCCGCAGCTCCGCGAGGTGTTCGAGCACCAGCCGGGGCGGGCAGTCCAGCGAGACCGTCACGAAGGGGTAGCCGCCGGCGAGCGAGGTGAACCGTTCGGCGACGAAGTACACGCTGTAGCGCCAGTCGTCGGGCTTCAGAGGTCCGCTCAGGCCGATTTCGCAGTGGCGCATGTGCAGCAGCGTCCGGTAGTCCACGCTCGCGTTGTCCTGGTAGATCGTGATGTTGTATCCGCTCGATCCCGAGGTGCGTGCCGAATGCACGGTTCTGCCGTCGGCGTGCCGTGCCGCCTCCTCCCCCATTCCCGCCTCGACGAGCATGCGTTTGTTCACCAGGGGTAATTTCTCGAAGTCCGACCAGGTGACCAGGTCTCCCGGTTCGAAGCCGACGGCCGAGTAGAGCCGACGGTAGAACGGCACGGTGGCGAACGCCGAGTCCACGAGGCACCGCACCCTTTCCAGCTGCCAGGCCGCGCGTTCCTCGGGTGCCATTCGGTAGCGTCCTTGCAGTCGCTGTCGCTCGTGCTCCCACTTGCGCCGGAGCCGGAGCTGCGACCGGGGGTCCTCTTTCACGGCTCGCACGCTGCGGCGGATGTAGCGTGCGATGGCGTCGCTCGTACTCGCTTCGCCTTCCACATCGCGCCGTGTCAGGTCATTCATGCTGATGCACCACCGATTTCCTGAGGGTTTTGATGTGCTGTCCCGCGCGGGCGAAGCAAAAGGCCGTCACGCAGGTGGTGCCGATGCCGGCGCCGAACCACAGGCCGTAGAAACCGAGCGGGGTGAACTCGGACAGGGCGACGCCCGAGCCCAGCCCGAGGATCCAGTTCCCGACGGCCACGACGGCGGTCGGCACCCGGGTGTCTGAGAGCCCCACCAGATAGCCCATCGGCATGGTCACGAGGGTGTCAGCGACGATGTACACGATCAGGAGGGGCAGCAGGGAGAAGAGGGTCGTCTGCGTTCCCCGGTCGTGGATGCCGAAGACGTCGCGCACGATGCCGTGGAAGCAGAGAGCCACGGCCGAGGAGAGCACGAGGGAGTAGACCAGGCCTATCAGCAGCAGCGCGGTGCGCAGGTCGCGCAGCGCGCGCCAGTCCTTTCCCTCGTGGGCCCACGCGGCCGCCGCCGTCGCCGCGCTGGAGAACCCGAGGGCGAAGACGACGATCAGCGACTCCAGCCGCAAGGCCACGGCGTGGGCGGAGACGGCATGGGCTCCGTGCCGGGCGACGAAGAACGCGAGGACGGGCAGGAACCCCTCGCCGAGGAGTATGCGAACCCCGATCCAAACGCCCACCCGGCCCAGTTCGAGCAGCATCGGAGGCCTGGGCGCCGGTGAGCCCGCTCGGAGGTCCAGCTCGCGGAACGTCCTGCCGCGCAGGAGGACGACGCCCACCAGTACCGACGCGAACATCCGCACGACGCTGCTGGCGAGCCCCGCCCCGAAGACGCCCAGCCCGGGAAGCCGGCCGGCCCCGAAGATCATCAAGTACCCCAGGACGAGGTTCAGGGGCACCGCCGCCAGCATGATCCAGGTCGCCGGTTTCGGGCGGCCGACCCCGGTCATCAGGCAGCGCGCGTTGACGTACAGGAGGAAGAACGGCAGCCCCGCCGCCGCGCCGTTGTTGTAGTCCTGCGCGATGGCCGCGACGCCGGGGTTCTGGCCGATGAGGACGAGGATGTGCTCGGTGTTGAGGAGAACCACGATGCCGAGACCGCCGGCGAGCAGCGCGAGCCAGGCCCCCTGCACCGTCCAGCCGCGCAGCTCGTCCGCTGCGCCCGCCTGGTGGCCGGCCGCCACCTTCGGTGCCACGGCCGTGACGAGTCCGAGGCCGAAGAGCATGACGAGGCTGAACAGACTGACCGCCAGGGTCACTCCGGCCAGCGCCTCGGAGCCGGACCTGGCCACCAGGGCGGCGTCGGTGAACGATATGGAGATCTGCGCCATGTAGCCGACGGCGAGAGGAAGCCCCAGGGGCAGGATCCTCCCCACGACGCGTCTGACGGAACCCGTCCCCGTCGGCGCGCGCAACGTCGAGGTGTCACCGGATCGAATCACCGCGGCGGGTCCGGTCAGTCTCGGACGGTGCCGTCCGCGTGTATGTCCCAGAACAGCGGATGCGCCGTCGAATCCGGCCCCGGCCGGCTTTCACCACTCACGACGGCGTCCGTACTCACGCCGTCGTCGCCGTGCCCCCGGATTTCCGGAGATCCGTTCTCGGGATCTCCGTCGGCACGTAAGGCACTGCTCCACGTCATGGGGCCCCCTGGGTACTCGGCTGGTGGATACCGATTGCCGAGTCTCCCCGAAGAGCGGGGCGCGTCGCTAGGGCCGAGCGACAAGTCGTTGCCCCGTGCGGACCCCTTTCACGTACCGGAAAATGCCCGGGGCGATTGCGGTATTTTCCCGATCTTGCGAGTGCGCAGGCCACTGGGGCGTGAACGATCTGTGCGGCCGCCCTGGACGGATCGATTTCGGGGCGCCGCGGGGAGATTGCCCGAAGTTCCCTTCGGAAAGGGAAAACTGGAGTGCTGGGTGTTTTCCGTGATGGGCGAGGCGGGTGATCGGTGCTGCCGTTTTCGGGGGCTGGTGAGTCGACTCGTAAGAGTTCATCACAGGATCTTGTGGGAGCCGACCAATGGCCGTGTCTCATGTGACGATTCGCCCGTTGGGACGATGGGAGCGCACCGTGGATGTCAACTACGAGCTGTGGGCGCTGATCGAGCCGATCCGGTCGGTATGGCCGGAGCGGTCGCCGGGGCCTCGGCCGGTGGAGGACCGGCTGTGCCGGCGGGGTCCGCCGGGAGCTGACCAGGCGTCGGGTCCTTCCCGTCATCTCCCGCCGCGACTCGCTCATGTCACTCGCCTGCGCGCTCGTCTGCTGGTGACACGCGGCCGTCGGCGTCTGCTCGCGCTCCCGTCCCAGCCGCCCCCAGAAGGGTTCGGTGCAGGCGTACTTGCCGCCCTCCACCTCACCCGACCTCGCCGCCGCCCTGTGCTGCTACAAGCGCCTCCTCCGCGTCACCGCATAGGACACGGTCTGGATACGAGTCGCTCTGCCCGGGGGCATACACGGCAGGTGGCCGAGTGCGGTGAGGTGAGGCAAGTGGCTGGGCCGTCGTGCGGTGGTCAGGTGAGCAGGGTGTCGAAAGTGCCGGCCAAAGTGGTGGCGAGGGTGATGACCGCGGTGAAGGCGGCGGCGGCGCGAGTGAGAGCGGTGGGGAAGGAGGCGCCGTCCATGCGGGCGAGCTTGCCCGCGCCGGCGGCAGCCAGCAGGGCAACGACGAACACAAGCGCGGCGGTGAGGAGGACGAGTGCGGCGTTCACGACGGACTCCCGGTGGATGGTGGGGTGTTGACGTGGACGAAGGTGTCGGAAGGCGTGTCCGTCATGGTTCGCCGGGACGATGATGAACACCGGCGAACTCACCGTCACCAGGGAGTGTGGGCACATGCACGACGAGCGGTCCGGCCGCCCCGCGGACGTGGCTCTGGCGGAACTGCGCGGGAGGCTGGTCACCGCGCTGGCTCAGGCCCGGCTGAACCAGACGCAGCTCGCTGCCCGGGCGAAGCTGGGGCGCACGACCGTGTCGGAGGCGTTCTCCTCCAGGAAGCCTGTGCCGTCCGCGGAGACGGTGGTGGCGCTGGCCCGTGTGCTGAGGTTGCCGGAGCGGGAGCTGCTGGAGCTGCGGCGGTCGGCAGCCGAGGGGTCAGGCTCGGTTGTGGGCAGTGGGCCGGGCCGGCCCATCGGTGAGTGGGATCCGCACGCGCTGGAGGTTCACCCGGCCGGTATCGCTCAGGGTGGTTCCGGGGTGCCGGCGCAGCAGGTGCTGCCCGGCTATGTGGCGCGCGAGCACGACCGGATCCTGGTCGAGGCGGTGCAGGAAGTCCAACGGGGTCACAGCCGGATGCTGGTCCTGGTCGGTTCGTCCTCGACGGGGAAGACGCGGGCGTGCTGGGAGGCCGTGCAGCCGCTGGCGGAGCAGGGCTGGCTGCTGTGGCATCCCTTCGATCCCACCCGGGCGGAGGCCGCGCTGGAGGATGTGAGCCACATCGGCCCGCGCACGGTGGTGTGGCTGAACGAGGCCCAGCACTATCTCGGCGATCCTGCGGCCGGTGAGCGGATCGCCGCGGCCGTGCACCACCTGCTGACCGACCCGCGGCGCGGGCCGGTCCTCGTATTGGGCACCCTCTGGCCCGAATACGTCAAGCAGTACACCGCTCTGCCCGCACCGGGTGGGCCGGACCCCCACAGTCGGGTGAGGGAGCTCCTCGCGGGACGGACCGTGAGCGTCGCCGACGCCTTCGACACCCAGGCTCTGGCCGCGGCGGCCGCGTTGGCCGAGGCCGGTGACCGGCTGCTGGCCGAGGCCCTCTCCCGCGCCGCCGGTGCCGACGGACACGTCACACAGGACCTCGCCGGCGGCCCCGCGCTCCTGGAGCGCTACCGCACGGGCAGCGCGGCCGCCAGAGCACTGCTGGAAGCCGCCATCGACGCCCGTCGCCTCGGTGTCAGCCCGTACCTGCCACAGGCGTTCCTCACCGACGCCGCCCCCGACTATCTTCACGACACCGACTGGAACCAGCTCACCGACGGCTGGACGGCGCAGGCCTACGCCGAACTCGCCGAGCAGGTGCACGGCAAACAAGCCCCCCTCACCCGGATCAGCCCGCGACCGCAACGGCGCCCGCCCAGCCCCTCCTCGCCCGCCGACGCCTCCGCCCCACGGCCGGGGCCGGTCTTCCGCCTCGCCGACTACCTCGAACAGTACGGGCGCACTGCCCGTCGGCACCTGTGCCCGCCCGCCTCCTTCTGGCACGCCGCCCACACCCACCTCACCAACCCTGACGACCTGTACAACCTCACCGAGGCAGCCGAAGACCGGCACCGCCTGCAATGGGCGTACCACTTGCGCCTTCGCGCCGCGGACCACGGCAACGCCCAGGCTTTGCACGATTCGGCCCGGTGGCGGTTGAGGATCGGGGACCGGGAGGCCGCCGAAACCCTGTACCGGCAGGCCGCCGACCGCGGCCACACCCACGCCTTGTACAGCCTGGCCGAACTGCGGGAGAGGGCCGGAGACCGGGAGGGCGCCGAAGCCCTCTACCGGCAGGCCGCCGAGCACGGTCACTTCTACGCCCTGGAGCGCCTGGCCCAGATGCTGGAAGGTGCCGGGGACCGGGAGGGCGCCGAAGCCCTCTACCGGCAGGCCACCGACCGCGGCCACACCCACGCGCTTCTCGGGGTGGACCACCTGGCCAGGTTGCGGGAGAGGGCCGGGGACCGGGAGGCCGCCGAAGCCCTGTACCGGCAGGCCGCCGACCGCGGCCACACCCACGCCTTGTACAGCCTGGCCGAACTGCGGGAGAGGGCCGGGGACCGGGAAGGCGCCGAAACCCTCTACCAGCAGGCCGCCGAGCACGGCCACACCCGCGCCCTGGAGGACCTGGCCCGGCTGCGGGAGGAGGCCCAGGACTGCGAGGGCGCCGAAAACCTGGCCCGACAGGCCGCCGATCAGGGGGACTTCGACGCCTTGTACACCCTGGCCGCCATGCGGCGAAGAGCCGGGGACCGGGAGGACGCCGAAGCCCTCTACCGGCAGGCCGCCGACCGCGGCCACACCTACGCCCTGATCCGCCTGGCCGAACTGCGGGAAAGGGCCGGGGACCGGGAAGGCGCCGAAACCCTCTACCAGCAGGCCACCGAGCACGGCCACACCCATGCCCTGGAGCGCCTGGCCCGGCTACGGGAGGAGGCCCAGGACTGCGAGGGCGCCGAAAACCTGGCCCGACAGGCCGCCGACCACGGAAGCTTCACCGCCTTGTACACCCTGGCCGACATGCGGGAAAGAGCGGGAGACCGGGAAGGCGCCGAAGCCCTCTACCGGCAGGCCGCCGACCGCGGTCACATCCACGCCCTGGAGGACCTGGCCTTGAGGCGGGAGAAGACCGGAGACCGGAAGGGCGCTGAGACTCTGGCCCGGCAGGCCGCCCACCACGGCAACATCGATGCCCTGCTCCTCTTGGCCGAGATGCGGGAGAAAGCCGGGGACCGGGAGGGCGCTGAGACTCTGGCCCGGCAGGTCGCCGACCACGGCAACACCCGCTCCCTGGAGCTCTATGACATGCCGGCGACGCTCGAAAGCCTGTGGCCGTACGGCCTGGATCCGGACGGTACGCCGACGCCCCAATGGCCATAGCGCACGTGCTACCGGTCCGTGCCCAGGCAGTTGATCGCGAGTGCAGGCATGTCGGCGAGGAGTGGTACGCGCTGTGGTCGCCGCGCTCGGCGTGCCCTTCCCCGGAAACGAGGAGCGGAAGCTGGAGCAGACGCACCCCCTGGTCAGGTGACTCGGTGCGCGCGAGGCCGGCGCGCAGCGGGTCGGCCGATGGGCGGTGTGGATGTCGAGATGCTCGTCGACGTCTGGCAGCGCCTCCCGCTCTCCGGCCCATGGAAGGACGGCAGCACGGCGAGTTCTGTGTCGGGCCCGTGATGAAACCGCAGATCGGTTGTGAATGTCCGGGCTTCTTTCCGTGCCCTTCACCACAGCATTGCTGCAAAGCAACGAATCGAGCTGTGGCGATATGGTCGGCCGATGTACCGATATGTGGCCTCGCACCCGTACCCGAGTGGGTTGAGCAGCTACGACACCGGCTCGGGTGGCCTACTCGCGGAGCGCTTTATGATCGTCGGCGAACTACTGGCTTTGCGTCCGTTCTCCTGCCGTCGACGTTTCTTGGCGACCGGGAATGCAAGAACTCCGAGCGAGTCGCGTGACCGAGACGCAGGGGAAGAAGGGTGAACTCCATGCCTCTCGGGCTGCTCCGTCGTCGGCGTTCCCGTGGTGCCTCCGGTGCCGTGTCGAGCATCTCGGTCCCGCTGCCGCCCGGCGCCGGGGCGTTCGGCTTCGAGGTGCTCGATCCCATGGGGCAGCCCATGGGCGGAGCCGAGGTCACCGTGACCGCGCTGGACAGCCACCGGATCGCGACGCGCGGCGTCACGGACCCCCACGGCTACTTCATAGCCACGCTGCCACCCGGCTCCTACAGCGTGATGATCGTGGCCGAGGGCCTGTCGCCCGCCCGCGAGGACCTCGACATCACGGCCGGGGTGGCCCTGCCCACCGCACAGGTCGCGCTCCAGCCCGCCCGTCAGCTGGAACTTCCGACAGCCGGTACCTGGCTGTTCGACCCTCCGCACACCGCGATCCGGTTCATCGCCAAGCACGTCGGCATGGCCCATGTCCACGGGCGGTTCACCCGCTTCCAGGGCAGCATCCGCATCGCTCCGAACATGGCCGACTCACAGGTGGCGGTGCGCATCGACGCCTCCAGTATCACCACGGGCAACAACACCCGCGACAACCACCTGCGTTCGGCCGACTTCCTGGACGTCGAACGCTACCCGTACATCGACTTCACCAGCACCCGGTTCGCCCACCTCGGCGGCTCCAAGTGGACCCTGCACGGCACCCTCACCATGCACGGCACCAGCCGCTCCGTCGGCCTCGACACCACCTACCTCGGGTCGATCAACGGGGGCTACGAACAGGAACTGCGCTGCGCGGCCCTCGCGAAGGCCGAACTCCACCGGGAGGACTTCACCCTCAACTGGCGCTCCATGCTCGCCCGCGGCATCGCCGTCGTCGGGCCGACCGTCCAACTGGAGTTGGACGTACAGGCGATGTACCGCACCCACGACACGCCCACGCCGCCGAGGTAGCGCTGGGCAGCGGGTTCACCGTCGACCGCATCCGCCTCGGGCGGGGTCACCGATCCGGGCAGCGCCCCGGCGGCACCTTGGCAGCACGAGCAATCAGATGGGAAAGGGCTCACGATCATGGGTATCTTCGGCCGACGCCAGACCGCCGTCAGCGAGCCGCCCCCGGCTCTCGCGGGAGCCACGTCCGGGGGTGTCGCACTCGACCCGGCACTTCAAGCCCTGACCGGGCGATGGACGATCGACCGCCCGCACAGCCGCATCGGATTCTCCGTACGGCACGCCATGGTCACGACGGTCCGGGGGGCTTTCACCGATTACGACAGCACGTTGTACTTCGACGGAGCCCAGCCCTCCGAGTCGCGGGCCGACCTCGTCATCCGGGTCGCCAGCGTCGACACGGGCGTGGAGCAGAGGGACGCGCACATCGTCGGCGCCGACTTCTTCGACGCGCGCCGGTACCCGGAAATGACCTTCCGCAGCACCTCCACCGTCCACGAAGGCGGAGAGACCTTCCGCATGACCGGGGACCTGACCATCCGCGACGTCACCCGGCCCGTCGACCTGCAACTCGACTACCTCGGCTCGGTTCTGGACCCCTTCGGCTTCGAGCGGGCCGGTTTCGACGGCACCACCACCATCGACCGCACCGAGTGGGGCCTGGTCTACAACCAGCGCCTCAAGGCAGGGGGCACCATGGTGAGCGAGAAGGTCCGGCTGCAGTTCGACATCTCCGCGATCCGGTCGACGTCGTAGGCGGCGTCGGGAGCACCCGCAGTCGCAGGAAAACCGTTGGGCCGCCCGGCTTGTTCCAGGCATGATCGACTCGTGGACACCTACCTGGAGACCGAGCGTCTCACCCTGCGCCGTTTCGCCGCCGATGACGCGGACCTGCTGATCGAGTTGGACAGCGACCCGGCGGTGATGCGCTATCTGTCCGGCGGCATTCCCACCCCGCCGGAGATCGTCCGCGAGCGCTATCTGCCGAACATCCTCGCCGGCTACGAGAAGTGGGGCGGCGACCTCGGACTGTTCGCCGCGCACGAGAAGGACGGCGGCGCATTCATCGGCTGGTACATCCTGCGTCCCGAGCCGGAGGGGCCGCTCGACGAAGTCGAACTCGGTTACCGGCTGCGGCGGGCGGCTTGGGGCAGGGGCTATGCCACCGAGGGCTCCCGTGCCTTGCTGGCCAAGGCGTTCACGGAGCTCGGCGTACGCGTGGTCTGGGCCGAGACGATGTCCGTGAACCGCGGTTCGCGCAACGTCATGGAGAAGCTCGGCATGTCACTCGCGGACACCATCCCCACTCCTCCCGACATGGAGATGGTCGAGGGCTCCGAGCATGGTGGCGTACGGTACGAGATCACCAAGGAACAGTGGGAGCGGCAGCGCTGAGGGCGCACGTCCGGCGCCGGGGGGCAGGACGTCGAGGACCTGGCCGGCGTGTTGGCGAGGCCGGCCCGGGAGACGGCCGGCGTCCAGGACATCGGCGCACTGCTGGTAGGGGCGGTGTCGTGAGCGGGCGGGGCATGGGCGATGATCCACGCCGGCTGGTGGAAAGGGCTCTGCCGAAGGGACCATCCGGTCGACCGACAGCCCCCGAGCCTCGCGCAGGCATGCGGTGAGTTGCTCGCCAGCCAGACCACGGCCGTCACCGGGCCCGCCGATCCGCCTCAGCCGACGCTGGTAGCCGACCTGATCGGTCTCGCCCGGGACCTGTCGTCCGACGAGCGGTTCCGGCCCGCCCACGCGAAACGCACCAGCCTCGGCCACAGCCGCCTGTGTGTGGCGGTCGTCGCCGCTGCCGTCGTCGTAGACAGCAGCGGCGACCGCCTCGGACGTACCGTCGCCTTCCTCGCCGAGCCCTCGTTCTTCGGCTGCCCCCTCCCCCGCTTACACCGCCGGCGACAGCACGCGGCCCGCCGGTGACGAGTGGCCCGCCGCCCGGGGGCCGGCCACCTGCAGGTCGGCCAGGGACACCGCCGACGGTCGCTGGGGACATGCCGGCGGTGGCAGGTGCTCACTTCCGCCGACGTCCACCGCTGCGCCCCCAGAGGGGGTCCTCCCCACGATGCCGCGCGCGCTGCCGGGCCGGCATTCCGCTCCCGGGGCCGACAACTCGCCGCCGGGCCGCGACCCCGGTGGCCGACCCCACCCGATCGGGCCAACTCCCTTGCTGCGAACATGCGTACCCACAGGACGTCCGTCCAACGTCAAGGGGGAAATTTTTCATGACCCACCGGATATCCCGCGGAACCGGGGCCATCACGACCACCCTCGGTGCAACGTTGCTCGTCGGTGCCACCGCCCTCCCGGCCGCGGCGGCACCGGCGGCTGCCGTCGAGTGCACGTCGGCCACCGCCGGCCTCGCCGAGAAGCTGACAAGGGACATCACGGCGGCCCTCGCGAACCGCGAAGGCACCGTCGCCCTCGGCGTCTACGACCGCTCCACCGGCACCACCTGCACGCTGAACGGCGCCACGGCCTTCGACTCGGCCAGCACCGTGAAGGTCACCGTCCTCGCCGCGCTGCTGTGGGACGCGAAGAAGACCAACCGGTACCTGACCGACACCGAGGCCGACCTCGCCAAGGCGATGATCACCGTGTCGGACAACGACGCGACCAGCAAGCTGTGGAAGCAGCTGGGCGTGGCCAAGATTCAGGGCTTCCTGACGGCGGCCGGCATGACGAAGACCGTGCCGGGTGCGGACGGTTACTGGGGTCTGACCCAGGAGAACGTCGAGGACGAGCAGAAGCTGCTCAAGCTGATCACCGCCAAGAACACCGTACTGAGCGACAACTCCCGTGCCTACATCCTGAAGTTGATGGGCCAGGTCATCGCGGACCAGCGCTGGGGCACGCCGGCGGGGGCGCCTTCGTCCGTCGCCGTCCACGTGAAGAACGGCTGGTTGCAGCGCTCCACGCACGGCTGGCGGGTGCACAGCCTGGGTACCTTCAACGGTGCCGGCCACGACTACATGATCAGTGTGCTGACGCAGGACAACAGCACCATGGAGTACGGGGTCGCCACGATCCAGAACGTGGCGAAGGCGATCCACAAGGATCTGGTGCCGCCCACGCCGGGCGTCACCCGCTACACGCCGAGCCACTCGCCGCGCGAGGCGTTCGTCCCCGTCCCGCCGCGCGGCTGACGCCACTCGGGACGGCCACGCCGGGCCGGTGGCGGCACTCACCTGACCCCCACCCGGCCCGGTTGGGCCGGGGCTGCCCTGCTCTGCCGGAGGCAGCGGACCGTAGGAGGTCAAGAAGAATGCACCCCGGGTAGCCCTCCTGCCGTCGGGCATCGGCCCCAGCCGCGCCGCGCAGCCGCCGGTGGCCGCAACTCGGTGCGGGCCGGCTCAGTCGTCGGATCCGGTCGGGGCCTGCCGGTCCGCTCGCCGGGGGCCGTGCCAGTCCAGGCAGATGACGGTGGCGTCGTCCCTCGGGGATCCCCCGCAGGCGTCGGTGATCGCCTGGGTGAAGGTGCGGACCACCTCGCGCGGGTGGTCGCCGGCGGTGTTGCGCAGCACGTCGGGCAGGTCGACGGATTCGGCTTCGCGTTCCTGCACGCCGTCGGTATAGAGGAGCAGCCGGTCGCCCGGTCGCAGGTCCAGCTCCTGCACCCGGTAGGAGAGGGGTGCGTGCACGCCGAAGGGCAGGTCGACGTCCAGGTGGACTTCGTCCACGACGTCGTCGCGCAGGCGCAGGGGCCAGGGGTGGCCGGCGTTGACGATCTGTGCGCCCGATCCGTTCAGGGCGATGCGCAGGAGCTGTCCGGTGGCGTGGGTGCCGCGGCCGTGGTCGAGGAGGGCCTGGCTGGTCCGGCGGGCCTGTGTGGCCAGGTCGTCTCCGTCGCGGCGAGCGCCGCGGGAGGCGTTGACCAGGAGGGTGGCCATGAGGGCGGCGTCGACGCTGTGGCCCATGGCATCGGTGACGGCCAGGTGCAGGGTGTCGTGGTCGAGGCTGTAGTCGTAGGTGTCCCCGGCCACGGAGTCGGCCGGCACCAGTGCCGCGGCCAGGGCGAACTCCGGCGCCTCGCAGGCAGGCGCGGAGGGCAGGAGCTGACGCTGGATCTCGGCGGCCAGGCTGAGCGGGACGGTGCGCTGGCCCCATAGGTAAAGGTCGGTGAAACGGCGGTCGGTCACAAGGATGTAGGCCAGCGCGTGCGCGGCTTCCTGCACCTGTTCCAGCACGTCCGGGCCCGCCTGCGGAAGGAACAGCTCCAGCACCCCGATCGCATCGCCGCGGTTGGTGACCGGGGCCACCACCCGCTGCCCCTGCCCGGCATCGGGCTCCTGCAGCAGCGTCTGCTCACGCAGGACCCGGTCGAAGAGACTTCCGGCCAGAGGGATCTGATCGGCGCGCCGGGCCTGCTGCGAGGCCGTGTCCTCACTGATCCGCACCATCCGCCGGCCCACGACATCAACGAACAGGAAGGACACGTAACGGGCGCCGAACCGGTCCCGCAGATTCGCCGCGACCAGGTCCAACGACGCCACCGGCGCCGCAGCCTCCGCCTCGGCCAAAAGCCCCGCCAGACCGACCCGGTCCTGTGCCACCGCTCCACTCCCACACGCCGCACCACCGCCGACCCCGCCATCCTCGCCCACGGCGACAGCCCAGCCCGGCGACCCGCCGACACGAGCGCCCACCAAGCCGGGGCCCGCGCCGGCGACGCCGCCCACGACCGCTGGACGGGCAGCCACCGGATCCGCGGCGCCGAACGCGCCCCGGCCGCCCCCGGTGCCCAGTGGACCACTGCCCAGGACAGCGGGCGCGACCGGATGCTGCTCGTCGCCTGCCTGCGCCAAGGTCTCCCGCTCGCCCGGGACTTCCGCCTCCCCCTGGGCCGCTCGCCGAGGCCGCCTGGGCCTGCGTCGGCGACTCCGTGTGGGAACCCCTCGCCCCACCCGCACCCCCGACGGCACCGAAGGCTTGGCGACATCCGCCGACGCCCTGGTCGAACTCCTCGCCGCGCTCGCCCGACCACCTCGAACGTACTGCGGCTCGCAGGGGTTGCGGTGCCCGGCGTCGGGGCCGGGTCAGCGATATCCGTCGCTGGACGCTCAGTCCTCGTCCGCCGCCGATCCGGCCGCCCTGGGAACGGTCTCGTTGATGAGGCCGGCCAGGCGGCGCAGCTGTGCGGCGAGTACGTGCTGCTCGTGCGGGGCGAACTGCGACAGGGCCGCGTACTGGCGTGCGCGCAGCCGGGCCCGCATGACCGCGAGGTGCTCGGCGCCTTCCTGGGTGAGGCGGATGAGGACTTGGCGCTCGTCGCGTGGTGAGCGGCGTCGGGTGACCACGCCCCGGCCCTCCAGCTGCTTGAGCATGCGGGTGGCGGTGGGCACGCTGACCTCGGCGTGCGCGGCCAGGCGGCCGACGGGCAGGCCCTCGCCGGCGGCGTCCTCGGCCAGGGGGGCGAGCAGGGCCAGCTGGGCCATGGACAGGCCGGCGGCGGACTGGCCGACGGTCGCGGACCGCGAGCGCCGCATCGCGTAGAAGAGCCGGTCGGCGGCCTGGGCCAGCTCTTCGACACCAGGATCCACCGGCAGGGCGGGGGCGCTGCCGGTCTCGGGATTGCTGACCTCTCGCATGACTGTTAGCTTACTAAATGAATTTTATTAGCAAGCTAAGCGTCAGGAAGTGAAACACCATGTCCTTCCCTGCTCGCATCGACGTCCACCAGCACATCGTTCCGCCTGTCTGGGCCGAGACCCTCGCCGCGCAGGGACTGGACTCCGGCGGCTGGGCCATCCCGGCCTGGAGCCCGACGAGCGCGATCGCGATGATGGACGAACAGGGGATCGCCGCCGGCGTCCTGTCCGTCACCGCTCCCGGCGTGCACCTCGGCGACGACGCGCAGGCCCGGGATCTCGCCCGCAGCGTGAACGAGTACGGCGCCGAGGTCGTCAAGGACTCCCCCGACCGGTTCGGGCACTTCGCCAGCATCCCGCTGCCGGACGTCGACGCCGCCGTGGCGGAGGCCGTCCACGCGCTGGACACCCTGCACGCCGACGGCGTCGTACTGATGTCCAACGCCCGCGGCCGCTACCTCGGCGACCCCGACTTCGAACCGCTGTGGGCCGAGCTCGACCGCCGCGGCGCGATCGTCTTCATCCACCCCGCCCAGCCCCCGATGGACCTGCTCCCGAGCACCCCCGCCCCGCTCGCCGACTACGTCTTCGACACCACTCGCAGTGCCTTGAACCTGGTCCTGAACGGTGTCATGCGCCGCCACCCGAACGTACGGGTGATCCTCGCCCACGGCGGCGGCTTCCTCCCTTACGCCGCGTACCGCTTCACCGGCCTGACCTCCACCGTCGTCGACCGGCGGCGCACGGCCGAGGACGTCCTGCGCGACCTGAAGCGGTTCTACTTCGACACCGCCCTGTCCGCCAGCCCGAGCGCCTTGCCCGCCCTGCTCGCCTTCGCCGAACCCGGCCACGTCCTCTACGGCAGCGACTGGCCCTTCGCCCCGCAGGACGCCGGCAGCTACTACAACCACTACCTGGAGACCTACCCCGACTACGCCCCGGGGCAGGCCGACGCCATCGACCGCGGGAACGCCGAGGTCCTCTTCCCCCTCCTCGCCCGCTGACCCCCCGGCTGCGCGAGACGTCGTACAGCGTGAGCAGCCGGCGGTGGGTACGCCCGGATCCAGATGGCGGGCGCATGGCGGGCGTCGCGCGAGCGGCCCTGAGGGCCCGCAGGACGAGCGAGGAGCCGGCCGACGGGGCGAACCGCACCGACGCCCCGACGCTCGGAGGCACGCCCGCCCTGCTGCCCGGCGCTACGTGTGCGCGGCCAGGGGCCGGGCGGGAGACTCTGCCCCGTGCCGCGTGCCTGCCCGCTTCGGCGACCTGCCGTTCGGCGGCCGGCACGGGCGGGAACGGGATGACGACCCGGCCCGTGCCGCGCGAGGCTCGGCGCACAGGCCGGTGGAGAAGGGGTCCGTACGGAACAGGGCGGCCAGGGCGGTGTGGTCCAGGGCCGGGGCCGGGGTCATGCGACGCCGCCGCCCTGGTGGGCACGCATCTTCGCCCAAGCGTCCCGGCCGGTCGGCCGGGGAGAGTGGCGGGCTGCTGGAGCCGTCAGTGAGGCTCGGTGCCGAATAAGCCGAGCAGGTCCCCGACTGCCAGGAGTACTTGAGCGGCGAATTCTTCCAGCGGCTCGGGTCACGCCCGCAGTCCGTCCAGCGCCGTCTCGATCGCCGTCAGGGCCGCCGTCCGGTCGAGCCCCGCCCTCGATACGAGCGACAGGCCCTGGACGATGTAGAGCAAGAGCTGTGCCTGGGCCTCGGGGGAGGACGTGTCCGTGACTTCTCCGGTGGCCTGTGCGCGGCGGAGGGCGTCGGCGACGATGTCGGTGAACCGGCGGTAGGAGCGGTTGACGATCTGTGTGGCGTCGCTGTCCTGGGGGACGAGTTCGGCGGTCGTGTTGCCTACCAGGCAGCCCTGCGGCGCGCCCACGTCGGAGATCAGCTCGTCGAGCCTCGCGGGATGGGTCAGGATTTCGGGCTCAGTCCGTTGACGCGGATGCCCCGGTCCCTCAGTTCATGGGTCAGTCCGCGAGTGTAGGAGAGCAGGCCCGCCTGGCCGCGCCGTAGACCGTCGCGTCCTCGTGGCCGATGTACGCGGAGACCGATCCGACGAGGATGACCGAGGACTGCTGCGAGAAGAGCGGCAGCAGGTACCTGATCAGGAAGAACGGCGACAGCCGCTGGAGCGCGCACTCGAACTGTTCTGGTCCCGGGGATACGGGGCGACATCGATCCAGGACCTGGTCGACGCGCTGGGCGTGGAGCGCGGCAGCCTCTACGGCGCGTTCGGCGACAAACGCCGCTTCTACCTCGAAGCGGTCAGGCTCTACTGGGAGGTCTACGAGCGGCATCTGACCGCCGCCCTCGACACCGGCCCGCTCCTGCCCGCCCTGCCCGGGCCCGACGGTCCCCAACGCCTTCGCGCCCCCTCGGTCCGGAGCGCCAGGCCGCCCTGTACGAGCAGCTCCGAAAGACCGTGCCGCTGCACCGCCTGGGAACCGCCACCGAGCTGGCGAAGGCAGCGGTCTATCTCGCCTCCGACGAATCCGCCTACACCGCGGGAACCGTGCTGCGCGTCGACGGGGGCATCGGGCAGCTGGCGTACTGATCAGGGTCCGCCTTCGGACGCACTGTGCCGGAGCCGGTGATGACAACGGCCGACCTGCAAGCCGGCGGGTGCGCTACCGCAGCACCCTCTTTCTTGAGCGTTCGATCCAGATAAGCTACGGTGCAACCATGGCAAGGACCCGGGAGTTCGACACCGAAGCGGCCGTGAGCCGCGCCATGGAACTGTTCTGGACACGCGGCTACGAGGCGACCTCGGTCCGCGACCTGACCCAGCACCTGGGGATCGGACAGGGATCCTTGTACGCCGCGTTCGGCGACAAGGAGGGCCTGTACCGGGCCGCGCTGGAGCACTACCGCACGACCCTCGCGGCGGCCGCCCTGCGCAGCCTGGAGCAGGAGACGGATGCCCGCGCGGCGATCCGCACGCTGCTGACGGAGCGGATCCGCATCGCCGTCGACCGCGGCGGTCAGGGCTGCCTGGCCGTCAACGCCGTCTGCGAGCGGCTGCCCCAGGACCAGGCGACCCGGCGCACCGTGCGCGACATGCAGGACGCGAGCCGGGAAGCGCTCACCGAGGTACTGCGGACCGCGATGGAACGGGGCGAGATCGCGGCACGGCACGACCCACAGACGGTCGCCGCGTTCCTGGTCACCTTCCTCAACGGACTGCTGGTTTCCTCGAAGATCACACCGGACGCGTCGGCGCTCGAACCCCTCGTGGAACTCGCGCTGACCACTCTCGGCTGAAGAGCCGGCCGTCTCGGCCCGGGTTTCCCATACCCGGAATCTGTAACGCTCGATCAAGAATACGGATCCGTCCCACCGCACCCACCCAGAACAGGAAGCACCACGTCATGATGTACGACCACACCACGACGCCCCTGCGCACCGGCCGCGCCGCCGTCAACGGAACGGGCCTGCACTACCGGACGGCCGGATCCGGCCCCGCCGTGGTACTGCTGCACGGCGTGCCCAAGACCGGCTACCACTGGCGCCACCTCGTCCCGAAGCTGACGCCCCGCCACACCGTCGTCGTGCCCGACCTGCGCGGTCTCGGCGACTCCGCCCGCGCGGCTGACGGCTACGACTCCGCGACGATGAGCGACGACATCGCCGAGCTGATGGCCCGCCTCGGACACGAGAGCTATGCCGTGATCGGCGAGGACTGGGGTGCGGTGATCGGCTACCAGCTCGCCGCCCGCCGCCGCGACCACGTCACCGCCCTGGTCTTCGCCGAGGCCCTGCTTCCCGGCTTCGGCTTCGAGGAGCACACCGCCCTCACCCCCGAGAACGTCTGCGGCGGCATGCACCTGTGGCACCTGGGCTTCTACTTCCAGCCCGACGTCCCCGAGATGCTGATCGCCGGACACGAACGCGAACTGATCACCTACATGATCAAGAACGAGCGCAGCCACCCCGACACCGCCACCCCCGACGCGATCGAGGAGTACGTGCGCTGCTACTCCATGCCCGGCGGCATCCGCGCGATGCTCGCCATCTACCGGGCGATGCTCACCGACGCCGAACAGAACCGGCAGGCCGCACGGCAGAAGCTGGACATCCCGGTGCTCGCGCTCGGTGGCTCCGCCTTCATCGGCGAGCGCAACGAGTCCCAGGCACGGCTGGTGGCCCACCACGTCACCGGACACGTCTTCGACGCCGGCCACGACCTCGCGGAGGAAGTGCCCGACGAGATGGCCGGCGTCGTCCTGCCGTTCCTGGCGGCGCACCGGGCAGTTCGGGAACGCCGCGGGGTACGGTCCCGGCTTGTCTGATGCCCGAGGTCGCACAGGCCGGGCTCGGCCGCCCCGCGGAAGACGTCACCGTACGCGGAGGACCCCGCAGTCCATGACGGCCCTCACGGCCCTCACGGCGTGAGAACGACCTTCTCGCAGTGGTCCTTCTTGTTCTTGAACAGGTCGTAGCCGGTCGGTGCGTCGGTCAGGGGCAGCCGGTGGGTGATGATCCGGGTGGGGTCGATCTTGCCCTGCTCGATGAGACCCAGCAGCGGCTTCATGTACTTGTGCACGTGGCACTGCCCGGTGCGCAGGGTGAGGGACCGGTTCATCCAGGCACCCGCCGGGAACTTGTCGATCAGCCCGCCGTAGACACCGATGACCGACACCACGCCGCCGCTGCGGCAGGACATGATGGCCTGGCGCAGGGCGTGCGGCCGGTCGGTCTCGGAGCGGACCGCCTGCTTGGCGCGGTCGTAGAGGTGGACGTGGGAGGCTCCGTGGGTGGCCTCCAGGCCGACCGCGTCGATGCACTTGTCGGGGCCCCGGCCGCCGGTGAGGTCGAGCAGGGCGGACCGTACGTCGGTGTCCTCGAAGTTGATGGTGGTGTATCCCTGGGCGGCGGCCATGTCGAGCCGGTAGGTCTCCTTGTCGATCGCGATGACCTTCTCCGCGCCCAGGACCCGGGCGCTGTCCATGGCGAACTGGCCGACCGGACCGGCGCCCCAGACGGCGACGACGTCGCCTTCCTGGATGTCGCACATGTCGGCGCCCATGTACCCGGTCGGCAGGATGTCGGACAGGAACAGCACCTGCTCGTCGGTGAGATCCGACTCGATCTTGAGGGCGTTGGCGTCGGCGAGCACCACCCGGGCGTACTCGGCCTGGCCGCCGGCGAAGCCGCCGGTGAGGTGGGAGTAACCGTAGATGCCGGCGGTGGGGTGGCCGAAGAACTTCTCCGAGAGGCCGGCGTTGGGGTTGGTGTTCTCGCAGCACGAGTACAGCTCCGCGCGGCAGGACGCGCAGGCGCCGCACGCGATGGGGAAGGGCACGACGACCCGGTCCCCGACGCGCAGTTTGCCGTCGGTGATGCCGGGGCCGACCTCGACGACCTCTCCCATGAACTCGTGGCCCATGATGTCGCCCTTCTGCATGGTGGGGACGTAGCCGTCGAGCAGATGGAGGTCGGAGCCGCAGATCGCCGTCGAAGTGATCTTCACGATGGCGTCGCGGCTGCTCAGGATCGACGGGTCCGGCACCTCCTGCACCTCGACCGAGTTGCGTCCCGTCCAGCAGTTCGCCTTCATGCCAGGGCCTCCTTCAATTCGTCCTCGGTCAGCGGTCGGGCCGGGTGCTGCGGGAACTCGCCGCGGGCCCGCTTGCCGCCGGGCGCGCCCTCGGAGCGGACGACCTCGCCGGTCTCCGCGATCTGCTTGAAGCGGCGCAGGTCGTCGTCCAGCTGCTGGTGCGGTTCCTCGCCGAAGTAGCGCGCCGCGGCCCTGCCCACTGCTCCGCCGGGCAGGTCGTAGCGCAGGGTCACCCGGATCTCGGTGCCCCGGCCGCCGGGGGCGGGCTCGAAGCGGACCTCGCCGGAGTTGTCGATGTCGGCGCCGTCCACCGACCGCCAGGCGATCCGCCGGCCGGCGACTTCCTCCGTGATCTCGGCGTCCCATTCGACCGCCTTGCCGAACGGCGCGCCGGCCCGCCAGTGACTGGTGCGCGGGCCGGTGACGCGCACCTCTTCCAGGTGCGCCATGAAGTCCGGCAGTCGCTCCAGGTCCCGCCAGAGGGCGTATACCTCGTCCGGGGGCCGGCTGACGGTGGTGGCCGCGGTCAGTTCCATGGGAGTGCTCCTACGGGTGCGGGTCACGGCCGCGTAGACGTCCGTGGCCGTGAGGGCGGTGACCGCGGCGGTCGCGGCGACGGTGCGGCCGAGGCCGCGCCCGTTGTGGTTCTTCAGGGCCCGGGTCAGCATCGTCAGGTCCATGAGATCGCCGCCGACGCGGCCCCAGAGCCAGGCCGGATGCGGTCGCCCCAGCAGCCCGGTCGCCACCGCCAGCTCGCGCACGCCGACGGCGGTCGTGGCCGAGCGGTGCCGGAAGGCGTCGCCCACCCCCAAGGCCCGGGCGAACCCGGCCGGGGCGACGACCTGGGGCACGCCCAGGAGCGCACTGGCCCAGCCCAGGCCACGCACGAGCGGATCGTGCCGTGGGCGGGAGGCGGAACGGGTGTCTGTCTTCATCGAGTGCTCCCGACGTGCGGTGAGGTGAACGGAAGGCGTGCCACCTGAGGGAGAAGGGGCAGCGCGGACAACGGACGACGCCGGAGTTTCCGCGAAGCGCGCGTCCAATCCTCGACTCCCGTCACGGACGCGCGCAGCCGTCCCGTCGCGGCGGGCATGTGACGCGTGCTCGGGGTTCGACGAGGGCCCTGCCGTACGAGTGACGCCGGTCAGACTGCGTGCCGGGGTGGCGCCCTCCGTCCTCCCGGGCCGGACGGAATGGATCGCGACGACGGCCTGTCCGGCCCCTGCAGAAGCCGGGGCCGGACCGCACTCGTCGGCCGGCCGGTCCCGGAGAACGGGCAGCCGGCGGCCTTGGTTCTCTACCGCTTGTGGCCGTTGCCGTGTCCGTTGGGATGCAGGACCACCTTGGTCCAGCCCTCGTCACGAGCGTCGAAGTGCTCGTAGGCGGTGGGGGCCTCGTCCAGGCCGAGTTCGTGGGAGACGACGAAGCCCGGCTTCGCCTTCCCTCCGGCGATCAGATCCCGCAGGGCCCGGTTGTACTTCTTCACCGGCGCCTGCCCGGTCCCCATGTGCTGGCCCTTGAACCACATCATGCCGAAGTCGATCGGTACCTTGCCCTGGGCCTCCAGCTCTCCCTGGGCCTCCGCGCCACCGGGATCCTGGGGCAGGAACACGCCCACCACGCCGATGTCGCCCGTGAACCTGACCGAGTCGATCAGGCCGTTGAGCGTGAGGCTGGCGTCTTCGTGCCCCTGGGGGTCGTGCGCCTGATAGCCGACGCATTCGCAGCCGTTGTCGGCGCCCAGACCGAGGGTGGCCTCCTTGACGACCTCCGCCGGGTTCTGCTCGGCGGTGTTGATCGGGATGGCCCCGATCTCCTCCGCCTTGCGCAGCCGGTCGGGCTGGTGATCGGCCGTCCAGACGCGGCCGGCGCCCTTGAGGAGGGCGGAGTAGGTCGCCATCAGCCCGACGGGACCGGCGCCGAAGACGATGGTCTGGTCGCCCGGCTTGACGTGGGCCATCTCGGTGGCGTGGTAGCCGGTCGGGAAGATGTCGGCGAGCATCACGTAGTCGGTCTGCCGCTCGGCGGCGTCCTCGCCCAGACGCAGCGCGTTGAAGTCGCCGTAGGGCACGCGCAGCAGCTCCGCCTGGCCGCCCTGGTACGGGCCCATGTCGGCGAATCCGTAGGCGGCTCCCGCGAGGGCCGGTTCCGGCTGCATGGTCAGACAGTAGTTGGTCAGGCCCTGCTCGCACTGCTTGCAGAAGCCGCAGGCGATGTTGAAGGGCAGGACCACGTACTCGCCGACCTGTACCTTGCGGACGGCCGGGCCGACGTCCACGACCTGGCCCATGTTCTCGTGTCCCAGGGTGCGGCCGGACTCGAACGAGGTGCGGCCCTCGTACATGTGCAGGTCCGAACCGCAGATGTTGGTGGTGGTGATCTTGACGATGATGTCGCAGGGGTGCTCGATCTTCGCGTCCGGTACGTCCTTCACCGTGACCGTTCGCGGACCTTCGTATACCGCTGCTTTCATGATGACTTCTCTCGGTGTCACGGCTTGACCGCGGCACGGCGATGACGAGACGGCGCGAAGAGCCTGGTTCTCAAAAGTGCTACGACGGAGTCCGTGGCTCCGGCACGCCTCTGCGGACCGTTCACCCGGATCAGGTGGAACGGTGGTTCCGCCGCCGGCCTGCTCGGCGGAGCTTCGGCACTCCGGCGGCGTGCGGTGCGGGTCCCCGTCGGCATGCCACGTGAAACGGCCCTCCATCGATCGATCAGCGGATGTGCCGTACTCGGACGGCCGTCATGCGGGGCACGTCTCGGACTCGGGTGACCGGCTAGTCATCGTGGTCGTCCGCCAGCATGCGGCGACGTTCCTGTTCGCGCTTGGAATAGGCGGCTGCCCGGATCGCCTCGTCGCTCTCCAGGCCGGATCCCAGCGCGCCGCCCACCGTGGCGATCGACGCGACGAACCAGGACAGCGTCCAGTACTCCGCGGCATGCAGCGGGGTGCGTGTCATCGAGGCGAAGACCTGGTCGTTGAGGATGAAGAGCGCCCACACCAGGTTGACGGCCATCAGGCCCGCGTAACAGACGACCACGCCGATGCCCACGGTCACGACCGTGGACGCGTTGTAGAGGGCCGTCCTCTTCCGCTCCTCCGGCGAGTCGTCCGCCGATCGATGCCACAGGTGCGCGTCCACGATCAACCAGCCGATCATGAGCGCGACGGATCCGACCATGGCGATCACGAGACGCAGCGAGCTCAGCGCCTCGGACAGACTCCAGAGGGTGGAGTTCACCGTGGCGATGGCCCCCGTGGCAAGGGCGGCCGCCAGGGCTTTCGACAGGCCCGGCACCAACCGCCACGGCTGGTTGGCGCGGACCATACCGCCGAGGACCCTCAGGTATCCGCCCGGCCCGCTGACGACGTACCGCAGATCGGCGGTCTCCTCCTCACCGATCGGGCCCGGGTGAACAGGCGCAAGACGGCTGACGAAGCGTCCCAACGACTGGCGCTGGGGAGGTTCCCCGGCTCCAGTCGCCTGCTGACTCGCCAAGCTGAGCACGGTCTCCTCCACCGCCCGCAGGGCCCTTCCGCGGAACCGCAGGCCCCCCAGCGCCGGAAGGGACAGCAGTGCCGAGCCGGACTCATGGCTCAGATCCACCACGAGCTTGCGCCCGTGCGAGTGCAGCGGGAGATCGGTGAGGGCGACGACGATGTCCCAGTGCTCCGCACGCTTGCGGTCCATGATCCGGCGCGTCAACGTCGACAGGTCCTCGGTTCCCGCGGTGAACGGCTCGCTGACCACCTCGACGTGGAACCGCCGCCCCTGCCCCGACTTGTCGGCGAGCCGAGCGGGAAGCAGCGGGGCCATGCGCTGCGCGATCTGCGTCGGCGCGTCCGGGTCCGCCAGGAGAGCCACGACCACAACGCCCTGCGACGACTCCCGCATGACCGGACCCTCCTCGTCGGCTGCCCCGATGCTCCCCAGTGCCCAGCACGTCCCTGAGGTAACGCCACCACGCCGAGCGGGACGGGCCCGCCGCCGCCGGGAGGGTCGTTGAACGGGTGAGCGGACAACTCGCCGACGAACACGCCTCGGCCGCGCCGGTGCCGGGGCAGGCGGCCGGACGGGCAGTGAGGATGATCCCGCACGCGTGCGCCAGGGCGATGGTCCTTCTGATCGTCAGGCTGCCGCTCTACCTTCGCTACTGTGATCAGGATCTCCGGGTTGGCGAAGCGGTTCTTGGTCGGCCGTGCCCTGCGCAGCAGCGAGTCGGGCCAGGCGCTGCTGCCCAAGCGTCTGGCTCTGCCGATCTTCGCCTCGGACCCCCTGTCGTCGGTTGCCTACGCGACACAGGAGGTCCTGGTGGTGCTCACGCTGGGCGGGCCGGCGTATGTGCGTTTCACGCCGTGGATCGCGGCGGCGGTCGTCGCGCTGATGACGGTGGTGGTGCTGTCGTACCAGCAGGTCGTGCGCGCCTACCCGAGCGGTGGGGGCTCGTACGAGGTGGTGTCCGCGAACCTCGGCGAGAGGGCCGGTCTGGTGGTGGGGGCCGCCCTGCTGGTCGACTACGTGATGACGGTGGCCGTGTCGGTGGCTTCCGGCGTGGACAACATCACCTCCGCCGTCCCCCAGCTGCACGCACAGCGGGTGCCGATGGCCCTGGGTTTCGTGGCGTTGCTCGCGGTGGTGAACCTGCGGGGTGTGCGCGAGTCCGGGCGGGCGTTCGCCGCGCCGACGTACCTGTTCGTCGGCGGCGTGCTCATCATGATCGCCACCGGGCTCTTCCGGTACCTGGCCGGAAACGCGCCGGTCGCAGAGAGCGCCTCGTACGGCATTCGGCCGCAGGCGGGTGAGGCGCAGCTCGCCGGTGTCGCGCTGGTGCTGCTGGTCCTGCGGGCGTTCTCCAACGGCTGTACGGCGTTGACCGGTGTGGAGGCGATCTCCAACGGCGTTCCCGCCTTCCGCAAGCCGAAGTCGCGCAACGCGGCGACCACCCTGGCCGTGATGGGTCTTGTCGCCGTCACCATGTTCGTCGGCGTCACCACGCTCGCGATCGTCTCCAAGGTCCACATCGTCGATGACGCCTGCCGTCTCACCGGCCTGGGCCGGGACTGTTCCACCTACCAGCAGCGCACCGTCATCGCCCAGATCGGCGCCGCGGTCTTCGGCGGGGAGGGAAGTATCGGCTTCTACTACATCCAGGCCGCCACCGCGCTCGTCCTGATCCTCGCCGCGAACACCGCCTTCAACGGTTTCCCGCTGCTCGCGTCAGTCCTCGCGCAGCACCGCTACCTGCCCCGCCAGCTACACAGCCGCGGCGACAGGCTCGCCTTCTCCAACGGCATCGTGGCACTGGCCGGCACCGCCGGCCTGCTGCTGTGGGGGTTCAAAGCCAGCGTCACCGCCCTGATCCACCTGTACATCCTGGGCGTCTTCACCTCCTTCACGCTCTCGCAGACCGGTATGGTCCGGCACTGGAACCAGGCCCTGTCCACGGCAGGGGGCGACCGCGCGCAGCGGCGCCGCCGGCACACCGCCAGGGTCATCAACGCGGTCGGCGCGGTGTTCACCGGCCTGGTCCTGGTGGTGGTCCTGTTCACGAAGTTCCTCGAAGGCGCATGGCTGGCCGTACTCGCCGCCGGAGTGCTGTGGTTGCTGATGCGTGCCATCCGCGGGCACTACGACCGCACCACAGCGGAGCTGACAAGCACCGACCCGCACACCGACCTCACCTCCCCCTCCCGTGTCCTTGCGATCGTGCTGGTCTCCAACGTCCACAAACCGACACTCCGGGCCCTGGCCTATGCCCGCGCCTCCAGGCCCGACCGGCTGGAGGCGCTCACCGTCGCCGTCGACCACGCCGAGGCACGCGCGCTGGAAGACCAGTGGCGGCGACTCGGCATCGACGTCCCCCTCAAGGTGCTGGACTCCCCCTACCGCGAGGTCACCAGGCCCGTCGTCGACTACGTGCGCTCCCTCAGCCGCGAGAGCCCCCGCGACATGGTGGGCGTCTACATCCCCGAGTACGTCGTCGGCCGCTGGTGGGAGAACCTGCTGCACAACCAGTCCGCGCTCAGGATCAAGGCACGCCTGCGCTTCACTCCCGGCGTCATCGTGATCAGCGTGCCCTGGCAGCTCATCTCGTCCACGCGAGCCGACCGCCACGGTGCACGTGCCCCGGGCTCCGTCCGCCGCGGCGAACCGCCACGCTGACCGGGAGCCGTCCGGACGCCCTGGGGGCCGCGCAGCTTGCGGGCACCGCAGACCGTCGTTTCACTTGATGACGAAAGGGAGCGTGGCCGGTGGACAGACCAGTGACCGTGGGCGTGGACGGCTCCCCCTCGAGCGTGAGGGCGCTCGACTGGGCCTCCGACGAGGCCGCCCTGCACGGCCGGCCCCTTCGTATCGTGCACGCGTCCGTGTGGGAACGCTTCGAGAGCGCCGCCCCCGGGGAAGACTTCCCCGAGGGCAGAGCCGAAGCCGCCGCGCTGGAGGAGATCGTCACCGGCGCCGAAGCCCGGGCCCGTCAGCGCCGCCCCGAGGTCAGGGTCCGAGCCGAAGTGCTGCCCGGAGAACCCGTCGACGTCCTGGTCCACGCGGGAGAGGACTCCTTCGCTCTGGTCGTCGGCCATAGCGGACACCATGCCGTGCGCCGCCGGTCCATCGGTTCCGTCGGGCCCGGTGTGGCGGCACGTGCGTGGTGCCCCGTCGTGGTCGTCGGCGACCCCGCCCCATCAGGCGCCCGGCAGGTCGTCCTGGGTGTCGGGGACGAAAGCGAGGCCGACGCCGCCCACATCGCCTTCGCCCTCCACGAGGCACAGGTCCGTGGTTGCGACCTGGTCGCGGTTCACGCCCGCAGCCGGCGGGAGACGCGGCACGACCCCACTGACCTCGGCAGCCCACCGGCCGCCGACGCTCTCCTCAGCGCGGCGGTTCCGGCCCGGACAGCCCTCGGAAGCGGCGTCGTCGTGCACAGACGCGTCGTCGACGGTCCCGCGCACGAGGTCCTGCCGCAAGCCGCGCAACACGCCGGCCTCCTCGTTCTCGGAGTCCACCACCGGCACGGCGTGATGCACCGGGAACTCCGACCGACCCACCATGCCGCACTACGCCACTCGCCCTGCCCCGTCGCCCTTGTAGGTGTCCCCTGACCTTCCTCGCGAAGGCCAGGGGTGATCGGCATCGAGTGAAACCAGGGCGGTGGTGGTCCGGAGGGGACGTCGTTCCCGGTCGATCCCGCGGCAGGCCGGCTGTGCGAGGCGGACGCTCGACCGGCTGCGAACGCCTCCGCCCGGCATCGTGATGCGGCAGAGCCCTTCCCGGCCCTTGTCGTGGCAGGCGCTACCGCGTGGTGAAGGCGCCTCCGTTGACGTGGATGGTCTGGCCGGTGATGTGCCGGGCGCCCGGGGAGGCGAGGAAGCAGGCCGTCTCGGCGATGTCGTCGACCGTGCCCGCACGCTTGTTGTGCGTCTCCTCCACCAGCGCACGATGACGTTCGTCGGACATCTGGTTGCGGAAGAAGTTGGTGCCGGCGACGTATCCCGCGGAGATGACGTTGCAGGTGACGCCGCTGGGAGCGAGTTCGGCGGACAGCGAGGCGTTCCACGCGGCCAAAGCCGCCTTGGCCGCACCGTAGGAGCCGCCCCGGCGTTCGGCGCCGATCGAACCGATGCTGATGACGCAGCTACCGGTGGTGAGTTTGGACTGGACCGAGGCCGTGGTCAGCACTGCGGTGAGCAGGTTCTGCGCCAAGTTGGCGTGCCACTCGGCGAGCAGTCCGTCCAGAGCCGGCCCGGTGCCGGACCGGGCCTCGGGCAATCCACCGGCGGCGTTGACCAGGACGTCCACTGCGCCCAGTCTGCCGGCGAGCGCGGCCACCTGCTCGGGATCGGTCGCATCGCAGACGACTCCGTGTACCGCCACCTCCTTCGCGGTGCGTTCGACGGTGTCGCGGTGTCGTCCGGTGATGAAGACCTCTGCCTGGTCGGCGGCGAACCGTGCGGCTATGGCCCGGCCTATGCCGCTCGCTCCTCCGGTGACGAGCACGGTGCGGGTCAAGGATCCTCCTCCTCACTGTTACGTTTAGGTCTAAACATAGCTGACGAGAACAGGAATTGACACCGTGGCCGACGACGAGGCACAGGGCTTCACGCCCGCTCATTCCGCAGCCGGCATCGCCGCGGCCTGGCAACGGGAGCGTCCGGGCACCCCCACCGAGTCCATCGAGATCGTCACCCCCATCTGGTGGCTGGCCAAGCTTTTCGCCGACGACCGTGGCCGGGTTCTACGGAAGGCGGGGATCGATGCGGCCACCCTCGACCTGCTGTCCGTCATCCGCCGCTCCGGGCCCCCCTACGCCCTCAGCACCCGCGAGATCGCCCAGCGGACACTGGTCACCGCCGGAGCGATCTCACAGCGCGTCGCCCGAGCGGAACGGGACGGTCTGGTCCAGCGGGCACCAGGCGCCACCGGCCGCCGAACCGTCCTCGTGAGGCTCACGGCCGAAGGTCACACGCTCATCGAGCGGTCCGTCGACGCCGTGCTCGGCCGAGAGGCCACACTCGTCCGTTGCCTGTCCGAGCACGAACGCGCCACGCTCATCACACTGCTGGACAAACTGATGACCGACGTCCGGCGACGCACCGCCACCGAGGCCGAACCCCACGAGCCCGCCCCGTGAGGGCGGGGGCCTCGAGGAGCGTGTTCGGGTACGGCGGCCGCGACCTGAGCGGCAGCGGCCATGAGCGGCCGGCAGGACCACCACGCTGCCGGCGGCGCCGGCCCGAACGCGGGATGGTCAAGCGGTCTTCCGGGCCGACGTCGCCCTGGACGTGATGAGCGACGAAGCGCGAGGAGCCGGCGGCGGCGCTGCGCGGCCGGGCCGAGCGCGAGGTGCGGCACAGGGGCGCGCCTCCTTCCTGACGGCGCCCCTTCGTCATGCCGTGCCGACCTCAGCCGCTCTCGTGGTCGTCCGTGCGCCCCGGGCAGAGGTCGAGCGGGCTGCAGAGCAGGATTTCCTCGTACCGGCCTCCGTCAGGTCCGGCTCCGGGCTCGCGCTCGGCGTGCGGCACGAAGCGCCACTGAGACGCTTTGGCATGCCGGGTCCCGTCCGCCTTCTCCACGTGGACGTGGAGCGTGCGGGCCCTGGAGTCGTTGGTCTCCACGAGGACCTCGTCCGCGGCGAGCGGGAAGTGGTCGTGGAGCAGACACAGGCCGAAGCGGTCCAGGTTGCCGTGCTTGGCGAGCACCGCCACGATGTCCCTGACGAATTCCGAGTCCTCGGGGCCCAGCCCCTCGGCTTCCTCGAAGCGGGGCAGTGGGGTGCGGGAAGCGGAAACGTTCACGTCGGTCATGACCCCTCCGTCAGACAGTTGACGGCACATCGGATTCCAGTATCAACCAGGGACTATTTTCCCGCAATTCCACGGGCGGCAGCCGATGGGGTGGCCTGCCGAAACCGCTTCGCGTGTCCCGGGGCATCCCACGCACGACCCCGCTAAATTCCTTCGGGAGGAGGTGGCGGATGGTGCAGGGGATCCGGTGGTGGCAGCTACTGCCATTGATTTTTGCGACCCTGATGTGGTGGGAATGCTCTCCCTCGGAAGCCCTGGAGAACGATAGCGGCAGATGCTGGGAAAGTCAGCTCAAGAGCAGCCGCGTGAACGCCGTAATTCGATTCGATCAACATGACAGGGATGCCATCAAAATCCAGTCGGACATGACTGTCGATATCCCCATGACGGAATGGGTGCTGGCCGACCGACTGCTTCTCGACAAGCATTCCGCAGACTACCGGCACGCCATGCAGTGCCTGCTGCGCGGGAAGGACACGTTGCTCCGGCAGTCGGAATGGCGGTTCGACGAACCCGAGGTGAAAGAACAGGGTCAGTACATTCGAGTGAGGTATGAATCCTATGCATGGATCAGGGATTACAGCCCCATCAAACTCGGCCCATGGGTGATCAAGTGGAAGAAAGGCAGCACGTGGACGGTTCACCTCAGCCCGACGACGCTGCAGAAATCCTATTGGAAAGTGGAGGCGGACCTCGGGGGCCTGAGATTCGACGACACGTCGAAATCCGCCTCGCCGGAAAATGACAACTGGATGTGGGAAGGGATTCCGCCCGACCGGATCACCTTCGATATCGGTCTTCCGTGGCAGCGTTCGTGGTTCCTGATCTACGACCGGTCGTTCTGGAGCAAGATCGGCGTCGGAGCCTGGTGGGTGTGCGCCTCGGTCGTGGTCGCGCTGGCCGCACTACGCGGGCGACCGAGGCGCCCTTCCTCCCGGGGCGACGGCCGCAAGGACAGCGCTGTCCAGGCCGTACTGCAATGGGCCGTGCTCAGCGGGTCGGTCGCCGTGATGCTGCTGGTGATCGGCTCCCAGAACGTCGGTCCACCGTGGAAGGCGTTCCTGTGCATTTCTGCCGGCCTGGCCCTGACCCTCGTCGCCCGCCCTTGGGTCGACGGCACGCCGCTCCAGGCCCGCGCCGTACGAAGCGTGGTCATCTCCGTGGCGGCGGCCGGGTTGCTGGCGGTCATCGCGCCGCACCTGTTCTACCTGCCACCGCACCTGGTGTTGAAAACCGAACCGAGCGTCCTGGGCAAGGTCGGTTATGTGCTCATGGGTCTGGCGGCCGTGTGGTTGTGGCTGGCGGCCATGACCGCCTGGGCGTGGCGGTTCGCCCGCGAGGGACTCATGGTCCCCGCCTCCTGGAGAGACAGATGGAACAGGGCTCCGGTTCTCTGGGTCACCGTGGTGTCCCTGGCGCTCGGAGCGGTTGCCGGCGGCCTGCTCGGATGTCTCACCTGGGCGAACGAGAACCAGTGGGAGAGGAGTTCCTGGCCTGCGGCTCAGAATCCCGGGCAGAGTCACGGGGCATACGTCAGCAAGTACCTGGCCAACTTCTCGTTGTCCCACCTGACGTTGATCTTCACTGACAGCTGGGTCCTGACGGGGGTCGCGCTCTTGGCCCTCCTGAGCTACCGCACCAGGACGCGGCGGCAGGCAGATGAGAATCTTGAGAGGTCGGCGCTCGGGCCGGAAGGACCCGACGTACTGCTCACCGCGGCGGTCTTCGCTTTCACAGCGGGTGTGCAGGGCGCCACGGTCGCGGGGAACGTCGCGCAGTATCCGATCTGGCTCCTGTTGAACATCGCCTCGCTGTTCGCCGTCCTCTCGGTGGGACGACGGTGGTCGGTACTGAGCCGGCTGGGCGAAGCCTTCTGTCTGAACAGGATGAGGAACGAGGAGTGGCGCCGTGAACTGATGGACCGCACCCATGAGCACCGCTTCCTCGAACACGAATCGCGTGCTCTCGACAAAGGGGGTGCCGCGAGCATGACGCTGGACCAGGTGGAGGCTCGTCAGCGCGACGTGCGGCAGTGGCTGCTGGCCGGATGCGACAGCGAAAGGCCGCCGCCCGCCCGCGTGTCCGTCATGGACATCGTCCTGGCCTGGGGGCCGGAGGGCCACTGGTGGGACAACGCGGTCCGTGCCGCGCGCGTGGCCTTCTGGTTCGGGATCCCGGGCACCGTGGGGCTCCTTCTGCTGGAACTGAGACCACGTTTCGCGCAGACGCAGCTCAGATACGAGCCCACCGCGCTCCCGGAGATCGTCGTGAAGTTCATCGCGTTCCAGGCTGCGTGGGCCGCCGCTGGTTTCGCCCTGGGCGCGCTGTGGCGCCTGCTTCCCGGCCGTCCGAGTCCGGTCCGGGCGTTGAGCCTGGTCCTCGCCTATGCCGTGCCCGCCTGCCCGGCTGTCCTGCTCAATCTGTTCACCGGCGGGGCCTTCACGCACCTGCTGCTGTACTCACTGTTCATGGCCGTCGTCCTGACGGCCACCAGCATCGTCACGGACGCGGCGACGTTCAGCGAGGACCACCAGTACACGCACAGTCGTTTCGCGCTCGTCGTGTCCATCTACCGGCTCCAGGGCTTCGCCGCGTACGTCGCCTGGTTCCTGGCCCAACTGGCCGCGGCCGCGACGCTCTGGAACTACCTGATCGATTAGCCGGCCGAGCCCGTAGGCGCTCGTCCCCCGCCCGTGCGCCCACTAGTGGCCCCCGGTCCCGGTCGTACCGGCGAGCACCCACCCGAACTCGGCCTCCTTACAGGGGAACGAGACGGCGGCTCCGTCCACCGGCGGGGAGAGCCGGGACCGCTCCGGCCCGTCCGGCAATTCCACGATCCGCGCCTGATCCCGGTCGATCGTCCAGCACATGACCGGGACGCCTGCTCCCTCTCCCCGGCCGGGGAGGCGGCTCCCCGGCCGGGCCGACGGCTTCACGCTCCGGGAGCAGGCCGAACCGTGATGCCGTTCCGTTCGAGCAGGGCCGCGGTGACCCCGTCGCCCGCCGTCAGCCGGCCGGTGAACGAGCCGTCGTGGACCATGCCGCGGCCACACGAAGGACTGCGCGGCATCAGCAGGGCCTCCTGGCAGCCAGCGCGCCGGGCCGCCGCGAGCGCGAGGCGGGCTCCGGCGACGAACTCCGCCGTCACGTCGCGGCCCATGTCGTCGACCACGCGTGCCCTGCCGTCGAGCACGGCGTGCCCGTCACCACCGACCAGCTCGGCGGGGCGCCTCGGGGTCGCGAGCCCGCCCGCCGTCTCCGGGCAGAAGGGGACCGGCTCGCGGCCCGCGACCGCGGCCTCGATCTCCGGGGACGCCTTGTGCCGTCCGTCGAATCGGCACGGCACTCCGCGCAGACACGCGCTCACCAGGACTGTTTCCATGCCGGAAGGCTATCCGGGACCCGCGCAAGGGGCCGTGCGTCCCCGGACCAGACCTTCGGGGCGAACTCCGACTACGCGCCCCCGGGCGACCAACCGGAGGAAAGGGTCACCGTCACGGAATCAGCGCCGACGGCAGCGAGCAGCCCCAGAGGAGCGGGACCCGTGGCGCTGGCGAAGGACACCTGGCCACCGGAGAACGTCGAGCCACGGAACGACACCCCGCCGCCGGAAAACACCGCGCCGAAGTCCACGCTTCCGTCACGGAACGTCACGTTGCGGAAGGACACCTCCCCGCCGAAGAACCTGGCACTGCCGAAGGACACCCTGGCACCGGAGAACGTCACACCCCGGAAGGACACCTCCCCGCCGGTGAACCGCGCGCCGGCGAAGGACACCGTGCCACCGGAGAACCGCGCATCGCCGAACGACACCTTGCGGCCGGTGAACCGCGCGCCGGTGAAGAAGACCCTGCCGTCGGAGAATGACGCGCCGCGGAAGGACACCTCCGCGCCGGAGAACGTCGCGCCGGCGAAGGACACCGTGCCACCGGAGAACACCGCGCCGGCGAAGGACACCGTGCCACCGGAGAACGCCGCGCCACTGAAGTCCATACTGCCGTCGACGGTGACATCCGTGAGGTCGAGGTCGCAGCCCTGCCAGGAGCCGTAGGCACCCTGCGGGCGTCGGTAGTGATCACCTATGAGACGCAGGATCGTGTGCCGGACCTTGCGGGAGGCCAGGTAGCAGTGGTGTTCCTCCTGGTGGGCGGGGTCTTCTCCGGGGTCGGGGGTGAAGGGAAGCTGGAGATAGGCGCACAGGACATCGATACAGGTTTGGCGCAGGGCCTGGTCGGGGGCATCGTCGGCGAGGCCGGCCAAGGCGTGGACGCCGCCGAGTCGCACGGCCGGGGAGTTCGAGCCGAGTTGTTCGACTGCCTGGGAGAAGCGTTCGGTGTGGAGCCTGGTGGCCTCCCGGTGGGCGCCCGCTTCGTCGACGCGCTGGCGACGGTAGGCGACGACCAGCGCAACGAGGGCGCCGGCCCCGGCGACCACTCCGAAGGAGACTTTCACCAGGTCGAAGAGTGTCTTGGCATCGAGCTTCCGAGTGTGGTCGATCTCCTGGAAGTCCAGTACGCACACCAAGCCGTAGAACACGCCGCCCGCCACCAGGACCGCGGTGACGAAGGTGGCGGCCAAGGCCCGGCCGGCCCTCCATAAGCGCAGCTCCCGATCGTCCCGTGCCGGTCGCTGCCGTCGGTCGGCTGTCATGACCTCTGCCCCTCCTCCGCCTCCCGCATCATGACCACCCTCCGCCCTGAGGAAACCGGCCCGGTCCCCTGGGAGCCGGAACGAGCACCGGGCAAACCACCGCGAAGGACCGGCCGGTGGTCGGCCGCACGCCGACCGCGGCCACCACGCGGAGCGGCACGGCCGTCGGGCGAAACAGTCACACGCAGGAGTGGACGGGCTGGACCCGGCGACCGCAACCACGCGACACTTCGACACCAAGGCCTCTTGCTCCTCGCTGGACTCCACGCCCGCGAGCTACCAAAAGACCCTTCATCCATGCCATGCCGGCAGGGCAAAGCCCCCGTTCCAGAACCCCGTTCCAAGCCGATCGAGCACACGGGCGGACAAAGAACGGCCAGGCACGGGCTCCCATGGAGCCGTGGTGCCGCGTCCCCGGACCTCAGGTGAGGAACGTCATGGCCGGGAAGGCCGGGGACGGCCCGTCGAGCAGGTGTTCCCGGCGGTGACGCAGGTGCTGGTCGAAGAACGCGAGCGGGTACGCCTGCTGGGCCTTCACCGCCTGGTGTGGATCGAGGGTGCCGATCACGTCCTGGAGCTGCTGCCCGCTCCACCCGAGCAGCTTCGCCACCTGTGGAAACAGCGCCTCGTTGTCGCCGAACGAGGCGTGGGAGGCGCCTTCGGCCTGGATGTTCAGGCGCCAGCCCCGCAGGTGCGACCAGAATGCGGCGACCGCGGGATCGGCGGCCCGGGTGTACTCCGCGGACATCATCATGAACGGCCGGTCCAAGTCACCGGTCAGTGGCGGGTCCATCCGCATCGGGCCGTCGAGGCTCAGCCCGGCCCGGATGCGCTCGTCCGCGAGCGTGGCGCAGGCGGTGGCCGTTCCGCCCTTCGACCAGCCGAACGCGCCCATCCGGCGCGGGTCGGGGGAACCGAGCAGTCCGGCCGGCAGCTGCCGGTGATCGGCGTCGGGATTGTGCCCGGCGGCGAGTTGCTCGACGCAGTCGAGGACGAAACGCAGGTCGGCGGCGAAGTCCCCCGGCAGCGTCGGCGCCTGCCGGTCGCGGAGCGGAACGCCGATCCGGCCGTCGGGGAACTCGGTGTAGGTGTCGTACTGATGAGCCACCGTCACGGCCGCGTATCCGTGGCTGGCGAGCTCCTGGACCGTGATGGTGTGGTCGCCTTGGTGGCTGTGCGCGCCGTGAGAGAACACGACCACGGGCAGTCGCCTGCCCGATCGCCGCACCGGAGCGCCCACGTGGCCGGCGGAGAGCGGGCCCGAGTCGGCCAGGTCACTCAATCCGGCGTCGTCGAGGAACGCACGAAGGGCGCCGGCCGGCATCCAGGGCGCCACCGGGTACCGCCGGACGTCCCGGGCGGGATACCAGACGGTGGCCATCAGCTCGCGAAAGTGCCCGGGTCCCGCGATGTCGTCCGGCCGTGACCGGTCGACAAGGCGCAGTTGCACCGTGCCCACCGGGTACGGCCCGGTCGGGACGGGCAGCCTGAGTCGTGTCATGGCCGACCTGGCGGCGGCCGGACCGGCGACGGCGGCGAGCGGCGAGGCGGTCCCGGCGGCCAGCGTGGCTGCGAGCACGCTCCGGCGCGTCATGCTCTTCCGGGCGGTGACCTGCGTGGTGGTCATGGACTCTCCCTTGGTGGTGGAACTCCGGCCGTGCCGCGCCGGGCAGTCCGTGGGCACAGGCAGACGCTGTCACCGGCCTGCCCGCACGGCATTGGCCCACCGTTTGATTTTTCGCCGGGGCATCGGCCGGTGGGTTCACATCCCGGGAATGAGCGGTCAACCGTTCGTCCGTTGCGGGGTCGCCCGGCTCGGACCGGTCCGGCTCCGGGCCGGCAGGTGGGCGGATCCGCCGGAGTGATCGCGTGTCGCCGGGGTCCGGTCGCTGTCCCGGGTGGCTGGCCCGGTCGTTGTGGGTTCTCAAGTGATCTGGCCCGCCGATGTCAGTAGTCGTCCGGTTTCGCCGGGCCTTGGCCGGTGGCTCAGCTCTCCGTTTCCGCTCGTGCGGCCAGTCGGGCGGCGAGCAGGCTGAGGTGGTGCCGCTCGGGGAGGCTGGTGGTGCGGCGGGCGGCGGTGCGGTAGTCGGCAACGGCGGCCTCCCTCTCCCCGGCGAGTTCGCGCAGATGGGCGCGGACGGCGTACAGCCGGTGGTGGCCGGCGAGCGCGGGATGCGGGTCGGCGAGCAGAGCGAGGCCGGCGGCGGGGCCGTCCAACATGGCGACGGCGACCGCCCGGTTCAGGGTGATGAGTGGGTTGTCCGAGATGCGGGCGAGCACCCCGTACAGAGCGAGGATCTGTGGCCAGTCCGTCTCGGCGGCGGTGGGTGCCTCGTCGTGGACGGCCGCGATCGCCGCTTGCACCTGGTACGGGCCGACCGGGCCGCGTGGCAGGGCGGCGGTGATCAGTGCGACGCCTTCGGCGATCGCGGCTGTGTCCCAACGGCTGCGGTCCTGCTCGGCGAGTGGGACGAGTCCGCCGTCCGCGTCGGTGCGGGCGGCCCCGCGCGCCTCGGTGAGCAGCATCAGCGCGAGCAGGCCGGCCACCTCGGTGTCGTCCGGCAGCAGCGTGTGGACGGCCCGTGCCAGGCGGATCGCCTCCCGGGTGAGCTCAACGCGTCGCAACTGGGGGCCGGTACTGGTGGCATAGCCCTCGTTGAAGATCAGGTAGAGGACGTGCAGCACCGCGTCCAGCCGGGCCGGCCACTCGGCGTCGTCCGGTGTCCGGAACGGCACACCGGAGTCCTTGATCTTTCGTTTGGCCCGGCTGATCCGCTGGCCCATGGTCGCCTCGGGGACGAGGAAGGCGTGGGCGATCTCGCCCGTGGTCAGTCCGCCCACCGAGCGAAGAGTGAGCGCGATCGCCGAGGCCGGCGACAGCACGGGGTGGCAGCACAGGAACAGCAGCGTGAGGGTGTCGTCGTGCGCGCTCTCGTCTCCGGTGTCGGCCCCCGGTGCCGAGCGCCGGTCGGCCGGGACCTGCCCGGCCACCAGTTCCTCGCGCCGGCGGCGGGCCCGCGCACTGCGGACCTGCTCGGTCATCCGGCGGCCGGCGACCTGAACCAGCCAGCCGCGCGGATTGCGGGGCACACCCTCGGCCGGCCACTGGGTGGCGGCGTGCAGCAGAGCTTCCTGGACGGCGTCCTCGGCATCGGCGAAGTCCCCCCAGCGGCGAGTGAGCACGCCGACGACCTGCGGCACGAGCGTGCGCAGCAGGTCGTCGACGGCTGGTTCGAAAGTCGTCACCAGGGCGGCTCAGAGTTCGGCGGGCGGGGCCGCCATGACGTGGCGCACCTCGATCGGCATGTTGAGCGGCCGGCCTCCCGGACCGGGAGCGGCGGAGACGGCGGCGGCGATCTCGATCGCCCGCTGCTCGGTGCCGCAGTCCACGATCCACCAGCCGGCCACCCACTCCTTGGACTCCGGGAACGGCCCCTCGGTGACGACCGGCGTGCCGCCGCTGTGGGAGCGCACGATCCGGGCGGTCTCCGGCATGGCCAGGCCTTGGGCGTCGACCAGCTCACCGGCGGCGGCCAGGCCGGCATTGGTCCGCTTCATGAACCGGATGTGGGCCTGGATCTCCTCGGGCTTCCACTCGTCGAGCTTGGGGAAGTCGACGCTGTCCTCGCTGAACTGCATCAGCAGCATGTACTTCATGGTCCGCTCCTCGTTCGTCGTACCCGCCCCCAGGATGAGGGCTGTCACGGGTAGGTAGAAGCACGCCCGGCGTTCTCGACATACTTCCTGCCGGGAATCCGCGCCTTGCCCCGAGCGGGCCCCGGGGCCGTGGAGGCGGCCCGGCGGTGGCGGGCGCACCGCATGGCCTTCGGCCTCCTTCCCGGCCCTCAGTCCGACAACTGCGCGAGGCGCTTGAGGTCGTCCTGTACGGACTCCCGTTCGTCCGCGGTGAGATGGACCGCGGTGGCCGCGGCGAGCGCGGACGTCGCGGCTTCCTTGTCGCCAAGACGGGTGGCGACGTCGGCACGCAGCACGAGCAGCCGGAGCAGTTGCACGGGCGTGGGCCGCTCGCCCTGAAGGCGCAGCACCCGGTCGATGACCTTGGCGGCGCCCGTCAGGTCCTCTTTGGAGTCGGCGAGGAGGGAAGCGTGGTGCAGGGCCCGGGCGAAGGTCTCCTTGGGGGCGGGGCGGTGGTGCTGGTCGTCGCTCGTCTGCTGCCCGACGCGGATGCAGTTGCCGCCGGGGTCGGTCATGAGGAACTGCCGCACGCCGTGTGAGGTGTTCTTCAGCGGCCCGATTCGCGGCAGCCCGCGGTTCGGTACCCGTCCGTACGCCGCCTTCAGCCCGGCCCGGAAGGTCTCGTGCAGCCCGTCGATGTCATCGGTCCGGACGATGCACGTACTGAACGACTCGGCCGGCTCGTAGTGCTTCATCCCGAAGAAGTGGAGCTGTATGCCGCCGCGCTGGACTACCGCGTAAGGATTGGGGCTCTTCTGCTGGAAGGTCACCTCGAACCCGAGGGCGGTATAGAAGTCGAGCACGGGCTGGATGGTCCGGCACGGCAGGATCGGAATCGTCTTCTCGCTCACGCCGACCACTCTAGTCAAATTTGACCAGAAGGTTGATGGATACGCCGGCGGTGCTCTTGCAGGTCCTCGGCGCCGCCCTCTACCGATCCCCCGCCTCCGGCATCGGCCAGGGGCAGAGGTCCCGCAGGCGCGAGACATTCGCTGGAGTCCGTGCCCGCGCCCACCCGTCGACCCGCCTCATGCGCAAGGTGGTCCGGTGGTCCGCTCGCTCGTGAAGGATCTACCGCATCGGGCTGGGCCGGGAGGTGTAGAGCACGCTGTGGTAGCGGCCCTCCTCCTCACGTCCCGACGGGTCACCGCCGAGGGCCCGTACCGCATCGATCGCGTGCCTGCGCTCCCGCTCGTCGGTGAACCGGCGTTGTGGGTAGGTCCGGGACACATCCGTCGTGGTGTGCAGCCCGTGTGCGGCCAGCGTCCGGGCGACAGGCTCGTACGACACGGTCCGCAGCACGAACGCGCTCACCCAGACGGGTCGCCGGGCGCCGCTCAGCAGCGCGGCGAACGTCCGCCCGGTGACGTAGCTGCCGCCGCCCGTCAGGGTGATCAGTCCGACGTCGTCCAGGGCGTCGCGCAGCTCTGGTCCGGGCTGCACCCGTTCCAGGTCGTCGGTGAATCCGGCGTCCAGCAGACCGGCTTCCCGGGCGTAGCGCACCGCCGGGGCGGCGATGTCCAGACCGTATACCCGCATCGCGTCCGGCCGGCGCCGCTCGGCGTAGAACTCGCGGTCCCACGCGGCCAGTTGGGTCGACGTCATCCGCCGCGCAGTGTCGGACGTGTACCGGTCGTACAGCTCCGCGAGCGTGACCTCGTGGTTGAGCAGGGCGGCGTTGATGCCGTAGGAAGAGCACAGGTCCAGTACCGCCACCGGCCCGCCGGCCCGGCCGTCACCGTGTGCCGCCCGCTCCGCGGCCAGTCGCCGGAACACCGGTTGGGCGTGGTGCGGAATCTCGTAGTCCAGTGGTGCCAGCCGCGCGAAGTAGGCGCGCGGGTCCGGCTGGACGTACACGTCGTCGAACCGTGACTTTCCGCGTGTCGCACCGCCAGAGCCCAACCCGCTCACACCGGTTCCTTCCTCGCTCGCTTCCGTTGCCCCATGATGTCCCCCTCGCCCGCCTCACGGACATCCACGACGCGCGGCGGCGTGGCACAGGTCAGACCCTGACCGCCTGCCGCCGGCGGGTACGGCCCACCGGATCCCCCGCGACCGGCCTGGTGTGATGTCATGGGCGGGATCGGGACGGCTGCCCCGGTCCCGGATCACAAGGTGGTGCCTGCGGTCCCGGCCGGTGTGTCCGCCTGGTGGCGGGAGTCGGTCGCCGGGTGGAGACTCACATGGGTGATCTGGGGTCCGCAGTGCGGCAGCGTCTCGGCGTCGGACTGGGAGATGAACTGGATGACGGTGTCGTCCTCCCGGGCGGTGAACCGCCGGGACCGGGCGGTCCAGGCGGGCTGGTGGCCGGTGCCTGACGGCCGGTAGGTGACGGCGCGGGTATCACCGATCACGAGTTGGTAGGGCTGGTCGTCGGCGTTCTTGTCCGCGCAGCTTTGCTTCTCCGGATCGAACCCGGTGGGGTCCTGCGGGGCTCCGGGCCAGGTGTCCGGCGCGTCCCGCCAGGTCAGTTCGTAGGTCTGCCCGGCCGTGGTGGCGATGCTCTGGCTGATGGCTCCGTTGTGCGAACCGGTGAGGCCGGCGGACTGCGCACCGTCGAGGCGGGCCAGGGAGGCGCTGTAGAGGTCGATGTTGTCGCGGGTGAGTGACCAGTGGGCCGGACCGCGGGCTGAGTCGTTGGTGAGGCGTAGATAGGTGCCGGCGGGGGCGACCGGGTCGGTGAAGGTGCCGTTGCGGACCGACGGCTCGGCGGCGGCGGTGTCGTGTGCGGTCAGTGGGGTTGCCGTGACGAGCAGGAACATGGCGGCGAGCAGGCGGGCGGCGGTGTGTTTCAACCTGGGTCTCCTGGAAGGGTGGGGCGCGCTGCCCGCCGGGCAGCGCGCCCATCGCGTGCGGGCGGGGTCGGGCCGAAGGGTCAGCTGTTGCCGCTCTTGAGTTCCTTGAGCGAGACGCGGGTGATCATCGCGCCGCAGTGGGCGGGGTGCACGTTGTTGTCGGAGGCGGAGATGAACTGCACGACCGTGTCGTCCGCCGTGGCGGTGAAGTCCAGGGGGCTGGGGTCCGGCGGCTGCCAGGACGAGGTGGGGGTGTAGGTCTTGGTGCGCTGTCCGGTGACGGCGACCTGGTACTTCTGGTTCTCGGCGGGCTTCTCCCCGCACCCTTCCCAGCTCTCGGTGCGCTCCTGCCACGTCAGCCGGTACCGGGTGCCCTCGTTGAGGTGGACGGCCTCCCTGATAGTGGCTTTGGGGCCGCCGGTGAGGTCCGCGGCCTGGGCGCCGCCGGCGCCTGCCTCGTGTTCGGAGAAGATGTGCACCTCGCCGGCGGTGACCTCCCAGGGGTCGATGGGGGTGTCGGTGTCCGAGTTGAACGCCTTGAGCCGCTGCTCGCGGGTGACTCCAGGGCTCAGGAAGCTGCCGTTGTTGATGAGGTTGGGCCCGACGGGGGCTTCCGCGATCCGGTGGGGAACGCCGGCGTGTGCCTGCGTGAGGGGCACGGTCAGGAGCGTCGCGGCGATCAGGCCCACAGCTCGTGTGGTGAACGACATGCGGTGTCCTTCCGGTGAGGGAAACGATCGCGGTCACGCACCTGGCGGATCGTGGCCGCGTGTCTCCCGCGTGCCCCCCGCTTCGCGCCCCGCACTGCATGTCACTCGTTCGGGGCGCCCGGAAGGGAGCACCAGCGCGTGACGGGTGCGCACGTTGGGTATCGGCGTGCGCCCGCGCACAAGGAACCGGAACACGAACTTCCGTGCGCGGTGCCTCCAGGGCGTACGGTCGCTTCGGCAGACGGCGCAGTGGACAGAAGAACGGACGACGCCCCACCCCGAGGACACCCGGTCCTCGTCGACGGGCTCACACCGCGTACCCGGCCGCCTCGAAGCCGCCGGCCGCGCCCATCGAGTGCCTGACCGATCCCGGCGCCCGCCCAAAAGACCATCCGTCTCGAAAGGAGCACCCGCATGCCCTTCACCCTGCCCGCAGCCCGCCACCAGGCCACCACGTGGCTGGCGGCCCTGCTGCTCACCGGGCTCGCCACCGCCCCGGCATCCACCGCCGAGGAACCGGTTCCCGTACCGCCCTACCGAGGCGTCTCCATCCGCGCCGCAGCCCATCCCGAACTCGTTTTGGACGTGGCGGGGTCGACCACGGATGACGGCGCCCGGATCCACGTGCAGAAGTACACCGGCGCCAACGACCAGCTCTGGCTGCCCGTGCCCGCGGGAGAGAACACGTTCGAGATCCGCAACGTGCACAGCCGCAAGTGCCTCGACGTCCGCGAGAGCAGCGACGCCCTCGACACCGACCTCATCCAGTACCGCTGCCACGGCGGGCCGAACCAGCACTGGTCACTGCGCGAGGGCGGGGACGGCCTCCAGCTCGTGGCCGCCGGGTCGCACCTGTGCGCCGACGTCTTCCAGGACGGTGGCAACGAACCCACAGCCGGAGCGCGGCTCGTCCAGTACACCTGCAGCAAGCCGGCCCGCAACGACCAGCGCTGGACCTTTCAACCCACCTGATCCCCCGCAGCGCGCGCCGGCCCCGCTTCCGTTTCCCTGAGGCCGTCACGGGGGACGATCACGCATCGCTCCTGATACGGCTGTTCCGGACGAAGGCATGGTTCCAGGCGCCACTGACATGGACACGGGGCGAGGAGGGCCCTCTTGCCGAGCACCGTGCTGTGCCCGGTACGACCGGCCGTTGCGGGAGGGACGGGGTACGACGGCCACGCGCTGCCGGGTGGTTCAGGACGTGAGCAGGGTGCGCAGGTCGACGACGGCGTAGTCGCGGGCGGTGAGCGCGTCGAGGATCCGGGGCAGGGCCTGGGCGTCGATCACCTCGGTGCGGCCCCGTGGGGCCCCGACGTGCATCTGGAGGACGGCTCCTGGCCGCAGGGCGTCCAGCGCCCTGTCCACTGCGCGGTCCACCGTCATGCCCCCTTCGGTTCCCTTCCACCCGTTGGTGTCGGTGGTGAACTCGGTGTCCGCGAAACCGAGGGCGTCGACCTCCCCGATGTGCGCGGAGTGGTTGCCCAGCCCATGGCCGGCTGCCGCGATCCTCCTCACCACCGCGGGATGACGGTCGGCGAAGTCGCCGGTCAGGAAGAAGGTGGCGGGTGCGCGACGACGGGCGAGCTCCCCGAGGACGCTGTCCAGGCCGGCGTCGTTCCAGGCCGCGTTGAACGTCAGGGCGACCACCCGCTCGCGCGTACGGATCACCCGGTTCTCCGACCCGAACAACGCTCGCAGTCCGTGGCCGTCCACCGCCGCCGCCAGGCGCGGCGTGACCGCCTCGGCCGGCCTGGCCGCGGGAGACCGCGCCAGTACGCCCGGTAGGACAGCGGACAGCCCGGCTGTCCCCAGCAGACGCCAGGCGGGAAGGCGGCGTCCCGCGAACGCGGAAGGTGAGTGCATGTCCCCGCCATCGGCCAACGGCTCCCAGTCCTTGAGGGTCCGGTTCGCGGTTCCTGCTGGTGCCCCCCGACATGGTGCGGCCATGGCGCCTACCGAACCGGTCGGCGGGCAGACCGGCCGCCACAGCCGCTTGCCGTGGCCAACGTCTCGTACCCGGTGCCGACGCGTTGCCCGTCGAGTTCGTCCGTACCGGATCCCGGGCCGGGTGACCGAAGGGGTCGGGTGGCGAAGAACCAACGGTTGGCCGCCAACGCGTCGTCGGGTTCCGGGCGGGGACCACGGCCGTGTACGGCGGTGAAGTCGTACGGCGTGCGTGCGGCCACCGTCCAGCCCCGTGCGGCGAGTTCGCCCGCCGTGTCGGGACGGGGCTCGCCGTCGAACAGGGCGAGCAGGTCGATACCGGTCCGCTGCCTCGCGGCGGCATAGACCGGACTGGCCCGGATCCGCGGTGACTCGACGCCCAGCTTCACCTCGTAGGCCAGGGAACTGCCCGCGGCGCTCAGCCGGTCGATCGCCGCCACGAGGCGGCGCTCGGCCGCCGCGGGGAGGTAGAGCAGCAGTCCCTCGGCGAGCCACGCGGTGGGCTCGGCGACGTCGAAGCCCGCCTCCAGCAGCGCCTCGGACCAGTCGAGCCGGAGGTCGGCGGCGAGGGCCCGGCGCCCGGTCGTGGGAACGGCCCCGGCCCGGTCCAGGACCGCTTGTTTGAACGCCAGCACCCCGGCGGTGTCCAGCTCGTGGACCACACTGCCCGGCGGCCAGCCGAGCCGGAACGCCCGGCAGTCCAGACCCGCCCCCAGCAGTACCACCTGCCGGACGCCCTGGCGTGCCGCGTGGAGCAGGTAGTCGTCCAGGACGCGGGTGCGCAGGCCGAAGTACCGCCCGAGCCGGCCCCACAGCGGATCGGCCTCACCGGCGGGCACCTGTTCCGGTCGGACCGGCCAGCCGGCCGAGGCCGGCGCCGCGCGCACGAAGTGCTCCGCGAACGGATCCCGGGCCAGCGCGTCGACGCGATGCGTCTCGATGGCGCGGGCCGCCGCCACCAGCAGGGCCGTGCGGCCCACGCCCTCCGGGATCCCGGGATTCAGTCCGGCGGCCGGACGCACGTCCCCTCCTCGGGTCGGTACACGGGTACGGTCCATGCCCGGGGATCGTCCGACGTGGTGGTCCTGGCGCCGTAGACGAGCCGCATGAAGCGCAGCACGGCGTCGTACGGCAGGTGCAGCGCGGCCGTGCAGTCCGACAGGACAGACACGTGGAAGCCCTTCTGGAACGCGGTGCGGGCGGTGGTGTCCACGCACACGTCCGCGTACAGCCCGGCGAGGACCAGATGGCCGACGCCCCGCGCACCGAGGTGTTCCTCGAAGCCGTCGGACAGGAAGGCATCGAAGCAGGCGCGTTTGGTGAACACCCGCTCGCCCGGGACCGGGGCGACGGCGTGGAACCGCGCCCCCCATGAGCCCTCCAGGCACTTGGGCCGCTTGCCGAGCGTACGGTCCCGCAACCGCCAGCCGGGTCCCTGGTGTTCGAGGTCGCCGACGAAGCGCACGAAGAGCACTTCCACGCCGCACTCGCGCGCCCGGTCCACCGCCCGCACACAGCCGGCGACGGCCCGTTCCAGCACAGTCGTGTCCTTGCCGAAGCGGGCCAGGCCCGCCGGGCCGATGCAGAAGTCGTTCTGCAGGTCGACGACGACCAGGGCCGTCCCGCACGTCCCGCCCCGTTCCGGGCCGGTCATGACCCGCCGACCAGGGCGCCGTCCTTGGGGGAGCCCTCGGCCGGCGGCCCGTCGAGCAGGGCGAGCAGGGCGTCGACCACGGCACTGGTGGAGTGCCGCCCGCCCAGGTCCGGGGTGCGCACGCCCCGCTCGTCCAGGGCCCGCAGGGCCTGCTCCGCGGCCCGTACCGCTCCGGGGCGTGCCGCATGGCGCTCCGCCACGAGTGCGGCGGCGCGGATCGTCGCCACCGGATTGACGAGGTCCCGGCCGGCGAGGTCGTCGGCGGACCCATGGACCGTCTGGTATTCGACCAGGCCGGACAGCCCGGAACCGAGGCAGACGTTCTCGGTGCAGCGGTTCTCCTGCCGGTCGGAGCCGAACCGGTCGAGCAGCATGACATGCATGATGTCGGCCCACTCGTTCCCGGCGACGATCAGCGTGCGGTCGGGCAGGCCGTGGGTGATCAGGTTGCGGTTGACCGTGTCCGGCTGGAACAGGTCGATGCGTATGCGGAGCCGGTCCGCGAGTTCGGTCACCCAGGTGTCGAGGGCGCCGTCCAGCAGATGGAACTTGTAGGCCATCACGATGCGGTCGGGGTGTCCGTCGGGCCACTCGCGCCGGGCCCGCCGCAGGGCGTAGGTCACCACGGCCTCGGTGATCTCCCGGCTGAAGGTCATGGTGCGGGTGACCTCGCCGTGCGTGTGGCGGTTGTCCCCGGTGTAGAACCCCTGGGCCTGGTCCCGCACCAGCAGCAGCGAGCGACCGCCGTCGGTGAGGAGATCCACCTTCACGGAGCGCAGCCGCTGCCGGACGAGGTAGAGCGACTGGGCGTTGACGGCGGTACGGAAGACCGCCTGGGTGCCCCGCGCCGCCAGGGTGCGGCAGAACCACTCGTAATGGTCCGCGTCCTCGGCGGTCAGCGCCCGGATCCCGGCCACGTCGCGTTCCGTGCGCAGCGACAGGTACGAGTGGTAGAGGCGAGGTGAGCGCTCGATCGCCACGCCGTGCGGGTGGCCGGCGGTCAGCGCGCCGAGCACCCGCTCGAAGACGTCCGCGAGCTCCGGGCCGGTGCCCCGTCCCACCGCCAGACCGACAACGGGCTTCGCCGCGCCTGGTTCCCGTACGGGGGCGCCGCTCAGGGGAGGGGTCATCGGGCGGTGCCCGCGGTGAGGTGGTCGCCGGGGATGCCGGACTTCTCCGGACGGTAGTAGTCCCTGATGCCGTCCGCCCAGGTGGTCACGGGGACGCGGTCACCGTCGACGGGTTCGAAGGCGTCGAACAGGGCGTCGATGTTGGGGCGCTGGAATCCGATGGCCGTCATCAAGGCGGTGAAGTGCGCCCGCTCGACGAAGCCGTCACCGTCCGGGTCGCCCATGGTGGCCAGGGCGTCCGCGAACTCGTCGACCGTGGCGTGGAACCGCTCCGGGTTGAGTACGATCGCGGTGAACTCCTCGGGGCTGATACGGCCGTCGCTGTCGGCGTCCAGCTCCCGCACGAGCGTCTGCCAGTAGCGGCGGAAGGCGTCGAGCAGCCTGCTCCGCGCGCCGTCGTCGGCCTCGGGCACCGCCGCGACGACCCGCTTGCCCATCAGCTCGAAGTCGTCCACTTCCAGGACGCCGTTGCCGTCGGCGTCGAACAGGGAGAAGACGAGCTGGACGCGGTCGTTCGCCTCGGTGGTGGGCATGGTGTGTCCCCTTACGACGGAAGAGCTGTGCGGTGGATGGCCGAAGGACTGTCCGGATCGCTGAAGACCTGTCCGGCGGACGCCGGCGGGTCCCGGCCCTGCGGCCCGACCACTATCGGAGCGCCCCCGGCGTCCCGGCGCGGAAAGCCGGGTGCGTGCACACGAAAGAAGGGAATCCGCGTGCCGGCGCATGAAACGCCACCATCCTGGAAAGCACCCGGCGGCCGTGAGGGCACGGGCTCCGGCGGCGACCCGTCAAGACCACGACGGCAACGGCCGCGACGGCCCACGGGCACCGGCCCGGCAGGTGCCGGGTTCCGTCAGCGTGTCCGCCCGGAGGACGCAGGCGCGGGTTGCGTGAGGGCGAGGCAACCGGTTCTCGGCGCGGGGCAGTTCGTCATGGCGCCGCGCGTCGGAGGCCGACAGGATGCCAGGGGTACGAGGTTGAACGACCGCGTGGCGCAATTCGGTGCTGCCGCAGGCCACGACCGTGCCGAGAGGACGCAAGGGGCGTGGACCGACCGATGAACGGGGGGTTCTCCGCGCGAAGTCGAGGATGGAGGCGGCGGCCGAGCGGTTCGGACGGGGCGACGGGAACCCGGTCGTCGCTCACGGCCCGTGGGGCGGCATCCGGCCGGTCTGCCGTGGATCACTTCGCCGCGGCCACCGTCCGGATCCAGCCGAGCGGAGTGGGTCCCAGCGCCCCGGCGACGGACCGGGAGGCGTGGTTGGCCGCCGCGGTGCTGTGGAAGAGGACCTGTTTGTTGGCCCACTCCCCCGGCACCCCCCGTGTCGGCTCGTCCCACTCGCCGGGCTCCCGGCTGTCCGGGCGGTCCAGGCGCCGGGCCGCGCCTTTCCGGTGCGGGGCGTGCCGCCTACCCGGCCTCCTTCTCGGTCCTCTCCCATTCCGAGGGGCCGGGCTTCTCCAACTCCATGGCGAACCGCTCCCAGAGGGCGGCGCAGTCGCGCGCCATCGTGGCGACGACCTCGCGGCGGTGCGCCGGTACGCCGGCGGCGACGCGGACTTCGTCGGCGCGTACCAGGCGGGCGTCGAGCCAGCGCAGGAGGGACCGGCCCGCCTGGCTGTAGCGCAGCGCGGGGTCGCTCCTCAACGACATCAACAGGGAGACGCAGTCCACGGGGCGGGCGGTGGCGGCCTGGCCGGTACCGCCGGGTGCCTTCTCCCCGCACGTACGGCCGCCCGGCAGCGGGCTCTGCCCCTTGCTCCGGCGCTGCCGTACGTCCCGTGCGGTGCCGAGTGAGATGCCCGCGCCGCGTGCGATCTCCCGTAACGACGCCTCCGGTCGCTCGTCGATGATGGCGCTGGCCCTCATGCGGCCCGCGTCGGCGTTCAGCGGGCGCACGCGGCCGTCCCTGCCCACCCTCGCCCCGGCCGGGGGCGTGTCCCCGCCGAGTTCCGCGCGCAGCCTCGCGACCGTCTTCGGCGACAGGCCGACCTTCTCCCCGATGGCGCCGTCGGACCAGTCGGGGTACGTGCCGAGGATGCTCATGGCCACGTTTCTGCGGTCCGACAGGGTCAGCGGCAATCCGTGCCGTGTGTTCGTCTCGACCGCGAGGAGCAGTGCCTCCTGCTCGGAACCGTCGAAGTACTCGACGGCTATTTCCTTGAGCCCGTTCTGCCGTGCCGCACACAACCGGTGCATGCCGTCGATCACTCGATTGGTGTGCCGGTGGACCACGATCGGCGGGAGATTCTTCCCGACCTCCGCGAGAAGCCGTACGTGCTCTTTCACGACGCCTTGCAGGCGGAGCGCCTCCCGGGGGGACAGCGAGTCGATGGGAACCACGTGAACTCGCCTGGGTGCGGCTTCCAGAGAGGCGGCATATCCTTTTTCTGCCGAGGAATCACCGGGGGGCGGACACCACTCGCTCGCTGCCGAGGCACACGGAGTCACGTCCTCGTCCTTTCCGTAGTGCGACATCGGCGGGATCACGCAGCACACGGGAACCGAGCAACGATCGCCACAGCGATGACGGCCACCCCCAGAGGACCCCGCGAAGTCAGCGTCAAGATGTACCGATGGAACGATTTCAACTTGCACGCACACCGCACCGCAAGGACCCGGGGGCATTTTGCGCCACCCCGCCGAACTCTCCTGAAGCTGTTCCCTCCCGCGGATCCCCTCCCGTTCTTCGCCCACCCCGGGCCGGATCGCCCGGACCGCGCTGTGCAACCTCCGAAACTTCCCGGGTCGCACAGCGCCCCAGCCGCACGCGGCACCGCTGTCGTCGCCCTTCCCCCCTGCCCGCACGGGGCCGCACCGCCGACATGGTGCCGCCCGCCACTTCAGCGGCCCCGTCGCCGCGACTTCACCATCGAAACGCCCGCCGGCTTCTGTGTCTCGGCCCGTGAGGCGCTCAATCACGTGGCGGACCAGGAGCAGTGCACGGCTGGTTCTCCGTCGGCATCGTGGAGAAACCGCGGTGGACGGTGATCACGCGAGGCGCGTACGACGAGAAGGACACGGCGCACCGGCGGGTGACCGGATTCCTGCGGGGCGACGACGGGAGGTTCTCGCGGTTCGAGGAGACCGTGCGGAAGTGCCGTGCTTCGGCCCGGCTGGTGTGCCGTCACGAGGCCAGTGCGGTCAGCCGGCGCCGGTCCTGCGGTGACGACCGGCGGTCCAGGCGGCGTTCGAGGTGCGCGCGGGCGGCGTCGGAGCGGCCGCCCGACACCAGCGCGTAGAGCAGGGACTCCTCCACGATCTCGCGCTGCGCCGCGCTGCCGCCCACCCAGCGCAGCCTCGGCAGGAGGTGCTCCAGACGCCGCGAGGCCTCGTCCCAGTCCTCTTCCAGGAAGTGGGTGTATGCCTCGCACAGCGGGCCGATCACCTCGCGCTGGGCCCGGTCGGCCCGCAGCGCGTGGCTCCGCAGCCGTCGCAGCCCCGGGAGGTCCTCGACGGCGGCGAGAGCGACAGCGACGTGCAGGGCGAGGAAGGCGCTGCCCGGTTGCTCGCGCACCTCCGCGGGCACGCAGTCCAGGATCTCGTCGGCGGGTACGGGGTCCGGCCAGCCTCCAGCGAGCCGGGCCCGCCACAGCAGCGAGCCGGAGTCGACGAGTGCCCGCACCCCGCGCACCTTCCCGGGCGCCAGCTGCTCCGTCCACCGGCGGCGCACCGCCGCGACGTCGTCCACGGCCAGCTCGTGCAGGGCGGCGTGCCAGGAGAAGTGGGCGCCGTGGGTGCTGTGCCGGCCCTGTCGGGTCAGCCACCGGTCCAGCTCGGCGCGGCCCTGCTCGTGGTGGCCGCGCTCGTAGTTCGCGTGGGCCAGGGCGTGCATGGCGTGACCCGACGCGGGTTCGGCCCGCAGTGCGGCGCGGGCCAGCTCGGCGGCCTCGTCGTACCGGCCCGCCTCCTGGCGCATGAAGGCGAGCAGGGAGGTGTGGAACCAACCGCCTCCCTGCGCGCGCGCCGTGCGCTCCACCACGCGCGGGGCGAGTCGTCCGTCCAGGTCCCGGATGCCGGAGAAGGCGATGGTGGGCACCGCCGTCGCGAGCGCGAGTTCGTCGCCCGGATACCGCTCGACGTACTCCAGGAGTGCGGCGTCGCCCTCGTCCGGGGAACCGAGGACGCGACGGCCCACGACGTCGACGAAACAGCGTTCGCGCTCGTCGGCGTGTTCGCGCGCGCACCGCCGTGCGTCGGCGAGCGCCCGCGGGACGTCCACGTCGGCGCCGCACTCATGGCCGAGGAGTGCCCGCGTCGCGTGTGCGAGGGCGAACCCGGGGTCGAGGCTCGCGGCCCGCTCGAACTGCCGCTCGGCCCCGCCGCGTACCTTCAGCACCAGTTCGACGCCCTTGCTGTACGCGTCAGCCGCGGCGGCGTGTGTGCTCAGGGGCTGGCCCGAGTGGTCGGCGGGGCGGTGCCGTCGCGGGCGGGTGGGGGTCTCCGCACGGGCGAGCACCGACTCCGCGACGGTGACGGCCTGTTGCCGGATCTCCGGTATCGCCGTGCTCTCCCACAGCTCGCCCCGGCGCAGGGCGCCGAGCACCCACAGCGGGCGCCGGGCGCGGCCGCGGGCGTCGCGCAGCCGGCCGTCCTCCGTCTCGACCCCCATGTCCAGCGGGTCGGGCACGGCCAGCCCGGCGTCGAGGAGGCTCTGCCACAACGGGTCCGACGCCTCGCTCAGACCCCGCCCCGGGCCGGTGCAGTCCACGACCCGGCCGACGGTCAGTTCCCCGCGTCCGTCCCGGCCCGCGATCCGTACGCGCAGGGTGCCGTCGTCCGGCTGCTCGGCCGCCGTCACGCGGCCCGCGTGGAGGCGCAGCCGGCGGGTGCGGATCATCCGCTGGACCGCCTCCGCGGTGTCCGGGGGCATGCGGTGCCGGTGGACGTTCCACCAGGAACCGTCCGTGGAGACGAACTCCCGTCGCTCCTGAGCGGACAGGGACGACCACAGTTCGGCGGTGACCGGGCGCAACCCGTCCACGGCCGGACGCCAGTCGCCGTGTGCCCGCACCGTGCGGGAGATGTGCCGGCGTATCTCCCTGCGCAACTCGGGCAGCGGGAGGCCCCGCAGCGGGACGGGGCAGGGCACGGCGGGCAGCGGGTCCACCGCGTGGGCCAGGGGCAGTCGTCCGTGCGGGGACACGGCGTGCACGGTGCGGCCCGGCTGCTCCAGGAGCAGGGCGATGTCCACGGCGGTCAAGCCGGTGCCCACGAGCAGGACGTCCTCGGTGTGCTCCGCGCGGCAGGCGTCCAGTGCGCCCGGGGCCCACGGATCGGCGACGAAGCGGTCGCTCCGGCGCAGCACCGGGGGCGCCCAGGATGACGAGCCGGGCAGTGGCCCGGTGGCCAGCACCACCCGGTCGGCGTGCAACGTGCCGGAGTCGGCCAGGTCAAGGAGCGCCCGTGCGGTGAGGTCGTTCCAGCGGCAGGCGACGGCCCGCGTGCGCAGCCGCCGCAGGGTGACGACGCTCCGCGCGGCCGCGGCGGCCCGGCCGAGGGTGTCGTCGAGGTAGGCGCCGTAGCGGTGGCGCGGGACGAAGGCGCCCGGGCGCACCCCGGGCGACCCGTGCTCGCGCAGCCAGCGCAGGAAGTGCCCGGGGTCGTCGGGGTAGCAACTCATTTTGCTCGCGGGCACGTTCAGGCGGTGGCGCGGCTCGGCGGTGCCGTAGGCCGTACCGTGCCCGACGCCGTACGCCGGATCGACGAGGACCAGGTCGAGGGGGATCCGGCGGCGCGCCGCGATGTCGCAGAGCTGAACGGCCACGAGGGCCCCGGCGGCGCCCGCTCCCACGACGGCCACCGTGGTGCTGGTCCGATCCGCTGCCGGCATGTTGGACCTCCTGTCTCGCCGGGGGCCCGGAAGGCGAGGCCCCGACCCGAGTGAGTTCACCGATTCAGTTAACTCACCGACCGGCGCGTGCACAAAGCCCCCTGGCTTCACGGCACTTGCCCGCGTCACCGCCTGCCCAGGTGTCGCCGCCACCCCCGTGAAGCCGTCGCCGTAGCCGTGCCTGCCGGCCGCGCAGGGTGGTCGTCCGTGGGGTCGCCTGGTACGGTGCCGCGATGCGTGTAACGGCCAAGACCGACTACGCCGTTCGGGCCATGGCGGAGCTCGCCGCGGCAAACGGCACCCCGTTGACCGCAGAACAGATCTCCTCGCGCCAGAACATTCCCGCGCGCTTCCTCTTCGGCATCCTGCGCGAGTTGCGCATCGCCCGACTGGTACGGAACGTACGCGGCCCGGAGGGGGGCTATCTGCTGGCGCGCCCGGCCCGGGACATCCCGCTGGCCGCCGCGATCCGGGCGGTCGACGGCCCGCTCGCCAACGTGCGCGACCTGCGCCTGACCGGCCTGGAGTACGCGGGAGCCGCCGCGGCCCTGCCGGATGTCTGGCGTGCCGTCAGGGTCAGCCTGCGGCAGGTGCTCGAAACCACCACGTTCGCCGATCTGGCCTGCGGCACCCTGCCCGACGCAGTACGGCAGCGGGCCGGCGAATACCTTTCCGACGCGCGTCGGTACGGGGATCAGCAACCGCCCGAATTCTCGTGACGGCGCTGGGGAAAGCGACGCTGTTCTCGGAAGGGTGAGCCGCTGTTGCCGTCGCGGTCACAGATGGCATCTGTGCCGTTCCGGTTGCGTCGGCGTTCCTCCAGCCGGTTTCAGGCGACTATGACCCGGCGCCCTCGCGTGTGGCCTGCCTGGCTGTCGATGTGCGCCACGGCGGCCTCGGCGAGCGTGTACGACTTCTCGACCGGGATGTGCAGCCTTCCCCTCGCGATGAGGTCGGCGGCCACGGCGAGCGCTTCCGGCACGCTCCCGGCCACGCCCGAGAATCGGACACCGAGTTCCGGCGCACCGAGGTCGGCGATGGAGATCACCTTCTGCGGGTTCCCGGTCAGATCGACGAGTTCGCGGATCACGCCCGAGCCGGCCAGATCAAGGGCCGCGTCGACACGGCCGAGCCGCCGTACTCGTTCGACCCAGCCCTCGCCGTACGTCGTGGCGAGTGCGCCCAGGCTGCGCAGATAGTCCTGGTTCGCGGCCCCGGCCGTGCCGATCACCGTGATGCCGCGGTCGCGGGCGATCTGCAGCACGGCCGAGCCGACTCCTCCGGACGCGCCGCTGACCAGCAGCGTCTGCCCGGGCCGCACGCCGACCTCGCGGATGATGCGCAGCGCGGTCTCCACCACGGAGGGGTACCCGGCCGCCTCTTCGAACGTCAGCCCCTCGGGCATACGGGCCCAGGCCGACAGCACGGCGAACTCGGCATAGGTGCTGGAGCCCTCGCCGAACACGTGGTCACCGACCTCGACTCCTTCGACGCCCTCGCCGACCTCGTCCACCACCCCGGCGGCGTCCAGCCCGACTCCGGAGGGCAACTCGACCGGATGGGCTCCCAGCTTCTGGCCTTCACGGATCCTCCAGTCGACGGGGTTCACGCCCGCCGCCCGTACGGCGATGCGTATCCGGCCGGGGCCCGCGTGGGGCTCCTCGGCGTCCACAAGGTGCAGTACGCCCGGACCGCCGAACTCGGCGAAGCTCACTTTCTTCATGCGGAGGACCGTAGCACTAACGGATAGCTTTTTGTAGTCGATGCGGATTCGTATCTGATAGTGTCAGGGTATGACCGAGTCACCAGGACGCCGTGAGCGGAAGAAGGCCGCGACCCGCCGGAAGATCGCCGACGCCGCCCTCCGGCTCTTCCTGGAACGCGGGTACGAGGCGGTGGGAATCCGTGACGTGGCCGCTGAGGCCGATGTCGCCGTCACCACGCTCTTCTCCCACTTCGCCTCGAAAGAGGCCCTGGTGTTCGAGCAGGACGACGACTTCGAGCAACGCCTCGCGCAGGCGGTCACCGGCCGGGCGCCGCACGAGCCCCTCATCCCCGTGCTACGCCGCGAGATCGAGGCCCTGATCCGACATTGCACGGCGGACAGCGCCGCCCCGATCTGGCGCATGATCGACGAATCTCCCGCCCTGCGGGCGTACGAGGAGTCGATGAGGCTGCGTCATGCGGAGTCGCTGGCAACGGCCATCGCCGCCGATCCCGAGCTGTCACAGACCACAACAGCGAGCCGGACGATCGCGAGGTTCGTGATCGACGCCTACTCACTGGCCCGCGAGGCGTCCAGCCCGGACGCCGCACTGGACGAGATCTTCCCGATGATCGAGGCAGCCTGGGCCGTCGCCTGCCCCTCCGACAACCGCACCGGCACGGCCGGCAAGTAGTCGGGGCTCGGCCCCCCCCGACGCTCGGCCATCCGGGCAGCCGTCGCCACGGCGTACAGCCTCATGTGATCGGCGGTTGCCTCGCGGGCGCCGGGCTGGTCATCGAAGGGTGGATGTGGGGGGCGCGGGTTCCGCCCGCATGTCGATGAGCGAGGATGCACACCGGATCAGCACAGAGGGCGAGGCCGACGGTGACCGACCCAGACGCGGTGGACCTGATCCACCTGGAGGACGCGGACGGCGACTACTGCGTCGTGCGCGTCACCGGCCGCTTCCGGCCCGGTGTGTTGACTGGCCACGACGTCCTGCGGGCCGAGGTCCTGGCGCACGCCGACTTCCTCGATGCCCGGCTGGAGCTCCACCTCTTCCCACAGGACCTCGACGCTTGGAAGAACGAACTCAGCCGCCTCGCCCCCGGTGCAGGCGCGCTCATCGGCGGGGACCGCGGGCTGAGCCTAGGGCGCGGGGACGGGCTCCACCGGACGGGGTGGGGGTTGCCCGGTGGAGCCCGGCCGCTACCGCGTCAGCAGCTTCTCCAGGACGTCCGCCCCCTTCGACGCGCCGCCCGCCCCGCGCACGATCCGGCTCAGGGCCGCCGCCCGGGGCCGGCAGGACCGGACCTCCTGGACGGCGTCGCGCAGGCCCCGCACGGTCGGCTCGGCGAGCGTCCTGCCGACCCGGAGTTCCTCCGCCCGCCGGGCGACCGCCCGCTGTTCCGGGATCTGCGGCACCGCCACGAAGGGCACCCCGTGGTAGAGGGACTCCATCACCGAGTTCATCCCGGCGTGGCTCAGGAACACCTCGGTGTGTCGCAGCACCGCCACCTGCGGCACGTGCGCGTGCACCTCGACGTTCGCCGGGACCGGGCCCAGGGTCTCCCGGTCCAGTCCGCCCACCGCCATGACGACCTGCCAGTCGCTGTCCCCGAACGCCTCGATGCAGGTCCGGTAGAACTCGGGCCGGTCGTTGAAGACCGTTCCCAGCGATATCAGCAGCACCGGGGCCCCCGACCGGGGGCTCCACTCCTCGGCGGTCTGCCGGCTGCTCAGCGACGGCCCGACGAAGTGGAAGCGCTCGTCGAAGGTCTCCCCCGCCATCTGGAACTCGCGGGGGATGAACACCAGGCTGGTCGGCGCCACATGGCCGAACATCAGGTTCGGGTCCTCGAGGAAGGTGTGGCCCTGCGCGAACTTCCCCATGTCCTGGATCGCGGCGACCAGCCGGGGGTCGGTGTGGTCGAAGTCGGCCGGTAGGTACACCTGCGCCGCCGAGAAGGACTCGTTCTCCGCGAAGGTCGGCACCAGGGAGATCTCCCGCACCCCGAGCAGGTTCGCCAGCATCCTCCCGGTGAAGGTCACCGAGTCGTAGCACACGGCGTCCGGCGGGTCGGCCGAGAAGTGCTCGGCCAGGACGGGGAAGGAGGCGCGCGCGTCGTCGAGGTAGTACTCCATCGTCACGGCGAGTTGTTCCGCCGTGAAATCTCCCCGCGCCGCCATGTCGGGCGGCAGTTGCGAGGGCAGGGTCACCGGCTTCGCCCCGGCGGTGGCGGGGCCGTCCATGGTGGCCGGTCCCGTGGCGTAGCTGACCCGGTGGCCTCGCCGGACCAGCTCTTCGACCAGCGGCAGGGTCGGGTTCACATGCCCGGAGGCGGGCGCGCTCACGAAGGCGAAATGGGCCATCAGCCCTCCTCCAGGATGACCGGCAGGGTCTTGTGCCCGTTGGTGAAGAAGGAACCCAGCGGCTCGAGTTCGGACGACGGGACGGCCAGCTTCAGCCGGGGGAAGCGGGCGAACAGCGCGGACAGCGCCGTCGTCGCCTCCAGCTTGGCCAGGGGGCTGCCGAGGCAGTAGTGCACGCCGTGCCCGAAGGTGAGGTGGTCGGCCCGCGACGGCCGGGTGACGGAGAAGTCCTCCGCGTCGGCCCCGTGCTGCCCCGGGTCGCGGCCGGCCGCGCCGTAGGACAGCAGGATCGCCTCGCCCTCGCGGATCCGCACGCCGTCCACGGAGATGTCCTCCACGGCGTACCGCAGCGGCAGGTTCGGCACCGGCGCCTGCCAGCGCAGGGTCTCGTCCACCACGTCCTCCCACGTGCTGGTCCCGGACCGGACCAGGGCGAGCTGGGACGGGTGCGTGGCCAGTGCGTGGACGGCGTGGTCGAGCAGGTTGACCGTCGTCTCGAAGCCGGCGGAGATGGTCAGCAGCAGGGTGTCCAGCAGTTCCCGCTCGGACAGTCGTGTCCCGTCGGCCTCCCGCGCGGCGATCAGGTCGCTGGTCATGTCGTCGCCGGGGTCGCGTCGCTTGGCGGCCACGAGGTCCTTGAGCAGCATGTACAGCTCGCCGGAGGCGGCCTGCACGCCCGCCGGGTCCGCGTCGAGGCTGAACACCGCGTCCACCAGGCGCCGCAGGTCCGCACCCGTCTGCGCGGTCACCCCGAACAAGCCGGTGATGACCTGGATCGGCAGCGGGAACGCGAACCGTGCGCGCAGGTCGACCGCCTGCCCCGGCGGCACCGCGGCCAGGTCGGCGATCAGGCCGGCCGTGATCTCCTCGACGCGCGGCCGCGTCGCTTCGATACGGCGCGGGGTGAACGCCTTGGCCACCAGGCTGCGCAGCCTGGTGTGGTCGGAGCCGTAGGCGGTGAACATGTTCTGCATCGCGACCCACATGATCAGCGGCCAGTCCGGCGGGATGTCGCCGTCGCGCCACATGGGCCAGTGCTTGTTCGCGTCCTTGGAGACCCTCGGGTCGAGCAGCAGCTTCTTCGCCAGGTCGTGCCCGGTGACGGCCCATGCGGACACGCCACCGGGCAGTTCGACGGGCGTGGCCGGGCCGCGTTCGCGCAAGGCGGCGGCCTCGCCGAAGATGTCGCCGCCCGAGGGGTCGATGACATACGCGTCGGCGGGCGGGGCCTGCGCGCGCACCGGTTCGGTGAAGGTGGTGGCCGTACGGGGCTTGGGCGGCTCGGTGACCTCCAGCAGGGACGCGGTGAACCGCGAGCCCATGCCGAGGCCGATCGACATGATGGTGTCGCCGGGTTCGAGGGTCTCGTCGTGCAGCAGGTGGTCGATGCCGAGCAGCTGGTCGCACGGCCCGACGTGGCCGAGCTCGCGCAGCATCGGCCAGGTGGTGCGGCCCAGGTCGATGCCGAGCGGCTCCAGCACGACGACCTCCAGTTGGGCCAGGCCCAGACCGGTGACGACGAACCTGGTGATGTCGGCGACGGCGACGCCGGCCTCCTTGGCGGCCTGCTCGACCGCGGTGACCAGTGCGCCGCTCATCAGCGTCAGATACGGGGCCAGGCCGGTGACCTCGATCGGCGTACGGTTGCGGTGGCCCTCGGGGTCCGGGATCGTCGGGGTGGCGAGGACCTCCATCTGGGTCGCGGAGCTGTTGGCGGTCGCGACCAGCCGGGCCCGGCCGCCCTCGCGGTTGAGCACGGCCGCGACCGCACCGTCGGCCAGGAAGATCCCGATGGTGGGCTGCCAGCGTTCCCATCGCGGCGGCAGGAACCGGGCGGTGGCCGTGACCAGGGTCGCGGTCGCGGCCGGGTCGGCCACCAGGTGCGCGGCGGCGGACTGCAGCGCGGCCGAGCCGCCGTTGCTGGTCGCCTCGACCTCGTAGACGAGGGCGTGGCCGAGGCCGAGGACGCGCTGGAGGTGGCAGGAGGACGCCATGTGGTCCTGGTGGTCCATCTGGGCGTAGGCGGCCATGGAGATGTCGGCTCCGCTGAGGCCGGACTCGCGCAGGGCTCCGATCGCCGCGTGCACGGCCATCGCGTGCTCGGTGACGTCGTCGGAGCGGGTGAACGACACGAAGTCCGACAGCGCGAGCAGCCGCCGCATGGTCTCGGTGTCCGGCACGGCCCGCGTCGCGGGCGTGCGGGGCGGCAGATAGCGCCCCGTTCCGCCGATGTAGACGTTGTCCCAGATCATGCATCGTCCTTTCCCCTGAGCGCGGACAAACCGGCTCCGTATCCGCTGAAGTCGAGGAGCCACGTGCTGATGGCCAGCGCCGTGGCCGCGGAGTGCTCCTCCAGTACGGTGAAGTGGTCGCCCGAGACGGTGAGCACTTCCTGGGCGGTGGTGGACAGCCGGGGCCACGAGCGCTTGCCGGTGCCCACCAGCAGCACCGGCGCGTCGACGGGCTCGGGGGCGCCGGCCAGATCGAGGTAACGGCCCATGGCCACCAGCCGGTCGTCGTCGACCGGCTGGACCTGGTGGCCGGCGTCGAGCATGCCGGTGAGCACACCCGGCAGGTCGTCGGGGTAGCCGTCGATCAGCACCACGGCGCTGGGCCGGGCCCCCCGCCGTTCCAGTTCTCCGGCGGTCGCCAGCGCCAGCCACGCGCCCACCGAACGGCCGACCAGCACCGGCGCGGCGACGCCCGACGCGGCCTCGGCGAGTGCCTGGACCAGGACGTCGGCGTCCGCGGGCAGCGGGTCGCCGGCGAAGCCCGGCAGGGTGACCGCCGTGACGTCGCGGGCGGCCTCCAGTGCCGCGGCGAACCTCCCGTACTCCTCGATGCCGCCGGACGCCAGCGCGGACGGCAGGCAGACCAGCGACGGCTGGAGGAAGCCGGCCGCGAGGGCGACCGCCTCGGCCTTGGGCGCGTCGGTGGCCGGGCTCAGCCGGGACGCCGTGGCCAGCAGGTCGAGGCCGTCCTGCGCGCGGCCGACGTCGACGGCCTTGCGCAGCAGGCGCTCCATCGGCCCGGCGGCCCGGTTCTCCGGGGAGCACAGCTGCCCGTAGAGGTGGTTGACGAGCTGTTCGGGCGTCGGGAAGTCGAAGACGAGGGTCGCCGGGAGCTGGAGTCCGGTGGCCGCGTTGAGCCGGTTGCGCAGTTCGATGGCGGTCAGCGAGTCGACGCCGTGGTCGCGGAACAGCTGTCGCGGGTCGTCGATCCCGCCGGGGGCCATCCCGAGGATGCTCGCGCTGTGCGTGACGACCAGGTCGAGCAGCAGGGCGCGCTGCTCGGGCTCGGGCAGGGCGTCGAGCCTGGCCCGCAGCTCGCCGGGGCCGGTCGCCGGGGCCGGCGCGCGCCGCGGCCGGGCCAGTCCGCGCAGCAGCGCGGGCGGGGTGTCGATCGCCGCGAGGTCGAGGCGGACCGGCACCAGTGCCGGGCGTTCGCCGGCCAGGGCGGTGTCGAACAGGTCGAGGGCCTGCTCGGTGGCCAGCGGCAGCATTCCGGTCCGCGCCAGCCGGCGGTGGTCGGCTTCGGTCAGGTTCCCGGTGATGCCGCTGGACTCGGCCCACTGGCCCCAGGCCAGGGAGGTGACCGGCAGACCGTGCGCGTGCCGGTGCTCGGCGAGCGCGTCGAGGAACGCGTTCGCGGCGGCGTAGTTGGCCTGCCCGGGAGCGCCGAACACCCCGGACGCGGAGGAGAACAGCACGAACGCCCGCAGGTCCAGGTGCTCGGTGGCCTCGTGCAGGTGCCACGCGGCATCGGCTTTTGCGCGCAGCACCGTGTCGACCTGCTCCGGTGTCATCGTTTCCACCACGGCGTCGTCGACGACCCCGGCGACGTGCACGACGACCCGCAGGTCGGGGATCGAGGCGACGAGATCCCTCAGTGCCTCGCGGTCACCGGCGTCGCAGGCGACCACGGTGAGGGCGGCACCCAGCTCCTCGCGGAGCCCGGGCGGCTCGACACCGCGGCGGCCGGCGAGCACCACGTGCGGGGCGCCGTGCCGCGCGACCAGGTGCCGGGCGACCAGGATACCGAGGGTGCCGGTGCCGCCGGTGATCAGCACGGTGCCGTCCAGGGGCGCGCCGTCCGGGGGGCCGGCCGGCCCGGTCGGGGCGGCCCTCACCAGTCTCGGTACGAGGGCGGCACCGTCGCGCAGCCGGATCTCGGGCTCGCCGTCGCTCACGGCGGCGCGCACCGCGGCGGGGATCGCCCGCCGTGAGGCGGCGGTGCCGTCGTGCCGGACGGTCAGGATCCGCCCGGGGTTCTCGCTGTGCGCGCTGCGCAGGAAGCCGTGGGCGGCGGCCGAGGCCAGGTCGTCGCCGGTGAGGACCACGAGCCGGGCCGGCGTGTCGGTGGCCAGGAACTCCCGGACCCGGTCGAGCAGTTCCCGGGTCACCGCGTGGGCGGCCGCGACCGGTTCCCCGTCGCCGATCACCTCGTGGAGGACCGTGTCGGTGTCCGGGCCGTCGGGTACCGCCATCGGGGTCCAGTCAACGGCGAACAGCGTGTTCGCCCGGCGCCCGGCCCCGGAGCCCGCCGCTTCGACGGGCCGCAGGACGATCTCGTCGATGCTCACGACCGGTGTCCCGGCGGTGTCGGTGATCCTCACGGCGCAGGTGTCCGGCCCGGTCGGGTGCAGCACCACGCGGACCGCCGCGGCCGACCCGGTGACCGACACACCGGAGAACGAGAAGGGCAGCCGCGCCGGGTTGCCGCCGGCGCCGCCGTCCTCGGCCGCGAGGCCGGCGAGCAGGGTCAACGGCTGTATGGCGGCGTCCAGGAGCGCGGGGTGGACGCGGTAGCCGGTGAGCTGCGCGGGGTCCGCCGGGAAGCTCACCTCGGCGTGCAGGTCCTCGCCGTGCCGCCGGATACCGGTGAGCCCCTGGAAGGTCGGCCCGTAGTCGTAGCCTGCTGCGGCGAGCCGGTCGTAGAACGAGCCGATGTCGACCGGCGCGCCCCCGCCGTCGTCCGTCCCGGCCACGACCGCCCGGTCCGCCGGCGGACCGAGCACGCCGGTCGCGTGGCGGGTCCACTCGTCGGGCTCGGCGGAGGTGCGGGAGTGGACGGTGACGGGCCGGTGTCCGGTGTCGTCGGGCGCGCCGACGGTGACCTGCACGTGCACACCGTCGTCCTCGGACAGCACGAGCGGCGCCTCCAGGACCAGTTCGGACAGTACGGGGCTGGCCGTGTGCTCGCCGGCGTGGACGGCCATGTCCACGAACGCCATCGCGGGCAGCAGCGTCGAACCGAGCACGGTGTGCTCGGCCAGCCACGGGTGGACGGACGCGGAGAGCTTCCCGGTCAGCACCACGCCCTGCCCGTCGGGGAGCTTCACCAGGGATCGCAGCAGCGGGTGATCGGGCGTGTCGAGGCCCTCCGACGGGGTGGTGGGCTGGAGCCAGTAGCGCTCGTGCTGGAAGGGATACGAGGGCACCCGTACGCCCGACGTCCCCGCCGGTGTGGCGACGGGTGGCATCCACCCCGTGGCCCCGTCCGCCCACAAGCGGCCCAACCCCGCGAACAACCGCTCCGGAGAATCACCACCACGCCGCATCAACCCGTTCCCCACCAACAACGGATGCGGACCCACCTCCACAAACCCCGTAACACCCCGCCCCACCAACCACTCCACCGCATCAGCGAACCGCACCGGCTCCCGCACCTGCCGCACCCAATACCCAGCCTCCCCCATATCCACCGGACGACCAGCCACCGTCGACACCACCGGAACCACCGGCTCACCGAACGACAACCCCGCCACCACCCGCCCCAACTCTTCCAACACCGGATCCATCCGCGCCGAATGAAACGCATGACCCACCGCCAACCGCCGCACCTCACGCCCACGACCCCGCCACACCTCACCCACCCC
>NZ_JBVJOT010000038.1:0-92445 GCF_055583025.1 Streptomyces sp. NPDC104831
CCACCCCCCCCCCCCCCCCCCCCCCCCCCCCCCCCCCCCCCCCCCCCCCCCCCCCCCCCCCCCCTCCCCCCCCACGGCAGGCAGGCGAGGGACGCTCCTGCGGGGCAGGGGCTACAACAGGCCGTCCCACATCTGCTCCAGCAGCACCGACCACCAGCTCTCCGGCGAACCGAGCGCCGCCGGGTCCAGGGCGGCCAGCTGCGCCTGGAAGTCCACCGTCCAGCGGCCCGCCTGCTCCTGGTTCAGCCCGTACCTCAGGCGCCACATCCGGCCCAGCAGCGCCAGGCAGCGCCCGAACTCCGGCAGCCCGGTGTTCACGAACTGCGGCGGCACCGGCGCACCCCCCGAACCCGCCTCCACCGGCACGGCCACGATGTTCGCCGTCCCGTACTGCACACAGAGCGCCTTGCCGAAGTCGGTGCCCATCACCAGGTACGAGCCCGCGTCCGGCGCCGCCGCCACCCCGCGCTCGGCCGCCAGCTCCGCCAGCGTCGGCACCGGCCGCCCCGGCTGCGCCTGCGCCCAGAAGAACGGGCCCATGTCGAGCGGGAGTCCGGCCACCACCAGGGTGTGCGCCACGATCGGTGGCACACCCTGCCGGGACACCGCCCGCTGCTCGAACCGGAAGATCCCCGGCCCGAACGCCGCCGCCAGCTCCTGCGCGACCCCCTCCGGCGGCACCGGCGGCGCGGGCCGCACCGGCGGCAGCGGCGCCCGCACCGGCGCCGGCCGCGCGGGGCCGTCCGCCACCTGGTGCAACTCGCCCTGGTGGGCCAGCAACTGGTGCATGCCCTGCCGCCGGCCCGCGTGGTCCGTGCCGTACGGCGCGATGCTCGTGATCCGCGCCTGCGGCCACTGCTCGCGGATCATCCGCGCGCAGTAGGCACCCGGCAGCTCGCACGACTCCAGCTCGGTGTGCAGCTCCAGCACCTGGTCCGGCGGCACGTTCATGGCCCGCAGCTCGTGGAAGATCTGCCACTCCGGGTGCGGCACGCCCGGCGCCGAACGCCGGATCAGCTGCCGCTCGGAACCGTCCTGCGCGCGGTAGCGCAGGACGGCCTGGTAGCCGGGGCCCACCGTCGGCTGCCCCTGCGGATACCCGTACCCCTGCCCCGGCCCCGGCACGGGCGCGCCCGGCGGCGGCATCGCACCGGGCGGCACACCGGGGGCGGGCGGCGGGGGCACAGGCGCGGCGTTCGGGCCGGCTCCGTGGGGAGCGCCGCCCGGACCGGCCACGGGGGGCGCGGACAGCACGGTCTCGGCGTGGTGCACGGCCCCGGGGACGCCCGGGACACCGGGCGCGTGCGGGGCAGGGGGCGCCTGAGGCGCGTGGGGTGCCCCAGGAGGCTGGGGGGCGCCCGGAGCATGGGGCGCCATCGGGGGCACCCCGGGGGCGCCCGGGGCCGCTGGGGCGCCGGGCGAGCCGGGCACGCCGGAGCTGCCCGCCGCTCCCTGCGCGCCCTGGACTCCCTGCGGACCGGCGACGCCCGGAGCACCCGGGCCGGCCGGAGGCTGCTGTGCGCCCCCGCCCGGCCGGCCCGGGTCGGCCAGCATCGTGGCCGCCTGGTGCACGCCGCCCGGCGGCGTGACAGGCGGATTCGGCGCGCCCGGCGCCTGCGCGCCCTCCGCGCCCTCCACACCGGACCGCCCCTCCGGACCGTCCGGCCCGAGCGCCGACACCAGCTGGGTCGGCACGTACCCGCCCGCCGGGGCATCCGGCGCGGGCGGCGGCGTCGCACCACCCGGGCGCGCGCCCGGCAGGCCGGGAACACCCGGCGGCGGGGGCGGGGGCGGCGCGCCCGCTCCCCCGCGCCCCTTCCTCGGCGGCGGCGCCGCCTTGCTCGTCGCGGCGTCCGCGATGTCCCCCGCGTGCGGCGGAAGAGGCCGCCCCGGCGCACCCGGACCCGCCGGGGGCTGCGGATGGCCGTACGCCGACCCGCCCGGTGCCGGCGGGGGCGCCGTGCCGTGCGCCGGCGGGTACGGCGGTACGCCCGGCGCGGGCGCGGCCGGCGCCGCGGGTGCCTGCGGACGCGGATGGCCGTACGCCGACGCCTCCGGTGCCGGCGCGGGCGCGGCGCCCGGGCCGGCGGCGGGCACACCGGGAGCGGACGGACCGTCCGGCGCGTCCAGCGCCGGTGCGACCGCCGTCGGCGGCAACCGGCTACCGCCCGACATCAGCGCCGTCGGCGCATCCGCCGCCACCGACGGGGGACGCGGCGCGCCGTCCGAGTCGCTCAACGGCGGCGCGAACACCGTCGCGGGCAGCGGCACGGACCGGTCGTCCTCACCGGACGCCCCGTTCGTGTCGGTCCCGGCCCACGGCGTGGCCCCCGCGGGCACCTCCGCGGAAGGAGCCTCGCCGGACGCGCCCTGCGCACCACCGGCCGCCCCCGTCGGCACCCCGGCCCGCGTCCCGGCCGGCCCGCTCCCACCGGAGGTGGCCGCCGCACCCGGCGCCGTGCCATCCGCCGCCGGCCCGCCATCCGACTCCGCCGGACCCGGACCCGGCACCCCGGCCCCCGAAGAGACCGGGGCCGCACCGGGCGCATCCGCACCCGCAGCCCCCGGACCCGCCGGATCCCCCGCTCGCCGTTCCCCCGGCCCCAGCTTGTCCGCCGCCTCCTGCAACCACTCCGGAGGAGTCAGCAGGAACGACGTCTGGTTGAGGTCCAGCCGCGCGGGCGCCGGCGCCGGCACCGCGTCCCGCGGCTCGCCGGCGCGGCCGCACTCCTCCTCGTACCGGCGGATCACCTCGCCCACCGGCAGCGCGGGCCACAGCGTGGCCTCCCCGCTGTCCCGGGCGATCACGAGCCGCTGCCCGCCCGCGTCCGCACGCGGGCCCTCCGCCCGGTCCTCGCCCCACACCACGAACCCCAGCTCGAACTCCCGCACCCGCACCTCACGGTGCTGGTACACGGGCACGTCGCCGTTGATCCACTCCTCGGCGCGCTCCTGCGCCTGCGCGTACGTCACCATCGCGTGCAGCTCACTCCCCCACCGGGCCGGAAGACACCGGGACGACCCGGACGAAACCGCCGTCCACCATCAGACCGGCCACCGTCTCCAGCTCCGGCGGACTGCCGGCCAGCCGGGACAGGAACGCGTCGAAGTCGTCACCGCACGGCAGCAGCAGACGCTCCACCCGCTCCGCCGGCGACCACGACGGATCCACGTCCCGCACGTCGTCGTACGCGCAGAACCACACCGAACCGGCCCGCTCGCCCCTCACCTTCACCGCGAGCAGCCCGCCCTGCACGAACCCCACCCCGAGGTAATCCTTCGTCAGGTGGTCGCGCAGACACTTGTTCACATACACCAGGTCGTTGACCGCGGCCTCGTCCCGCACCGTGAAGAACGGCTGGTCCACCAGCAGCCCCAGCCCCGCGTCCAGCGCCGTGCCGACCGGCGCGCACCCGCCCGCCGCCTTCAGGAACGAGCGGTAGGCACCGGGCAGCCGATAGCCCAGATCCTCCTCGATCCCCTGCACCTGCGTCTCCGTCACCGCCACACCCGACTTCGGCAGCCCGAAGTGCGCCGGCCGCGACTCCTGCAACGGCCGCGTCCCCCGCTTGGCATGGTCCACCGGCGCCGTCGCCACCCCGCCGTGATGCCTCAACAGCGCCTTCACCTCGACCGGGACCAGCTCCAGCCGCCGGGTGCCCGCCACGTGATGCCACGTCCAGCCATGGGGCGTCGCCACCTTCGGCACCGTGTCCCACAACTCGTGCCCCGACGCCGCCAGCGCCGCGTTCGCCGACACGAAGTCCGTCAACCGCAACTCGTCGACCCCGAAACCCTCCGGGGGCTCGGCGATCTCCACCGCCACGCGCGCGTACGGCGAGAAATCGGGGTAACCGCGCTCGTCGACCCGTACCCCTCTCGGGTGACGTGCCGCCCGGACCGGATCCGGAAAGTGCACGACCTGCCCGGCATAGGCCGCGTTCGGCGGCGCGGCTCGCTGCCCGAGCCGACCTGTCGTCATGGCGGATGCCCCCTGCGGCGTTCTCTCTGGCCCTAAACGGCGGTGTCGATCGCGGATGGCGACAGCCTATGCGGTACGCGCACCCCGGTCACCGGCCCGCCACAACCCCGCACACCGCCCCCGCCCACCGGCCCCTCCCCCACCCGCGCCCGCACCACGACCCGCCACCGTGACCAGACGTCACCCCACCGTCACGCCACGCCCCGGAACGGGCGTGTCACACCGCCCCAGCTTCCCCACCAGCCACGGCATTTGGCACCCTAAGTCCTTCGGGGGGATGCCCCAGGGGAGGGAAACGATCATGACCACCGTGCAGACCGGAGGTGCCGACGTGCGGGCCGGCGACCCTCGCATCGACTGGAGCGGCACCGAAACACCCCCCACCCCCACCCTCCGGCACCGCCGCGACGGCATCCTGCCCGCCGTCGCCGCCGCCCTCTCCGTCCGCGGCACCACCCTCACCTGCACCGCCGCCCGCGGCGACCAGCCCCCCACCCTGCACCCCCTCGTCCAGGACTTCCTCGACGCCCTCACCAGCGCCCAACGCGACCGCTTCACCGGCCGCTGCGCCGAGACCATCCTCATCTCCCGGCACCTCACCACCGCCGACGCCGCCCGCAGCAAACGCGCCGCCCGCAGACCCATGAGCAACGGCGAGGCCCGCAAAGCCCTCAAACACGCCAAACTCACCGCCCGCCGCATACGCGAGGACGGCGACCCCCTGCACGGCCGCTTCGCCACCCCCTGCCGCGCCTGCACCGCCCTCAGCGCCCACTTCGGCGTCCGCATCGTCGACCCCACCACGACCGACGGCTGACCCGCCGCACCCGCCACCACCCCCGGCACACCCCGCCCCGGACCACCCGCCAAGCTCGACGAACGAAGGGCAGATGCACCCCGACCGCACCTCCACCACGCGCTTCCCCGTACCCGTCGACGCCGCCCTGCGCGCCGCCGGCTGGCAACCCGGACGCTGGGACATCAAACAGGCCGAGATCTGGGCCGACGCCCTGCGCGCCCACACCTCACCCGCCGGACACCGCCACACCGTCTTCCCCGCCGCCGTCGAGGCCTGGGCCGAATTCGGCGGCCTCACCATCACCCCCACCGGACCCGGCCGCCAGATCGCCCCCGCCGCCCTCCACCTCGACCCCCTGCACGGCCTCCACCTCGCCCGCACCCTCGGCGACCTCGGCCGCGCCCTCGGCACCCAGCTGTGCCCCCTCGGCGAGGAGACCGACACCGCCGCCCTCCTCGCCATCGACGCCGAAGGCCGCGTCTACACCCTCGACCACACCGGCGACTGGTACGCGGGCCCCGACATCGACCACGCCCTGACCACGCTCATCACCGGCATCCAGCCCGTACGCCTCACCGCCGGCTGACCCACCGCACACCCCCCAGGGCCCACACCACCGCCCCACTCGCGGCAGACACCCCGAGGCCCACACCACCACCCGCCCCGCGACAGACCCCCCGGGCTCACGCCGCCGGAATCACCGCCGACACCCGGAACCCACCCGCGTCCGTCGGACCCGACACGAACACACCCCCCAGCGCCACGACCCGCTCCCGCATCCCCACCAGACCGTTCCCACCCGACGGCAACCCCGCCGCCGACGCCGACGCCGGCTCCGGCGGCGGCTCGTTCTCCACCTGCATCGCGATCTCCGACACCCGGTGCGCCAACCGCACATACGTCTTCGCACCCGCCGCGTGCTTGTGGACGTTCGTCAACGCCTCCTGCACCACCCGGTACGCCGTCTGCTCGATCTCCGCCGGATACGACCGCGCCCGACCCTCCACCGACAGATCCACCACCATCCCCGCGGCCGCCGACTGCCCGACCAACTCCTCCAGCTCCGACAGGCACGGCCCCTCCGCCGCCCCCGCCTCGACCGCCGCACGGGAGGCCGCCGCCCGGGACGCCGCAGCCTCCGCCGCCTCCCCCACCGCGGCCAACGGCACCTCCGACGGACGCCGCACCGCGTCCTCACCCGCCCGCAACACCCCGAGCATCTCCCGCAACTCCGTCAACGCCTGCCGCCCCATGTCCCCCACCAGGGCCGCGTTCCGCACCGCCTTCTCCGGATCCTTCCGCGCCACCGCCTGCAACGCCGCCGCGTGCACCACCATCAGACTCACCCGGTGCGCCACCACGTCGTGCATCTCCCGCGCGATCCGCGTCCGCTCCTCCCCACGCGCCCACTCGGCCCGCTCCTCCGCCCGCTCCGCGAGCAGCTGAAGCTCCCGCTCCAGCGAATCCGCCCGCTCCCGCAAGCTCTCCATCAACCGCCGCCGCGCCCCCACGTACAACCCCAGCAGCACCGGCGGAGCCGTCAGCCCCAACGACGTCGTCACCGCCGCGAACGGCACGAACCAGTCACCCAGCGTGAGATCCCCGCGCGCCATGTCCTGCCGCACCCGCACGAACGTCACCACCGCCGTGCCCAGCAACGACATCCCCGACAACGCCCCGATCACCCGGCGCGGCAGCTCGCACGACGCCAGCGTGTACAGGCCGACGACCCCCATCAGGAAGCCCATCTCGGCCGGCGTCACCGCGATCGCCACCAGCACCACGGCGATCGGCCACTTCCGGCGCACCAGCAGCACCGAACCGGCGATCAGACCGAACACGACGCCCACCCACGCCGGTATCCCCGCCTCCCGGGCGAACGGCACCCCCTCCGCCGCGCACTCCGCCGCGGACAGCAGCGCGAGACCTCCGTCGAGCGCCGCGCTGCGCCACCTCGCCCACCACCACGGGCCGGTCAAGGCCCTGGCATGGTCTTCCCCCGTCGTGGTCATGCCTCCAGCCTACGGGCGAGGGGTGCGGCTTTTCCGGTGACTTTCTCCTACCTCCACACACCACACTCGGTAACCGAACACCTTCGAAACCTCCCCCTATCCCTCGAACTGGTGAACCTCACCCATCCACCCCCGGAACCACGCATTCCGGCCGGACGGTATGTCCATGGCACAGACGTACGGCAAATACGCCGACTTCGAGGGACTGCGGGAACGCGCGGTGGCCTTGCGGCGGGAGGGGCTGAGCCGCCGGCAGATCCGCGACCGGCTGCGCGTCGACAACAACGACATCCTCAACCGCCTCCTGGAGGGCGAGCCACCGCCCGAGTGGACGAAGCGCCCCAATGCCAAGGACGACCTGCGGGACCGGGCGCGGGAGCTGCGGCTCCAGGGCTGGACGTACGACCGGATCCAGCTGGAGCTGGGGTGCTCGAAGAGTTCCGTCTCGCTGTGGGTGCGGGACCTGCCGAAGCCCGAGCCGCGCTACACACCCGAGGAACAACGTGCCCTGATGAACGAGGGCCTGGCGCACCTGCGGGCCGCGCGCGACCGCGAGCGCGAGGAGACCAAGCGGCGAGCGGCGGCGGCCGTCGGGGGACTGTCCGACCGCGAACTGTTCCTGGTCGGCGTCGGCCTGTACTGGGCGGAGGGCGCCAAGGACAAACCGTACGACCGCCGGGAGAACGTCATCTTCGTGAACAGCGATCCCGGGGTGATCAAAGTCTTCCTGGCGTGGCTCGACCTGCTCCAAGTGGAACGGGGGCGCCTGCGGTTCCACGTGATGATCCACGAGAACGCCGACGTGGAGGGGGCCGAACGCTACTGGGCCGACCTGGTCGGCGCCGACTCCTCCGCCTTCCGCAAGACCACGCTCAAGAAGCACAACCCCAAGACGGTCCGCAAGAACACCGGGGACACCTATCGCGGCTGCCTGGCGATCAGAGTCCTGAAGGGCGCCGACTTGTACCGTCGCATCGAAGGCAGTTGGTACGGCATAGTGTTGGGTGTCGACTCGACGACCTGACCAAATGTCCGGTTTAGCCGAGTTTTATCCCCCATGGTGTAACTAGGCAGCACTGAGGGTTTTGGTCCCTTAAGTTCAGGTTCAAATCCTGATGGGGGAGCCGCCTGCACGCGGGCCCTGACCTCTCCGTCAGGGCCCGCACCCATTTCCCCTCCCCCACCCCACCCCCCGGTATCCTGCGGCTGTCACCCCCACCCACCCCCAGCCGAAGGGCAACCCCGTGAGTGCCATCCGCCCGGCAGCCGTCGTCGTTCTCGCAGCGGGTGAGGGCACCCGTATGAAGTCGGCCACACCGAAGGTCCTGCACGAGATCTGCGGCCGCTCCCTCGTCGGCCATGTCCTGGCCGCCGCCCGCGCACTGACCCCGCGGAACCTCGTCGTCGTGGTCGGCCACGCCCGCGAGCAGGTCGGTGCCCACCTCGCCGAGATCGACCCGGACACCAGGACCGCCGTGCAGGCGGAGCAGAACGGCACCGGGCACGCGGTGCGGATGGGCCTGGAGGAGCTGGGCGGCGCCGTGGACGGCACCGTCGTCGTCGTGTGCGGGGACACGCCCCTGCTGACCGCCGAGACGCTCCAGCGGCTCACCGAGGCGCACCACGCGGACGGCAACGCCGTCACGGTGCTCACCGCCGAGGTGCCGGACGCCACCGGTTACGGCCGGATCGTGCGGGACGAGGCCACGGGTGCCGTCACCGCGATCGTGGAGCACAAGGACGCGACGGACGCCCAGCGGTCGATCCGGGAGATCAACAGCGGGGTGTTCGCGTTCGACGGGCAGTTGCTGGCGGACGCGCTGAAGAAGGTGCGCACGGACAACAGCCAGGGCGAGGAGTACCTGACGGACGTGCTCGGGATCCTGCGGGACGCGGGGCACCGGGTGGGCGCGTCGGTCGCGGCCGATCACCGGGAGATCGCGGGGATCAACAACCGGGTGCAGCTCGCCGAGGCGCGCCGCATCCTGAACGACCGGCTGCTGACGCGGGCGATGCTGGACGGGGTGACGGTGGTCGACCCGGCCACCACCTGGGTGGATGTGACGGTGACGTTCGAGCGGGACGCCGTGGTGCAGCCGGGGACGCAGCTGACCGGGTCCACGCATCTGGGTGAGGGTGCCGAGGTCGGTCCGAACAGCCGGCTGAAGGACACGCACGTGGGTGCGGGGGCGCGGGTGGACAACACGGTGTCCGACGGGGCCCGGATCGGTGAGGGGGCGAGCGTGGGGCCGTACGCGTACCTGCGGCCCGGTACCCGGCTGGGCGCGAAGGGCAAGATCGGGACGTACGTCGAGACGAAGAACGCGTCGATCGGGGAGGGCACGAAGGTGCCTCACCTGTCGTACGTCGGGGACGCGACGATCGGTGAGTACACGAACATCGGCGCGGCGAGCGTGTTCGTGAACTACGACGGGCAGGACAAGCATCACACGACGATCGGGTCGCACTGCCGGACCGGTTCGGACAACATGTTTGTGGCACCTGTCACGGTCGGGGACGGTGCCTACACCGCCGCCGGGTCGGTGATCACGAAGGATGTGCCGCCGGGTTCGCTGGCCGTGGCCCGTGGTCAGCAGCGGAATATCGAGGGTTGGGTGGCCCGGAAGCGGCCGGGGAGCGCGGCGGCGAAGGCGGCCGAGGCGGTGTCCCGGCGGGGCGAGAGCGAGGACTGACCGGAAACGTGTGCGCCAAACACGGCGTACCGTGATAAGTGCACATCCGCACGTGTGCACCCCGCACCCTTACCAGCTGATTCGGCCTCTCCTGCCCAGCCGAGAGGTCGTAGAGCAGCCGGCTGGCTGAGACAACCTCTGAGGAGACTGTGCTGTGACCGGGATCAAGACGACCGGCGAGAAGAAGTTGATGTTCTTCTCCGGCCGCGCCCACCCCGAGCTTGCCGAGGAGGTCGCCCAGCAGCTGGGTGTCGGGGTCGTCCCGACGAAGGCCTTCGACTTCGCGAACGGTGAGATCTATGTCCGTTACCAGGAGTCGGCGCGTGGTGCGGACTGCTTCCTGATCCAGAGCCACACGGCTCCGATCAACAAGTGGATCATGGAGCAGCTGATCATGATCGATGCGCTGAAGCGGGCTTCGGCGCGGTCGATCACCGTCATCGTGCCGTTCTACGGTTACGCGCGGCAGGACAAGAAGCACCGGGGTCGTGAACCGATCTCGGCGCGTCTGATCGCGGACATGATGAAGACGGCGGGTGCCGACCGGATCCTGACGGTGGACCTGCACACGGATCAGATCCAGGGCTTCTTCGACGGTCCGGTGGACCATCTGTTCGCGCTGCCGCTGCTGGCGGACTACGTGGGGCGGAAGGTGGACCGGCAGAAGCTGACGGTGGTGTCGCCGGACGCGGGCCGGGTGCGGGTGGCGGACCGGTGGTGCGACCGGCTCGGTGCGCCGCTGGCGATCGTGCACAAGCGGCGTGACAAGGACGTGGCGAACCAGGTGACGGTCCACGAGGTGGTGGGCGAGGTCGAGGGTCGCGTGTGTGTGCTCGTGGACGACATGATCGACACGGGTGGCACGATCTGTGCCGCGGCGGACGCGCTGTTCGCGCACGGTGCGGAGGACGTCATCGTGACGGCGACGCACGGTGTGCTGTCGGGTCCGGCGGCGGACCGGCTGAAGAACTCGCGGGTGAGCGAGTTCGTGTTCACGAACACGCTGCCGACGCCGGGGGAGCTGGGCCGGGATCTGGACAAGATCACGGTGCTGTCGATCGCTCCGACGATCGCGAGCGCGGTGCGTGAGGTGTTCGAGGATGGTTCGGTGACGAGCCTGTTCGACGAGCAGTGAGGTTTCTGCCGGTCCGTGGTGCGGGCCGGCGGGTGATCCTTTTGGGTGCGGCCTCCCCCTCCGAGTAGACTGCGTGAGTTGCTCGGCGAGGGAGGCCGTACTCGCGTCTGCGAATACGGCGGTCCGTTATCGACGCGCTCTTCGTAGCAGGCCGTTCGTGGCCGGGTGACCACGTCCGTTCCGAGTTCCTACGAGGAGTGATCCACATGTCCGAGGTGAAGCTCGCCGCCGAGTCCCGCACCGAGTTCGGCAAGGGTGCGGCCCGTCGCATCCGCCGTGACAACAAGGTGCCGGTCGTTCTGTACGGCCACGGCACCGAGCCGGTGCACCTGGCCCTGCCGGGTCACGAGCTGCTGCTGGCGCTGCGTACGCCGAACGTCCTGATCTCCCTGGACATCGACGGCAAGACCAACGAGCTGGCGATCCCGAAGGCCGTGCAGCGCGACCCGCTGAAGGGTTTCCTGGAGCACGTGGACCTGCTGCTGGTCAAGCGTGGCGAGAAGGTCAACGTCGACATCTTCGTGCACACCGAGGGTGAGCTGGCGCCCGGTGGCAACCTGCTGGAGCACGTGCTGAACGCGCTGCCGGTCGAGACCGAGGCCACGCACATCCCGGAGTCGGTCACCGTCTCCGTGGAGGGTCTGGAGGCCGGTGCCTCCGTCCTCGCCAAGGACATCCCCCTGCCGGCCGGCACCACGCTGGCCGTCGAGGAGGACACGGTCGTCCTTCAGGTCCTGGCCGCCCAGGCCGAGGAGTCCGAGGGCGAGTCCGCCGAGGGTGAGTCCGCCGAGGCCTGATCCTCTCAAGTCGTCGTTTCGTCAGCCGCTGTTCCCCCGGGGGGCAGCGGCTGGCGCGTATCAAGGAGAGATGGACGTGACCACTCCCGCCAGTGTCCCGTGGCTGATCGTCGGGCTCGGCAATCCGGGGCCGGAGTACGCGATGAACCGGCACAATGTCGGTTTCATGGTGGCGGACCTGCTCGCGGAGCGGATCGGGGGGAGGTTCAAGCGGGCGGGCAAGGCGCAGGCGCAGGTGCTGGAGGGGCGGATCGGCCCGGCCGGGCCGGCGAGCCGTCGGGTGATCCTGGCGAAGCCGATGTCGTTCATGAATCTGTCCGGCGGTCCGGTGAACGCGCTGCGGGACTTCTACAAGGTTCCGGTGGGGAACATCGTGGCGGTCCATGACGAGCTGGACATCGACTACGGCACGCTGCGGCTGAAGCTGGGCGGCGGGGACAACGGGCACAACGGTCTGAAGTCGATGACGAAGGCGATGGGGCCGGATTACCACCGGGTGCGGTTCGGGATCGGCCGGCCGCCGGGGCGGATGCAGGTGGCCGATTTCGTGCTGAAGGACTTCGCGTCGGTGGAGCGCAAGGAGCTGGACTTCTTCGTGGACCGTGCGGCGGACGCGGTGGAGTGTCTGGTGACGGAGGGGCTGGAGCGGGCGCAGGGTGCGTACAACTCCTGACTTGTCCGGTCGGGTCGCCCACCGGAGTTGACCGGTCGTAGGGGTATGGCCAATGATCCCGGCCATGCCTGCCACCGCCAGTACCGCTCGTCAGGCGTCCGGGACCGCGCTGCGGTTCGGCCGGGTCGCCGCGATGGGAGCGCTCGCCGCGCTGATCCTGTTCGCCGGGGTGTGGGGTTCCTGGGGGACCGCGCAGCACGTGATGCTGGCGAAGGGGCGTGAGTCCGGCACGGTGAAGGTGACGCGGTGCGCCGGGGACGCCTGTACGGGGCCGTTCACGCCGGCGTCGGCCGGGGGGCGGGCTCGGGCGCGCGTGGAGCTGGCGAGGTCCGTGGCGGTGCGTACGGGGACGACGTACGACGTGGTGCTGAAGCCGGGCACGGGGGAGGCGGTGCGGTCGGGTGCGGCGGGGGTCCTGCTGGCCTGGCTGCCGCTGGGCGGCGCGCTGCTGCTGGCGTCGGTGGTGGTCGCGGGCGGGATGCGGCTGGCGCGGCCGGCGTGGGTGCTGGGGCTGGCCGGCGTGGGGCTGCTGACGGCGGCGTTCGTGGCGGTGCGCTGAGCGCGCGCCGTGCCGGGGATACGGGGGTGCCCCCGGGGTCGTACGACCTCGGGGGCACCCTTTTCGCACCGGGGGTCAGCCGGTGTTGCGCAGGCCGGCCGCCACGCCGTTGACGGTGAGGAGCAGGGCGCGGGAGAGCAGCGGGTCGGGGTTGACTCCGGCCGCGGCGGCGTCGCGCTGCCGCTTGAGCAGGGCGACCTGGAGGTAGGAGATGGGGTCCAGGTAGGCGTCGCGGATGGCGAAGGTCTGCTTGAGGACGGGCTGGGCGTCCAGCAGTTCCTTCTCGCCGGTGACCTTCAGGACCTCGGCGACGGTCAGCTCGTGTTCGGCCTTGATGGTGTCGAAGACGTGCTTGAGCTGGTCGGGGACGAGGGTGTCGACGTAGTGCTGGGCGATCCGCAGGTCCGTCTTGGCGAGGGTCATCTCGACGTTGGAGATGAAGTTGCGGAAGAAGTGCCACTGCTGGTGCATCTCGTCGAGGACGGTGTCCAGGCCGGCCTCGCGCAGGGCCTTCAGGCCGGAGCCGACGCCGAACCAGCCGGGGACGATCTGCCGGGACTGGGTCCAGCCGAACACCCACGGGATGGCGCGCAGGCCGTCGAGCGAGACGCCGGAGCCGGGGCGGCGGGAGGGACGGGAGCCCAGGTGCAGGTCGGCGAGCTGGTCGACCGGTGTCGACGCGAGGAAGTACGTGGGCAGGTCCGGGTCCTCGACGAGGCGCCGGTAGGCGGCGTGGGCGGCGTCGGAGACGACGTCCATGGCCGCGTCCCAGCGGGCGAGGGCCTCGTCGGACTGGCGGGGCGCGGTGTGCAGGGCGGAGGCCTGCAGGGTGGCCGCGACCGTCAGTTCCAGGTTCTCCCGGGCGAGGGAGGGGATGAGGTACTTGTCGGAGATGACCTCGCCCTGCTCGGTGACCTTGATCTCGCCCTCCAGGGTGCCCCAGGGCTGGGCGAGGATGGCGTCGTGGGAGGGGCCGCCGCCGCGGCCGACGGTGCCGCCGCGGCCGTGGAAGAGGCGCAGGCGGACGCCGTAGCGGTGGGCGACGTCGCGCAGTCGGCGCTGGGCGCGGTGGATCTCCCACTGGCTGGTGGTGATGCCGCCGAACTTGGAGGAGTCGGAGTAGCCGAGCATGACCTCCTGGACGTCGCCGCGCAGCGCGACCAGGCGCCGGTAGGACGGGTCGGAGAGCATGTCCTCCAGGATGGTGTCGGCGGCCTTCAGCTCGTCGGTGGTCTCCAGCAGCGGGACGATGCCGATCTTCGCCCAGCCGGCGTGCAGGTCGAGGAGGCCGGCCTCGCGGGCGAGGACGGTGGCGGCGAAGACGTCGTCGGCGCCCTGGCACATGGAGATGATGTAGGACTCGATGACCTCGGGGCCGAAGACCTCCAGGGCCTTCCTGACCGTCTGGAAGACGCCGAGGGTCTTCTCGCCGGCGGCGTCGACGGGGGCCGGGCTCGGGGCGAGCGGCCTCCTGGAGCGCAGTTCCTTGGCGAGGAGCTTGGCCCGGTATTCGCGGGGCATGTCGGCGTAGCGCCAGGACTCCTCGCCGAGCCGGTCGAAGAGCTGGCCGAGGGCGTGGTGGTGGGCGTCGGCGTGTTCGCGGACGTCCATGGTGGCGAGCTGGAGGCCGAAGGCGGCCAGGGTGCGGATGGTGCGGGCCAGGCGGCCGTCGGCGAACAGGCCGCCGCGGTGTTCGCGCAGGGAGGCCTGGATGATCCTGAGGTCGTTCAGCAGCTCGCCGGTGCCGAGGTAGTCGCGGCCGTCCTCGTGGGGGGTGCCCTTGGCGAGGCGCTGCTTGGTGTTGACCAGCTTCTGCCGGACGCAGGTGGCCTTGAGCCGGTAGGGCTCCTCGGCGTTCAGGCGCTTGTAGCGGGGGCTGATCTCGGGGAGCAGCTCCAGGTCGGTCTTGAGGGAGTCGAGCAGCTCTTCGGTGGCTCCGGTGTAGCGGATGGAGTTGGAGAGCAGGCCGCGCAGCTCGTCGATCATCTCCAGGGCGTCGTTGATGCCGTGTTCGTGCTGGAGGATGAGGACGTCCCAGGTGACCTGGGGGGTGACGTTGGGGTTGCCGTCGCGGTCGCCGCCGATCCAGGTGCCGAAGGTGAGCGGGCGGGTGTCGTCGGGGAGCTTGACGCCGACGCGTTCCAGTTCCGCGGTCAGGTCCTCCAGGACGTCGCCGACGGCGCCGGCGTGCAGTTCGTCCAGGTAGTAGATGGCGTTGCGGGCCTCGTCGGCGGGTTCGGGGCGGACGACGCGCAGCTCGTCGGTCTGCCAGACGAGGTCGATGTTCTCGGCGAGGCGGACGTCGTGGCGGCGCCGGTCGGTGTCGAGGACGGGGGTGTCCAGGAGGGCCGCGATGCGCCGGAGCTTGTTGAGGACGGACCGGCGGGCGGCCTCGGTGGGGTGGGCGGTGAAGACCGGGCGGACGTTGAGGTTCTGCACGGTCTGGCGCAGGTGCTCGGGGTCGGCGTCCTTGAGCCGGTCGGCGGTGCGGGAGAGCAGGCCGCCCTCGGCGGCGCGGCGGGCGCGCAGCTCCCGGCCGCGGTGCACCTGCTCGGTGACGTTGGCGAGGTGGAAGTAGGTGGAGAAGGCGCGGACCAGCTTGGCCGCGGTCTCCAGTTCGGTGCCACGCAGCAGCTCGGCGGCGGCTTCGCCGTCCTCGCGGGTGAGGCGGCGGACCTTCTCGACCAGTTCGAGGAGTTCGGGGCCCTCCTGCCGGACGAGGGTCTCGCCCAGCAGGTCGCCCAGCCGGCGGATGTCGGCGCGCAGCTCGCTGCCGGTTGTGGTGGTCTGGTCGTCGGCACTGCTCACAGGTTGCGGCTCCTTGCAGTGTTGAAGCTCGGCTGGCGGGGAACCCGGCCGGCCACCGCGCGCGGCGGGGCGCCGCATACGGGCCGTGGCGTCCGGGAAGGAAACTTCAGCGGACCGCGCTGTCCGACCGGTTCCAAGGATAGGTGGCGATGTGGACGCGCAGGGTCTGGGGCTCTTGCCGCGGCGTGACGCGCTGCCATACTTACGATGCCGTAGGTTACGGAACCGTAGGGAAGCGTCGTCGAGTCCCGTCCGGTCCCGGCGGCCCCCGGCATCCGACTGGACCCTCGACCCCACAGGGGACGCGTATGACCTCAAGCTCCGATGTGATCGACGAGGCCCGCGAGGCCACCGACACACCTGCTCCTTCCGCCACGCTGGGCGGTGAGCGCAAGCGTTCGATCGAGCAGATCACGCTGCTGCTCTTCATCACGGTGCCGTTCCTGGCGCTGGTGGCGGCGGTGCCGCTGGCCTGGGGATGGGGGGTGAGCTGGCTGGATCTCGGCCTGCTGGTGTTCTTCTACTTCCTCGGGTGCCACGGCATCACGATCGGTTTCCACCGGTACTTCACCCACGGCTCGTTCAAGGCCAAGCGGCCCCTGCGGATCGCGCTGGCGATCATGGGCTCGCTCGCGGTGGAGGGCCCGCTGGTGCGGTGGGTGGCCGATCACCGCAGGCATCACAAGTTCTCCGACGCCGAGGGCGATCCGCACTCCCCGTGGCGGTTCGGGGAGACGGTCCCGGCGCTGATGAAGGGCCTGTGGTGGGCGCACATCGGCTGGATGTTCGACGAGGAGCAGACCCCGCAGGAGAAGTACGCCCCGGACCTGGTCAAGGATCCGGCGATGCGGGCGATCTCCCGGCAGTTCGTGCTGTGGACGCTGGTGTCGCTGCTGCTGCCGCCGCTGATCGGCGGGCTGGTGACGATGTCGTGGTGGGGCGCGTTCACCGCGTTCTTCTGGGGTTCACTCGTCCGGGTGGCGCTGTTGCACCATGTGACGTGGTCGATCAACTCGATCTGCCACGCGGTGGGCAAGCGGCCGTTCAAGTCGCGGGACCGCTCGGGCAACGTGTGGTGGCTGGCGATCCTGTCCTGCGGCGAGTCCTGGCACAACCTGCACCACGCCGACCCGACCTCGGCGCGGCACGGGGTGATGCGCGGCCAGCTGGACTCCTCGGCGCGGTTCATCCGCTGGTTCGAGCAGCTGGGCTGGGCGTACGACGTGCGCTGGCCGTCACGCTCGCGTATCGATTCGCGGCGTGACACCGGGGAAGGCGGTTCCCGGCGCCGGAGGGAGTCCGCCGAGGCGGCATGATTGACGCCGTGGCGACCGACTCCAGCAGCAATCCAGGCAACGACAAGCAGCGGCGGACCCGCCGGACCCGTATGACCGGTGCCGAGCGCCGCCAGCAGTTGCTGGAGATCGGTCGCACCCTTTTCGCGGCGAAGGGCTTCGAGGGCACGTCGGTGGAGGAGATCGCGGCGAAGGCCGGGGTGTCCAAGCCGGTGGTGTACGAGCACTTCGGCGGCAAGGAGGGGCTGTACGCGGTGGTGGTGGACCGGGAGATGCGCCGGCTGCTGGACATGGTCACCGGCTCGCTGACGGCCGGGCACCCGCGTGAGCTGTGCGAGCAGGCGGCGTTCGCGCTGCTGGACTACATCGAGGAGTACACGGACGGGTTCCGCATCCTGGTCCGCGACTCCCCCATCCCGCAGTCCACGGGGTCCTTCGCGTCCCTGATCTCCGACATCGCCACCCAGGTGGAGGACATCCTGGGCCGCGAGTTCAAGTCGCGGGGCTTCGATCCGAAGCTCGCCCCGCTGTACGCCCAGGCTCTGGTCGGGATGGTGGCGCTGACCGGGCAGTGGTGGCTGGACGTGCGCCGGCCGAAGAAGGCGGAGGTGGCGGCGCACCTGGTGAACCTGGCCTGGCACGGCCTGGACGGGCTGGAGCCGAAGCCGCGGTTGATAGGCCACCGCAAGGCGTAGGCCGGGCTCGCGGCACGCCCTCAGGGCCGCGGCCCCGTCCCGGCGGCCTCCTCGCGGGGGCCCCGTCCCGACGGCTTCACCGCGACGGCCTGACCGCGACCGCGAACAGCCGGCGGAACGGCAGGACCGTGCCGTAGGGGGTGCTCGGGTAGGCGGTGCGCAGCAGGTCCCGGTACTCCGCGAGGAACGCCTCGCGGGCCCCGGGGTCGTCGGCGAGCGCGGTCAGGACGGGCCGCAGCCCGGTCCCCTTCACCCAGTCGAGCACCGGGTCCTCGCCCTGCAGGACGTGCTGGTAGGTGGTCTGCCACACGTCGGCCGCGCAGCCGAGGCGGGCGAGGCGGTCCAGGTAGAGGCCGGGCGGATGCACGGAGTCCGTGGCGCGCGGGACGCCGGCGAGGCGGGAGCGCCAGCGGGGCGCGGCGGCGAGGTCGCGCAGCAGCGCGTGCAGCGGGGCGTCGAGGTTGTCGGGGACCTGGAAGGCGAGGGTGCCGCCGGGTTCCAGGGCGGCGATCCAGTCCGCGAACCGGTCGGCGTGGCCCGGCACCCATTGCAGGGTGGCGTTGGAGACGATCAGGTCGTACGGCTCCCCGGGCGTCCAGGTCCGCACGTCGGCGTGGGCGAAGTCGAGCCGGCCGCCGCCCGGCGTCGGCCCCTCGTGATCGGCGCGGGCCCGCTCCAGCATCTCGGGCGAGTTGTCGTAGCCCGTGACGCGGGCGGCGGGCAGGCGCTCGGCGAGCAGGGCGGTGACGTTGCCGGGGCCGCAGCCGAGGTCGGCGACGCGGGGCCGGTCGCGGGGCGGGCCGGGGACGCGGGCGAGGAGGTCGGTGAAGGCGCGGGCGCGGTGACCGGCGTGGCGCAGGTACTGGGCGGGGTCCCAGCGGGACGGGGGGACCGGACGGGAAGGCGTCATGTCCTCCACCTTCCCCCCACAGATCTCTCGACGTCAAGAGAGTCGATATCAAGAGACTTCACGTCGACACAACCACTACACTGATCTCCATGGAGGACGAGGTCGATCGGCTGGTCGCAGCGTGGCGCCGGGAGCGCCCCGACCTCGACGTGGAGCCGCTGGAAGTACTGAGCCGGGTCAGCCGGCTCGCCCGGCACCTGGACCGTGCGCGCCGGCTCGCCTTCGCCGAGCACCAGCTCGAGCCCTGGGAGTTCGACGTGCTGACCGCGCTGCGGCGCGCGGGCACGCCGTACCAGCTCTCCCCCGGCCAGCTGCTGACGCAGACCCTGGTCACCTCCGGCACGATGACCAACCGCATCGACCGGCTGGCGAAGAAGGGCCTGGTGGAGCGGCTGCCCGACCCCAGCGACCGGCGGGGGGTGCTGGTCCGGCTGACCGACGAGGGCCGGGACCGCGCGGACCAGGCGCTGGCGGGACTGCTGGAGCAGGAACGGGCGATCCTCGCCGAGCTGTCCCGCGCCCAGCGCGGTGAACTGGCGGGGCTGCTACGCCAGCTGACCGCCCCGTTCGACAACATCCCCGGTTAGGTCCGCCGGGCCCACCCCGGCCCGGCGGGCGAGCGCCACGGCGGCCAGCGTGGAGTGGACGCCCAGTTTGCCGAGGACGTTCTGCATGTGGGTGCGGACGGTGTGCGGGGAGAGGAACAGCCGCTCCGCGACGGCCTTGCGGCCGAGCCCGGCGACCATGCAGCGCAGCACCTCCCGTTCCCTGGGGGTGAGGGACTCCACCAGCCGCTCGCTCTCGGTGCGGTGCCGGCGGGCCGCCGTCAGCTCCTTCAGCACCCCGGTGAGCAGCGCGGGCGGCAGGTGCGTCTCGTCGCGCAGCACGCCCCGTATCACCGTCAGCAGCCGGGACAGCGAACAGTCCTTGGCGACCCAGCCGCAGGCGCCGGCCTGGAGGGCGTGGGCCGCGCGGCGCGGGTCGTCCTTCTCGGCGAGGACGACGCTGCGCACGCCGGGCTGGGCGGTGCGCACCCCGGCGACCAGGGAGATGCCGTCGACCAGGCCCTCCTCGTTGCCGTCGCGCACCGGTACGGCCGGGCGGGCGCCGGGCGGGGGGCCGCCCAGGTCGGCGTCGACCAGCAGGACGTCGTAGCGGCGGCCCTCGCCGGCCGCCCGTTCCAGGCAGCGCAGCGCGGCCGGGCCGCTGCCGGCGGCGAAGACGTCGACGTCCGGCTCGGCGGCCAGGGCCGCGGCCAGCGACTCGGCGAAGATGCGGTGGTCGTCGACGACGAGGACTCGGATACGAACCACGTAACCCCCTTCCCCGGGCTCCGCGTGGAGCAGGGGATGTCCAAGGTCCGGAAGGCTCCGGAAACAGGCCGGTCCGGCAATACCGGGAGAACATGCGGAGAACGACGACGCATCCGGACGCGGCACCCGTGGGCGGGGACACGCGCCGTACGGCTGCCGCCGTCACGGAGACCGCTGCCCCACCGCGGGCGCCGCACCCGCCTGTCTCGCCCCCTGAGCGGCACCGGCCCCCACCGGTGCTGTTCCACAGAGTACGGATGGCAGCACGCAGCGGAAGGAGATTTGCAGAACTGGCCGTCCGGCGCGTTTATGGTGTGCCGCATGTTTCGTATTGAGGCGGAAGTCGACAAGGGCCGACGTGATCTGCTCCGCTCGCGGCTGCGGGAGGCCAACACGGCCGCGTCCCCGGTGCTCGCCGCGCTGCGCGGCACCGCCGGCGAGCGCGAGGCACCCCTGCACGTGTGGGCGCTGGACTCCGCCGGCGACCTGGCGGGCGGCCTGGTCGGCCACACCTGGACGGCCTGGCTGCACATCACCTACCTGTGGGTCGACGCCCGTCACCGCGGCACGGGCCTCGGCTCCCGCCTGCTCGCCGAGGCGGAGCGCCTGGCCCTCGCCCGCGGCTGCGCCCGTGCCCGCCTGGAGACCTGGGACTTCCAGGCCCCCGGCTTCTACCGCAAACAGGGCTACGAGGTGGTCTGCGTGATCCCCGACTACCCCCCGGGGATCACGGAGTACACCCTGACGAAGCGGCTGGGCTGACGGGACCCCTCAGACGAGGCGCCGGGCGCCCGGCGAGGGGACCGCCTCGAAGGTGCGGGGAGCCGCGTGGCCGGCCGTGGCGAAGGCCTCCTCGACCGCCTTCGTCAGCGTGTCGACGTCCGTGGCCTCGGCGAGGACGATCGCCGAGCCGCCGAAACCGCCGCCGGTCATGCGGGCGCCGAGCGCGCCGTGGGCCAGGGCGGTGTCGACGACCAGGTCCAGTTCCGGGCAGGAGACGCGGAAGTCGTCGCGCAGGGAGGCGTGGCCCTCGGTGAGGACGGGGCCGATGGCGCGGGGGTCGCCGGCCCGCAGCAGGGCGACCGTGCGCTCGACCCGCTCGTCCTCCGTGACCACGTGCCGGACGAGGCGGACGACCTCCTCCTCGTCGCCGAGGCGGGCGAGGGCCGCGTCCAGGCCGTCGTACGGGATGTCGCGCAGGGCGTCGACGCCGAGCAGGGCCGCGCCCTTCTCGCAGCCGGCCCGGCGCCTGCCGTACTCGCCGCCGCTGTGCGCGTGCTTGACCTGGGTGTCCACCACCAGCAGCCGCAGTCCCCGGGCCGCGAGGTCGAAGGGGATCTGCCGCTGGGACAGGTCGCGGGTGTCCAGGAACAGCGCGTGGCCCGGCTCGCAGCAGGCCGACGCCGTCTGGTCCATGATGCCGGTCGGCGCGCCGACGTAGACGTTCTCGGCGCGCTGGCAGAGCCGGGCCAGCCGCCAGCGCTCCAGGCCCAGGCCGTGCAGGTCGCTCAGCGCGAGCGCGACCACGACCTCCAGGGCGGCGGAGGAGGACAGGCCCGCGCCGGTGGGCACCGTGGACGCCAGGTGGACGTCGGCGCCGGTGATCTCGTGGCCCGCCTCGCGCAGCGCCCACACGACACCCGCCGGGTACGCCGTCCAGTCCTGGTCGGTCCCGGGCGCGAGGGCGTCCAGGCGCAGTTCGACGATCCCGCCCCCGATGTCCGCCGAGTGCAGCCGCAGGACGCCGTCGGTGCGGCGGGAGACCGCCGCGAGCGCCTGGTGCGGCAGCGCGAACGGCATGACGAAGCCGTCGTTGTAGTCGGTGTGCTCGCCGATCAGGTTGACCCGGCCCGGCGCCGCCCAGACGCCCTCCGGCCGGGCGCCGTACAGCTCGGCGAAGCGGTCCGCGACCTGCTGTGCCCCCACTAGTGCTCCCTCGTGATGCTCTGCGCGAACTCCCACGCGTCCGCGACGATGCCCGCGAGGTCCGCGCGGGTCGGGTTCCAGCCCAGTTTCTCGCGGGCGGTGTCCGCGGAGGCGACCAGGACCGCCGGGTCGCCGCCCCGGCGCCCGGCGGTCACCTCGGGGATCGGGTGGCCGGTGACCTCGCGGACGGTCTCGATGACCTCGCGGACGGAGAAGCCGTTGCCGTTGCCGAGGTTGCAGATCAGGTGCTCGCCGGGGGCGGCGGCGCCCAGGGCCAGCAGGTGGGCGTCGGCCAGGTCCGCCACGTGGATGTAGTCGCGGACGCAGGTGCCGTCGGGGGTGGGGTAGTCGTCGCCGTAGACCGAGATCGCGTCGCGGCGGCCCTGGGCGACCTGGAGGACCAGCGGGATGAGGTGCGACTCGGGGTCGTGCCGCTCGCCGCAGGCGCCGTAGGCACCGGCCACGTTGAAGTAGCGCAGGGAGACCGCGGCCAGGCCGTGGGCGTGCGCCTCGCCGGTGATCATGTGGTCGACGGCGAGCTTGGAGGCGCCGTAGGGGCTGGTGGGCCGCGTCGGGGCGGTCTCCCGGATGGGGGTCTGCTCGGGCTCGCCGTAGGTGGCGGCGGTGGAGGAGAACACCAGCCTGCGCACGCCGGCCTCGCGCATCGCGGCGAGCAGCGCCATGCTGCCGCCGACGTTGTTGTCCCAGTACTTCTCCGGCTTCTGCACCGACTCGCCGACCTGCGAGAACGCCGCGAAGTGCAGCACGCCGTCGAAGGAGGGGTCGAGCCACTTGGCGGCGTCGCGGATGTCGCCCTCGATGAAGGCGGCACCGGCGGGCACGCCCGCGCGGAAGCCGGTGGAGAGGTTGTCCAGGACGGTGACCTCGTGCCCGGCCTCCAGCAGGTGCTGGGCCACGACACTGCCGACGTATCCCGCGCCACCCGTCACCAGGTACTTCATGAACTCGCTACCTCTCGCAGTCGCTCGGCCGCGCGCTCCGGCGGCACGTCGTTGATGAACACGTTCATGCCGGACTCGGAACCCGCGAGAAACTTCAGCTTGCCGGAAGTACGGCGGACGGTGAAAAGCTCGAGGTGGAGCGCGAAGTCGTCGCGCGTCACGCCGTCGAACTCCTCCAGCGTGCCGAACGGGGCCTGGTGCCAGGCCGCGATGTACGGCGTCGGAGGCTCACCCTCGCCGAAGATCCGGTCGAACCGCTTCAACAGTTCCAGATACACCTGGGGGAACTCTGTGCGTGCCGCCTCGTCCAGCGCGAGCAGATCGGGCACGCGGCGCTTGGGGTACAGGTGCACCTCGTACGGCCAGTGGGCCGCGTACGGCACGAAGGCCGCCCAGTGTTCACCCTCAAGGACGACCCGCTCGCCGGCGAGTTCCCTCTCCAGGACCGCGTCGAACAGGTTCTCCCCGCCGGTCGCCTCCCGGTGGGCGGCGAGCGAGCGGAGCATCAGCGCGGTGCGCGGGGTGGTGAAGGGGTAGGCGTAGATCTGCCCGTGCGGGTGGCCCAGGGTCACGCCGATCTCGGCGCCGCGGTTCTCGAAGCAGAACACCTGCTCCACGGAGGGCAGATGGGACAGCTCCGAGGTGCGGTCCGTCCACGCGTCCAGCACCAGGCGGGCCTGTCCGGGGGTGAGGTCGGCGAAGGAGGCGTCGTGGTCGGAGGTGAAGCAGACGACCTCGCAGCGCCCGGAGTCGCCCGCGAGGGAGGGGAAGCGGTTCTCGAAGACGGCGACGTCGTACGAGGAGTCGGGGATCTCGCTGAGCCGGTCGCCGTGCGTCGGGCACAACGGGCACTCGTCGGCCGGCGGGTGGTAGGTGCGGCCCTGGCGGTGCGAGGCGACGGCGACGCTGTCGCCGAGCAGCGGGTCGGGCCGGATCTCGGACGTGGTGACCGTACGGTCCAGCGGGCGCCGGTCCACCGCGTCGCGCACGGTGTCGTCCCGCAGGTCGTAGTAGATCAGCTCACGACCGTCGGCCAGCCGGGTCGAGGTCTTCTTCACGCCTGACTCCTCCACGTCCCCCACGCCATCACTCAACACAATCAAACATAACAGACCACAACTCGACAACGCCCCGCGCTCGATCACAATCAAACAAAGAACATCAGCCCAAGTGTTCAAATACCGAACACGGCGGCGTAGGTTCCGCTCTGGATCAGTTCGCGCAACGAAGCGAGTTCTCATGCAAACCCCCACATACGCCCCCACCCTGGCGGCGGAGCTACGGCTCCCCACCAACTGGCTGGACTACGCGATCCTGGCGATCTACTTCGTCGTCGTCCTCGGCATCGGCCTCGCCGCCCGCCGCTCCGTCAAGACCAGCCTCGACTTCTTCCTCTCCGGACGCTCGCTGCCCGCCTGGATCACCGGCCTCGCCTTCATCTCGGCGAACCTGGCGGCCACCGAGATCCTGGGCATGGCCGCCAACAGCGCCCAGTACGGCGCCTACACCGTCCACTGGTACTGGATCGGCGCCATCCCCGCCATGGTCTTCCTCGGCCTGGTGATGATGCCCTTCTACTACGGCAGCAAGGTCCGCTCGGTCCCCGAGTTCCTGCTGCTGCGCTTCGACAAGGCCGCCCACCTGCTCAGCTCGGCGCTGTTCGCGTTCGCCGCGGTGCTGATCGCCGGCGTCAACCTCTACGCCCTCGCCCTCGTGGTCGAGGCCCTGCTCGGCTGGCCGAAGTGGGTCGCCATCCTCGTCGCCGGCGCCCTGGTGCTCGGTTACATCACCCTGGGCGGCCTGTCCTCGGCGATCTACAACGAGGTGCTCCAGTTCTTCGTCATCCTCGCCGCGCTCATCCCCATCACCGTGCTCGGCCTGAAGAAGGTCGGCGGCTGGGACGGCCTGACCGACAAGCTCACCGCGCAGCACGGCGCCGACTTCACCACGGCCTGGGGCGGCACCGGCATCGGCGAGGCCAACCCGCTCGGCGCCAACTGGCTCACCATCGTCCTCGGTCTCGGCTTCGTGCTCTCCTTCGGCTACTGGACCACCAACTTCGCCGAGGTGCAGCGCGCCCTGTCCGCGAAGAACCTCTCCGCCGGGCAGCGGACCCCGCTCATCGCCGCCTTCCCGAAGATCTTCATCGTCTTCCTGGTGATGATCCCGGGTCTGGTCGCCGCCGCGCTCGTGCCGACGATCGGCACCGCGAAGTCCGGGCTCCAGTACAACGACGCCATCCCGTACCTGATGCAGGAACTGCTGCCCAACGGCGTGCTCGGCATCGCCGTCACCGGTCTGCTGGCGGCCTTCATGGCGGGCATGGCGGCGAACGTGTCGTCGTTCAACACGGTGTTCACCAACGACATCTGGGCGAAGTACGTGGTGCGCGGCCGCGAGGACGACTACTACGTGCGGTTCGGCCGGCTGATCACCGTGATCGGCGTCTGCGCCTCGGTCGGCACGGCGTTCCTGGCGTCCTCGTTCTCGAACATCATGAGCTACCTCCAGACGCTGTTCTCCTTCTTCAACGTGCCGATGTTCGTCGTCTTCATCGTCGGCATGTTCTGGAAGCGCGCGTCCGCCAAGTCCGGCTTCTGGGGCCTGCTGGCCGGCACCACCGCGGCGATGATCAACTACTTCGTCTTCTACAAGAAGGGCATCCTCTCCATCCCCTCCGACCAGGGCGCCAACTTCGTCTCCGCGATCGCGGGCTTCGTCGCCGGCGCGGTCGTGATGATCGCGGTGTCCCTGTTCACCAAGCCGAAGCCGGCGCAGGAGCTGGAGGGCCTGGTCTACGGCACCCGCTCCCCCGGCATGTCCGAACCGCCCGCCGAGGGCGACGACGCCTGGTACCGCAAGCCGGCCCTGCTGGGCTGGGGCGCGGTCGTCCTGGCCGCCGTCTGCTACGTCCCGTTCTCGTTCTGACGCGGGAGGATCGAGGAAACCATGACCGAGCGTCCCGAGCACCGTCCGCCGCACACCACCGAGCACGACGTCCAGCGGGAGGTCTCCGAACTGGAGACCAAGTCCGCGACGGCGGCGCGCATCTTCGACCTGCGCCGCATCATCGGCGGGCTGTTCGTGGTCTACGGCGTCATCGTCACGATCGCGGGCATCACCGACTCCCAGGCCGCGATCGACAAGGCCGAGGGCGTCAACATCAACCTGTGGACCGGAATCGGCATGCTGCTGCTGGGGATCTTCTTCCTGGCGTGGCTGAAGCTGCGGCCCACTCCGCCACCGGTGCCGGTGGCCGAGGAACCGGCGGAGGAGCACCCGGGTAGCTGACGCCGTACGCCGGCCGCGGGGGCCGGTCGCCCCCGCGGCCGGCCCGGCTATCCCCGGGCCGGCCCCCGGCGCGGGCCCGCCCGCTCCAGCAGGCCCGTGCGGGCGGCCAGGGCCGCTGCCTCCAGCCTGGAGCCCACGCCCAGTTTCATCAGGACCCGCTGGACGTGGGTGCGGGCCGTGCTGGGGGCGATGCCCATGCCCGCCGCGATCAGGCGGGTGTCCTCGCCGTCGGCGACCCGGACCAGGACCTCCACCTCGCGCGGGGTCAGCATCTCCAGCAGCCGCTGGGCCTCGTCATCGGGCTGCGCCGCCGGGTTCAGCAGCTCGCCGAACGCGCCCTGGAGCAGTTGCGGGGCCACCGCCGCCTCCCCGGCCCGGGCCTTCATGAGGGCCCGCTCGACGCCCTCGATCCGCTCGTCGTGCCGTACGTACCCCGACGCGCCCGCCGCGAAGGCCGCCGCGATCCCGCGCGGCGACGGCACCGGGCCCAGCACCACCACCGCGACCTGCGGACGCTCCCGCTTGATCCGGACGATCGGGTCGAAGACGCCCGGCTCGGCCGGGGCCGCCGTGCCCAGCAGGCACACCTCGGGCGCCCGCGCGATCACCAGGTCCGCCGCGCCCGCGGCCGGTGCCGCCGCGGCGACCACGCGGTGCCCGCGCAGCTTGAGCGCCGACGCCAGCGCCTCCGCGAGCAGGCGGTGGTCGTCGACGACCATGAGCCGCACTCCCATAGAGCAACCCCCCCAGTCCCCCCGGCACCCCCGCGCTTCATGCCCCCGGAAGCTACACGCTTGTTCGACGTCGCGCTGCCACTCCAGATGAGAAGTGCCCCGGATCGATGAAATCCGGGGCACCGCAAGGCAGTTCACTCGTTCAGGCGAGTCCGGAGACGGCGCCCGCGCCCGGTCAGCCGCCCGTGCCGAACGCCATCACCAGGTACTCCTTGTCGTACGTCCGGTTGGGCTTGTGGGCGAACTGCGCCGCCATGTACAGGCGGCCCTTGCCGAAGAGCAGCTCGGCGTACTCCGGCAGCAGACTGGTCTCCGCCTCGTGCACGGTGCGCTCGGCGGGGTTCTCCAGCAGCTTGGCCTCCTTGAAGGTGCCGCCGTCGATGCTGACGACCTGGCCGCCCTTGTTGTACGGCGGCGCCTTGTAGGCCAGCAGGTTGCCGCCGTCCATGCGCAGCGGGGAGATCGTGTAGCCGTCGCCGGCCTCGGCGCGCTGCCCGGTCGGCTTGCCGCTCCGGAGGTCGAAGGCGACGATCTCGTTCGTCCTGCTGTACTCGGCCTTGCCGTCGTGCGGCTCGGTCATCAGGTACAGCCTGCCGTCGCCGGCGACGACCTGGTTGCAGCCCTCGACGCGGGTGATGCCGTCGCAGCGGCCCCCGTAGGTGTCGCCGGGCGCGGCGATGCGGGCGAGCAGCCGGCCGGTCTCGTGGTCGATGGAGAAGTAGTCCGAGACCCCGCTGCCGTCGCCGGCGGCGTCGCCGACGTCGGCGGCCACCACCAGCGGGTCGGTGGAGACGACGGACGCGTAGTCGACGCCGTCGGGCATCCGGTACTCGGAGAGCACCTTGCCGGTCTTCGGGTCGATGGTCTGGATGTGCAGCTTCCGGTCGTCGTACGAGCCGCACTTGCGGACCGCGACCAGCCGGGTGCCGCCGCCGTACCCGGCGTCGGCGCAGGTGTCGCCCGGCTTCGGCTGCCACAGCGCCTTGCCGGAGTCGATGTCGAACGCGGCGCCGCCGTCGGAGCTGCCGACCGCGACGGTGTGCTGGGCCACCGTCACGTTCTGGAAGGTGACCGGGTAGTCACCGGAGGCGACCGACTTGGTCCACAGCCGCTTTCCCGCGGCGAGGTCGATCGCGGCGACCTGGCTGCATCCGGCGGAGGAGCCCTTCGCGGGCATCTTCGGCTGGAAGGTGACCGCCGTCCGGCCGTCCTCGTCGACGTGGTCGGCGGCCGCGCAGACCGGGCCGGGCAGCTTGACCGTCCACAGCTCGGAGCCGTCGGCCGGGTCGTAGCCGACGACCTCCGCGATGCCGCTCTTGGCGTACACGGTGTCGGTCAGCCAGGAGCCGGAGGTGACGACCGTGTCGTCCGTCTTGGGCAGCGGCACGTCGAAGAGCACCTTGGCGGCCGGATCGTCCGGCGCCTTCTCCTTGCCGCCACCGCCGCCGGTGCCGCCGGTGCCGCCGGTGTCCCCGGAACCGCCGCCCGTGCCGCCGGTCCGGCCGGCCGAGGAGACGGGGTCGTGGGCGTGGCCGTCGTCCCCGGCGGACGTGGCGTACCAGACGCCGCCGCCGACGATCAGCGCGATGGCGACGACCGCCGCCACCACGATGAACACGGTGGTGCCGCGCCGTCCGCCGCCCGCCGTGGGCGGCGGCGCCACCGGCGCCATCGGCGCGGTCGGCAACTGTCCCGGCCCCGGATACCCGTATCCCGGCTGCACCCCCTGCGGGGGCTGCGCGGGCTGGGCGTAGGGATTGCCCGGCTGGGGGGCGTACGCCGGGGGCTGGACCGGCGGCTGCTGGGCGCCGTAGGCCGGGGGCTGCTGGGCGTAGGGATGGGGCTGCGCGCCGGGCGGGCCGTATCCGGGTGCCGGCGGCTGGGGCGGGTGGCCGTAGCCCGGCTGGGGCGGCTGCGGCGGGTGGCCGGAGCCCGGCGGGGGCGGCTGATGGGGTGGCGGCGGGGGCGGCTGGGTCATGGCGACGGGAACCTCGGTGGAACGCTTGGCGGACGGGCGGCGGAGGGGACGGGGGAAGGCGGGACCTGGCGCCGGCTCAGTTGCCGAAGGCCATGATCAGCTTCTCCTTGGAGTCGTCGTCACCGGACAGCCGGCCCGAGGAGACGAACAGCCGCCCGCCGCTCCAGTCGAGGACACCGTCGTAGAAGGCGCCCTCGACGCCGGCGGCGCCCTGGGGGTTGCGCAGCAGCGCGGTCGTCCGGTGCGCGGAGCCGGCGGTCGGCACCGACACCACCTGGCCGCCCGTGTCGTACGACGGCTGCACGTACGCGACGAGCTTGCCGCCCTCGGTCTTCAGCGGGTACATCGGCCGGTCGGACGGGGACTTCACCCGCCACTTCTCCTTGCCGTCGGCGAGGCCGACGGCCACGATCTCGTTGGCGCTGACGGTGGCGTCGGTGGGCAGGTAGAGCGTGTCCGCGTCGACCGCGACCCCCTGGCAGCCCTGCAGCTCGCGTTCGAGGATCGCCCAGCCGCAGCGGGGGGCGAACTTCTCGTCCACCGCGACCTCGGAACGGAACTTGCCGTCCTTGGTGAAGGAGGAGATGTTCCAGGTCTTCTTGTCGCGGTTGGTCAGGTAGACCACGAGCGGGTCGACCGAGTAGGTGCGGCTGACCTCCCAGCCCTTCTTGAGCTTCTGCGTCCAGCGCACCGCGCCGTTCGCCGGGTCCAGCTCCTGGAGCTCCTCGTGCTCGTCGGAGGTGCCGACGCCGCAGGAGGACACCTGGACCAGCCGGTCGGTGCCGCCCGCGAAGGCGGCCGGGAAGCAGGCCGCGCCGTACCGCTTCTTGTCGTACAGCTTCTTGCCGGTGCCGATGTCGTACGCCGTGCCCGACTGGGAACGGCCCACCATCAGCGTCTTTCCGCTGACCGTCAGCTCGATGGTGAGCGCGCTGTCGAACAGGCCGCCGTCGGCGACCTCGCCGCTCCAGCCCTTCTCGCCGGTGCGCAGGTCGATCTGCTGGAGCTGGTTGCACTTGGCGTGGTCGCCGGCGCCGCTCATGTACGCCACGACGACCTTGTCGTCGGCCGACTTGTGCGGGGTGACCGCGCAGATCTTCTGCGGCAGCGAGAGCGGCCCCCAGGCGGTGCGGCCGTCCTCGGTGCCGAAGGCGAAGACCTGCTTGTACGCCGCCTTCACCGCGGTGTCGCCGGTGATCCACATGCCGGGCGCGTCGGCGCCGGACGCGGGGGCGTCGGGGGCCGGCGCGTACCAGAGCACCCTGGCCTCGCCGGGCCCGCGCCCGTCGTTGAGGTGGTCCGGGTCCGCGCCGCCGGAGGCCGTCGGCGAGGCGGTGGCGGAGTGCACCGGGCCGTCGCTGTGCCGGGCGACGGGCTTCTTCCCGCCGCCGCCCTCGTCGTCGCCGCCGGTGACCGCGAACACCGTGCCGCCTATGACGAGCAGCGCGGCGACCGCGGACCCGATGATCAGGGCCGTCTTCTTCCTGGAGGCCGGCGCGGCCCCGGGTATGCCGGGCGCCGTCCCGGGCATACCCGGGTACGGCGGCTGGGGCGGGCCGTAACCGGCCTGCGGGGCACCGTACGGGCCCGGCTGCTGCGGATGCCCGTAGGGGCCCGGCTGCGGCGGGCCGTAGGGCCCCGGGGCGGTCCCGTACGGGCCGGGCTGCTGCGGGTAGCCGTAGCCCGGCTGGGGCTGCGGGGGCGCGGCGGGCGGCTGGGGCGCGCCGTATCCCGCCGGGGCCGAGGGCGCCTGCGGGGCGCCGAAGCCGGGAGGCCCGGCGGGGGGCTGGGGCGCGCCGAAGGCGCCCTGCGGGGGCGGGGGTTCGGGGGCGCCGAAGCCGCCCGCGCCCGGCGGCTGGTCCTGTGGTGCTCCGAAGCCGCCGTGCGGCGGCTGGTCGGGCGGCTGGGTCATCAGCGCTCTTCCCCCTCGTTCACTGATTTCTAGCCATGCCCCGAAGCACGCGACGGACGCCTCTGGGCCGTTTCTCAGACGGTTTTCAGACGGCTCTTTCTATCACCCGGCACCGACGGCACACGGGGCCGCGCCCGCCCCTGTTCCCAAGGGAGGACCGGCCCGTGATGTCCTCGTTACGCGCCTTCACGTCCCCTTCACCCAGCGCACGCGCCCGCTCCGCGCGCCGGGTGCGGCATCAGGCGTCCTCCGCCAGTTCCAGCCAGCGCAGCTCCAGTTCCTCGCGCTCCCCGGCGAGATCCCGCAGCTGGGCGTCCAGTTCGGCCACCTTCGCGAAGTCGGTGGCGTTGTCGGCGATGAGCGCGTGCAGCTTGCCCTCCTTCTCGGAGACCTTGTCCAACTGGCGCTCGATCTTCTGGAGTTCCTTCTTCGCGGCACGCTGGTCGGCGGCGCTCTTCTCCGTCGTGGCCGCCTTGGGCGCCGCGGCGGCGGTCCGCTCGGCGACCGCCTCCTCCATGCGCCGGCGCCGCTCCAGGTACTCGTCGATGCCGCGCGGCAGCATCCGCAGGGTGCCGTCGCCGAGCAGGGCGAACACCCGGTCCGTCGTCCGCTCCACGAAGAACCGGTCGTGGGAGATGACGACCATCGAGCCGGGCCAGCCGTCGAGGACGTCCTCCAGCTGGGTCAGGGTCTCGATGTCGAGGTCGTTGGTGGGCTCGTCCAGGAAGAGGACGTTGGGCTCGTCCATGAGCAGCCTCAGCAGCTGGAGCCGCCGCCGCTCGCCGCCGGAGAGGTCCCCGACGGGCGTCCACTGCTTCTCCTTGCCGAAGCCGAACGTCTCGCACAGCTGCCCGGCCGTCATCTCGCGCCCCTTGCCGAGGTCGACGCGCTCGCGGACCTTCTGCACGGCCTCCAGCACCCGCCAGGTCGGGTCGAGTTCGGCGACCTCCTGGGAGAGGTAGGCGAGCCTGACGGTCCTGCCGACGGAGATCCGGCCCCCGGCGGGCTGCTCCTCGCCCTCGGTGCGGGCGGCGGCGGCCATGGCGCGCAGCAGCGAGGTCTTCCCGGCGCCGTTGACGCCGACCAGGCCGATCCGGTCGCCCGGACCGAGCTGCCAGGTGACGTGCTCGAGCAGCACCTTCGGCCCGGCCTGGAGGGTGATGTCCTCCAGGTCGAAGACCGTCTTGCCGAGCCGCGAGGAGGCGAACTTCATCAGCTCGCTGCTGTCCCGGGGCGGCGGCACGTCCGCGATCAGCTCGTTGGCGGCCTCCACCCGGAAGCGCGGCTTGGAGGTCCGCGCGGGCGCGCCGCGCCGCAGCCAGGCCAGCTCCTTGCGGATCAGGTTCTGCCGCTTGGCCTCCTCGGTGGCGGCGATCCGCTCGCGCTCGGCGCGCGCGAAGACGTAGTCCGAGTAGCCGCCCTCGTACTCGTACACGTCACCGCGCTGCACGTCCCACATGCGGGTGCAGACCTGGTCCAGGAACCAGCGGTCGTGGGTGACGCAGACCAGCGCCGAGCGCCGGCTCCGCAGGTGCTCGGCGAGCCAGGCGATGCCCTCGACGTCGAGGTGGTTGGTGGGCTCGTCCAGGACGACCAGGTCCTGTTCCTCGATGAGCAGCTTGGCCAGCGCGATCCGGCGCCGCTCGCCGCCGGAGAGCGGCCCGATGACGGTGTCCAGCCCCTTGGGGAAGCCCGGCAGGTCCAGCCCGCCGAACAGTCCGGTGAGCACGTCCCGGACCTTGGCGTTGCCGGCCCACTCGTGGTCGGCCATGTCGCCGATCACCTCGTGGCGGACGGTGGCGGCGGGGTCGAGGGAGTCGTGCTGGGTGAGAACGCCGAGCCGCAGCCCGCCGGAGTGCGTGATCCGTCCGGTGTCGGCCTCCTCCAGCTTGGCGAGCATCCGGATGAGGGTGGTCTTCCCGTCGCCGTTGCGTCCGACGACCCCGATCCGGTCCCCTTCCGACACGCCGAGCGAGACGCCGTCCAGCAGGGCACGGGTGCCGTAGACCTTGCTGACGTTCTCGACATTGACCAGGTTGACGGCCATTTCACTCCTGTGCGCGGGGCGGTATCGACATGCGGCTCCACCGTGTGGGTCAGCCTTCTAGCGTAGGGCTTCGGGGGGTGGGGGCGGGGAGTGAGGGGGCGGTCACTCTTCGTGGTGACGTGGTCGGGACGCAGCACCGCGTCCACTGGCCGGTGCCGCCGCAGGACGGCTACACCGTGGACGACCTGGCCGGGACAGGCGTCCCGTCGTCCAGGTGTACGAACGTGGTGAGGCGACCGGCACGTACGCGTTGACCGGCATCCATCACGACCGTGTCAAGTCGTCCGTGCCCTTCGGCATCGACGTCGACCTGACTGCCATCGACGGGTTCCGACCCCCTAGAGAACCGTCGCCCCCGCCACCGGCCCCGCCGCCACCCGTACCGCCCCGCACGTCCCCGACGCCCGCAGGGCCTCGGCCACCTGCTGAGCCGCCCCGGCGTCCCGCACCAGGAACGCCGTCGTGGGACCGGACCCGGAGACCAGCGCGGCCAGCGCGCCCGCGCCGCGTCCCGCCGCCAGCGTGTCCGCCAGCTCCGGGAACAGGGACAGCGCCGCCGGCTGGAGGTCGTTGAAGACGGCCGCGGCCAGCGCGTCCGGGTCGCCCTTCGCGAGCGCGGCCGACAGGTCCGGCGAGGCCACCGGCTCCGGGATCTCCCGGCCCTGTGCGAGCCGGTCGAACTCGCGGAACACCGCCGGGGTGGACAGGCCGCGCCCGGCCATCGCGAACACCCAGTGGAAGGTGCCGCCGACCTCCAGCTCCGTCAGCCGCTCGCCCCGCCCGACGCCGAGCGCCGCCCCGCCGACCAGGCTGAACGGCACGTCGCTGCCCAGCTCGGCGCAGATCTCCAGGAGTTCCTCGCGCGAGGCGCCCGTGCCCCACAGCGTGTCGCACGCGAGCAGCGCGCCCGCGCCGTCCGCGCTGCCGCCCGCCATGCCGCCGGCGACCGGGATGTCCTTGGCGATGTGGAGGTGCACGTCCGGCTCGATGCCCCGGCGCGCGGCGAGGGCGAGCGCGGCGCGCGCGGCGAGGTTGGTGCGGTCCAGCGGGACCTGGCCGGCGTCCGGGCCCTCGCAGGTGATCCGGAGTTCCTCCGCCGGGGTCACCGTCACCTCGTCGTACAGGCCGACGGCGAGGAAGACGTTGGCCAGGTCGTGGAACCCGTCGGGGCGGGCGGCGCCCACCGCGAGCCGGACGTTGACCTTGGCCGGGACGCGTACCGTGACGCTCACTTGCCGCTCTCCTTGTGTTCGGCGTGCTCGGCGATCCGCGCGAACTCCTCGACCGTCAGGGACTCCCCGCGCGCCTGCGGCGAGACCCCGGCCGCGACGAGGGCCGCCTCGGCCGCCGCCGCGGAGCCGGCCCAGCCGGCGAGCGCGGCCCGCAGGGTCTTGCGGCGCTGCGCGAACGCCGCGTCGACCACCGCGAAGACCTGCTTCTTCGAGGCGGTCGTAGCGATCGGCTCGGTCCGCCGGACCAGGGACACCAGTCCGCTGTCGACGTTCGGCGCCGGCCAGAACACGTTCCGGCCGATGGCCCCGGCGCGCTTCACCTCGGCGTACCAGTTGGCCTTCACGGACGGCACGCCGTACACCTTGTTGCCGGGGGCGGCGGCGAGCCGGTCGGCGACCTCGGACTGCACCATCACCAGCGTCCGCTCGATGCTCGGGAAGGTGTCGAGCATGTGCAGCAGCACGGGCACGGCGACGTTGTACGGCAGGTTCGCCACCAGGGCCGTCGGCGCGGGGCCGGGCAGCTCGGCGACGTGCATCGCGTCGGAGTGGACCAGCGCGAACCGGTCGGCGCGCCCGGGCAGGCGCGCGGCGACGGTCGCCGGGAGGGCCGCGGCCAGCACGTCGTCGATCTCGACGGCGGTGACCCGGTCGGCGACCTCCAGCAGGGCGAGGGTGAGCGAGCCGAGCCCGGGGCCGACCTCCACGACCACGTCGTCGGGGCGGACCCCGGCGGTACGCACGATCCGGCGGACCGTGTTGGCGTCGATCACGAAGTTCTGGCCGCGCTGCTTGGTGGGGCGGACGCCGAGCGCCGCCGCGAGCTCACGGATGTCGGCGGGGCCGAGGAGGGCGTCGGGGGTGGGGCTGGTCACGGGACAAGGGTACGGGGGTGCGGGAGGCCGGGGTGCCAGGTACCCGGCCCCGGCCGTGGGCCGGCCCGCGGGACTACCCCCGCAGCCTCGCGCCGCAGAGCGGCCAGGGGCTCGTCCCCCGCCGTACGTACAGCTTCTTCGCGCGGAACGTCTGCTCCTGCGGGGAGGCGTCCTGGGGGCGGCCCTTGCCGCCGAGGCCGTGCCAGGTGCGGGTGTCGAACTGGTAGAGGCCGCCGTAGGTGCCCGAGGGGTCGACCGCGTCGGGGCGGGCGCCGGACTCGCAGACGGCGAGGGCGTGCCAGTCCAGGTGGTCGGCGTCGTGGACGGAGGCGGGCCGCGGCCGGGTGCCGACCCTCACCACCTGGGTGCGGGGCGCGCGCACCAGCTCGGTCCGCTCCGGGCGCGGCCGCTGCCGGACGCCGTTGACGGTGCGCACGTAGTAGACGGTGCGGCGCAGTCCGGGGCGGCCGGGCCGGGTGACGACCTCGGTGCCCTGGAAGAGGGCGGGGTCGGTGATCCGTACGGCCGAAAACGGGATCTGCTCCTCGTGGACCTCGCGCCGGCCGGTCACCCGCAGCACGGTCACCGTCTGTCCGTCGCGCGGGAAGCCGTCCCCGGGGACGGACAGGGTGTCCTGGCCGCGCAGGGTGATCCCGGCCTGCTCGACCACCTCCCGGACGGTGGCCGCGTTGGTGCGGACGAGGCGGGTCCGGCCGTCCGCCATGACGGTGACGGCGCGCTCGGTGCGCACGTCGAGCGCGAGCCCGGCGCGTCCGATGCGCTGGGAGCGCGAGGCGGACAGGTAGGCGCCCTCGGCGCGGACGCCCAGCTGGTCCAGGGCGCCCGCCACGGTGCGCGCCGTCGTCCACACCTGCCGGCTCCGGCCGTCCAGGGTGAGCCGTACGGGGCGGCCGTAGCGCACCGCGACCTCGTCGCCGCTGGTGAGCGCCGTGCCGGGGGCGGGCGCGACCATGTCGTGCGCGCCTACGCGCACGCCCTCCTCGGCGAGCAGCTCGCCGACGTCGTCGGCGAAGGTGTGCAGGGTGCGCGGCCGGCCGTCGACGCTCAGCTCGATCGCCTTGTCCTTGGCGACGAAGGCGCTGGTGCCGCCGGCGAGGAAGGCCACGACCAGGGCCTGCGGCAGCAGGCGGCGCACGGCGGATTCCGGCCGCTCCCCGCCGCGCGCCCGGCGCCGGCGCGCGCTCCGCCCGCCCGGTTCGCCGGCCTCGTCCTCCGCCCGGAGGTCCTTTGCGCCGTGCCCGCGCGCTCCGTCCCCCGGCGGCGCGCTCCCGCCCTGCCGCGGCAGGGCGGGCGGCTCGCCCGCCCGCGCGTGCGCCGGCAGTTCCCGCACCGCCGGGCCGCCCGGGGCGCCGGGGCGGTACGCCTCGTACGTCTCGTACTGGGACTTGCTCACGCCGACACGCTCCAGTAAGGCCAGAGGGGTCCGGATCGGGCCACCAGAACCTAGCGGAGCGGCGGTCGCTCTCCAAAGCGGCACGACTACGCACGGTCGCGTCCCGCGGGCGCCCGGCGGGGTGGTCGTGACGGTCAGTAGCCGAAGGCGCGGGCGGTGTTCGCGGCCAGGGCCGTCGCCAGCGCGTCCTCGTCGATGCCGCGGACGGCGGCCATCGCGCGGACCGTGACCGGAACGAGATACGGCGCGTTGGGCCGTCCGCGGTACGGCGCCGGGGTGAGGAACGGCGCGTCGGTCTCCACCAGGACCAGGTCCAGCGGGGCGACGGCGAGGGCGTCCCGGAGGTTCTGGGCGTTCTTGAAGGTGACGTTCCCGGCGAAGGACATGAAATAGCCCTCGCGGGCGCAGATCCCGGCCATCTCGGCGTCGCCGGAGTAGCAGTGGAAGACGGTGCGCTCGGGGGCGCCCTCCTCCTTCAGGATCCGCAGCACGTCGGCGTGGGCGTCGCGGTCGTGGATGACGAGCGCCTTGCCGTGCCGCTTGGCGATCTCGATGTGGGCCCGGAAGGAGCGTTCCTGCGCGGCCTTGCCCTCGGGGCCGGTGCGGAAGTGGTCGAGGCCCGTCTCGCCGACGCCCTTGACGTGCGGCAGCGCGGCCAGCCGGTCGATCTCGGCGAGGGCCTCGTCCAGCGCCGCGTCCCCGCCCGCCGCGCGCGCCCCCTGCCGGGACCCCCCTCCCCCGGGATCACCGTGGACGATGCGCGGCGCCTCGTTGGGGTGCAGGGCGACGGCGGCGTGGACGTTCTCGTGCGCGGCGGCGGTCTCGGCGGCCCACCGCGAGCCCTTGACGTCGCAGCCGACCTGCACGACCGTCGTGACGCCCACCGAGGCCGCCTTCGCCAGGCCCTCCTCGACCGTGCCGGACTGCATGTCGAGGTGGGTGTGGGAGTCGGCGACCGGCACCCGCAGGGGTGCCGGAAGCGGCGGGGCTGCGTTCTTGTCGTGCTTGGCGTTCTTTTCGTTCTCGTCGTTCTTGCCGTCGCCCTTGGGGCTGTGGCCGGCGTTCGAAGGCATGTCCCGATCCTACGAAAGGGGCAGGCCGCGGCCGGCCGGTGCTCCGCTCAGCCGGCCTTGCGGTGGAACGGGTGCAGCAGGTCGGACAGGTGCCAGTGGTGCGACGGGCCGGCCCGGTCCGGCACCCGGGGCGCCTCGACCGGGCCCGCCGCCGGCACCCGGTGCGGTCCGTCGGCCGCGGCGCGCACGGAGGCCACCTGGCCCGCGCGCATGATCCGCACGAGGTGACCGTCGCAGTTCTGGCAGACCGGCCGGGTCAGCGGCGACGGCACGATCCGGCCGTCGGCCACGTACCGCACGAACCGCTCCCCCTCGGCGTTCGTGTGGTGCTCTATGGCGTACGACTGCTCCCAGCCGTGTCCGCAGCGCATGCAGGCGAAGGCGTACGACGCTATGTCACTCATGCCGGCTCCCTTTCGGAGGGGTGCGTTCTCGCCCAGTGGACGCCTCCCGTGGCGCGAATGCATCCGTCCTGCCGACTGTTGGCCCCGATTTGGCCCCTACTTGCCCAAGCGGGCCGATTGGGACGAGTGGGCTTTGCCCACCAGGACGGCACTTTGCCGGCGTATGGGGGCGCCGCCGGCGGCGCCACCCGGCGGAGCGGCCGTCAGCCGCCGGCCCGCTTGGCGGCGACCACCGCGTCGAAGACCACCCGCTTCGGCAGCCCCGCCGCCACCGCCACCGCCGCGATCGCCTCCTTGCGCCGCTCCCCGGCCTCCTCCCGGATCCGGACCCGGCGCACCAGTTCCTCCGCGTCCAGTTCCTCCGGCCCGGTCTCCGGCGCGCCCTCGACCACCACGGTGATCTCCCCGCGCACGCCCTCCGCGGCCCACCGCGCCAGCTCGGCCAGCGGGCCGCGCCGCACCTCCTCGTAGGTCTTGGTCAGCTCGCGGCAGACGGCGGCCCGCCGCTGGGCGCCGAAGACCTCGGCCATCGCGGCGAGGGTGTCGTCGAGCCGGTGCGGGGCCTCGAAGTAGACGAGGGTGCGCCGCTCGGCCGCCACCTCGCGCAGCCGGGACAGCCGCTCGCCGGCCTTGCGCGGCAGGAAGCCCTCGAAGCAGAACCGGTCCACCGGCAGCCCGGACAGCGCGAGCGCGGTGAGCACGGCGGACGGGCCGGGGACGGCGGTGACCCGGATGTCCTGCTCCACGGCGGCGGCGACCAGCCGGTAGCCGGGGTCGGAGACGGACGGCATGCCGGCGTCGGTCACCAGCAGCACGCGGGCGCCTCCGGCCAGCTCGGCGACCAGCTCGGGGGTGCGGGCGGACTCGTTGCCCTCGAAGTAGGAGACCACGCGGCCCGTGGGGGTGACGCCCAGCGCCTGGGTGAGCCGGCGCAGCCGCCGGGTGTCCTCGGCGGCGACCACGTCGGCCGCGGCCAGCTCCTCGGCCAGCCGGGGCGGCGCGTCCGCGATGTCGCCGATGGGGGTACCTGCCAGGACAAGGGTTCCAGTCACCCGTCCATCCTCCCAGGGCTCCGGGGTGCCCGGGCACGCGGAGGAAAACGGCCGTGACCGGATTCGGTGGCGCGCATGCGCGGGACTCGCACAGGCCGGTTCCCTACGATGGCGCGGTGACCAGTACCGCGTCCTCCATGGACCTCCGGCAGGGCCGGGCACCGCACGACCGGCGGCCGTCGTGGCAGCAGCGGCTGCGCCGATTCGGGTACGCGCCGGGCAAGGACGCGCCGGCCGGTGACGTGCGCGACCGGCTGGTGCCGCCGTACGCGCAGCCGAGCCCCCGGCTGTGGCGGGCGCTGGGCGCCCCGCCGGTCCTGGCGGAGCGGATCACGCGCTGGTCGGGCTGGGGCGGGCCGCTGCTGGTGACGCTGGTGGCGGGCCTGATGCGGTTCTGGCACCTGGGCAGTCCCCGGGCGGTGATATTCGACGAGACGTACTACGCCAAGGACGCCTGGGCGCTCGTCCACCGCGGTTTCGAGGTCAGCTGGGACCAGTACGGCAAGAACGCCAACGACATGGTGCTCCAGCAGCACGGCGGCCTGGCGGTGCCGACGGACCCGGCGTACGTGGTGCACCCGCCGGTCGGCAAGTACGTGATCGGGCTCGGGGAGTTGCTGTTCGGGTTCGACCCGTTCGGCTGGCGGTTCATGACGGCGCTGCTCGGGACGCTGAGCGTGCTGCTGCTGTGCCGGATCGGGCGCCGGATGTTCCGCTCGACGTTCCTCGGCTGCCTGGCGGGCGCGCTGATGGCGGTGGACGGGCTGCACTTCGTGATGAGCCGGACGTCGCTGCTGGACGGCGTGCTGATGTTCTTCGTGCTGGCCGCGTTCGGCGCCCTGGTGGTCGACCGGGACCGGGCGCGGGAGGCGCTGGCCGCCGCGCTGCCGGCCGGGCCGGACGGCCGGGTGCGGCCGGACGCGGCGGTCGCCGACGCCTTCCGGTTCGGCTGGCGCCCCTGGCGCTGGACGGCGGGGGTGATGCTGGGCCTCGCGGTGGGCACGAAGTGGAACGGCCTGTACGTGCTGGCGGCGTTCTGCGTGCTGACGGTCCTGTGGGACGTCGGCACCCGCAAGGTGGCCGGTGCCCGTCACCCCTACCTCGCGGTCCTCAAGTACGACACCGGGGCCGCCTTCGTGGCGACGGTCCCGGTGGCGCTGGTGGTCTACCTGGCCTCCTGGACGGGCTGGATCCTGTCCCCCGCCGACGGCACGGGCGGCTACTACCGCAACTGGGCGGTCACCGACGGCAAGGGCGGCACCTGGTCCTTCCTGCCCGACTGGCTGCGCAGCCTGTGGCACTACGAGCACGAGGTGTACAAGTTCCACGTCGGTCTCGACCAGCCGCACACCTACCAGTCGAACCCGTGGAGCTGGCTCGTGCTGGGCCGCCCGGTGTCGTACTTCTACGAGTCGCCCGGCCCCGGCACCGACGGCTGCCCGGCGGACGCGGGGCAGAAGTGCGCCCGGGAGGTGCTGGCGCTCGGCACGCCGCTGCTGTGGTGGGCGGCCTGCTTCGCGATCGCCTATGTGCTGTGGCGCTGGGCGCTGCGCCGCGACTGGCGGGCCGGCGCCATCGCCTGCGCCGCCCTGGCCGGCTACCTGCCGTGGTTCCTGTACCAGGAGCGGACGATCTTCCTCTTCTACGCGGTCGTCTTCGTGCCGTTCCTGTGCCTGGCGGTGGCGATGACGACCGGCGCGATCATCGGCCCGCCGGGCTCCACGGACACCCGCCGGGTGATCGGCGCGACGGCGGCGGGCGTCCTGGTCCTCCTGATCGCCTGGAACTTCATCTACTTCTGGCCCATTTACACGGGCACCGCGATCCCCATCGACTCGTGGCGGTCGCGGATGTGGCTGGACACGTGGGTTTAGCCGGGCGGTGCCGGGCGGGCCCGGGCTGGGGCACAATCGGGCGTGTTCGGCGCGGGGGGCAGGGGGCCTGGCGCGCTGTGGTGACGACACAGCCTGGGGGAAGCAGTTGCTGCACGGCGGGCCCATCCCGATTCCGGGTCATCTCACGCTGCCCGCGGGGCGGCAGCGCATCTTCCGGCGGCTGCGCCGGGCCTGGCGGTCGCGCAAGGCGCTCAAGGGCGTCACCCAGTGGATCCTGGACTGGGGGCTGCCGCTGCTCGCCTGTCTGGGCGCGCTGTACGTCTTCGCGGCGCGGGCGCAGAGCCCGAGCGGGGTCTACCGGGTCTTCGCCATGATCGACGCGCCCCGGCACCTGCCGTTGTGGCTGGCGTCGCTCGTGGGCTGGCTCCTCGTTCCCGCCATCATCGGCGGGTTCGCCGGTCATGTGATCGCCGAGCGCATCAGCCGGGCGAAGTCGATCTCGACGCACACCCTCTTCCGGCAGCGCAGGCTGCGCCAGCGGCTGCGTCCGCCCGGCCTCATCGACAACCTGGCCGCCTACTTCCACGGGACCGTCGCCCAGCAGGACTTCGTCGACGCCTGGGTGCGGGTGGCGCACCGCAACGACTGGGCCCGGGCCCAGGACCACTGGGAGGTCTTCGTGCGGGACACCATGTCGACCCAGCAGTACGCTCACCTGGACCGCCACGAGTGCCTGCGGCAGGTGCAGAGCGCGGCGAAGATGGCGCTGCGCGTCACGGCCCGGAGCAGCGGACTGTGCGTCGTGTGCGAAAGGAGGCGGTGAGCCGTGCGTTCCGACGACGCGGTGGAGATCATGCGGGCCTCGCTGGCCCTGGCCTTCCCCACGGCCAGCGCCGAGGGCCTGACCCGGGCCGCGGAGACGCTGATCCGCTGGGGCTCGGAGGACGTCGAGGACCAGCTCGACCAGGAACTGATCGCCCGGATGCTGCTCGACCTGCTCGATGTCGCCGGGGTGGAGGTCGAGGAGTTCCGGCCCGCGGAGGGGGACTGGAACGGGGAGATGCTCCAGGGCATGGCGGCGCGGTACCGCACCTGGTCGCACTCCGACGCCATGCTCCCGCTGCCGTTCCTGCCGAGGCCCCCGGACGAACCCCGGGGCCCCGGTGACCCCGGCGACCCGTTCCGGCCACCGCGTCCGGGCGGCCGCTGAATCGAGTCACGGTTCGAAAACTCCCGTCCCAAGCGCACCACAACCGCTTACAGTGCTCCCGCATGCCGAATTGAACATGTTCAACAGGCTGAACGGGAGGGGGATCCGCGTCATGCGCAACGGGGTCAAGGCGGCCGTGGTGGGCGGGGTGTGCGTCACGCTGCTGAGCGGCGCCGGCTACGGGCTCTACAACTTCGCGTCCGCCATGAGCGGGGACAGCGGCACGGCGGCCGGCGTGGCGCCCCCGCGCACCGGGCCGCCCGGCGGCTCGGAGGTGAAGGAGACCACCAAGGCGTTCTTCGCCGCCTGGGAGAAGGGGGACGCGGCGACCGCGGCCTCGTACACGAACTACCCGGAGGCCGCCCGGGCGCTGCTGACGGCCTACGGCCGGGACGCGCACATAGGGAAGGTGCGCGTCACCCCCGACACGCCCGTCGGCGACACGGTGCCCTTCTCGGTGACGGCGACGGTGTCCTACGGCGGCGCGTCCAGGCCGCTGTCCTACCGCGGCACCCTCACCGTCGTCCGCGGCAGGACCTCGCACCGGGCGCTGGTCGACTGGCGGCCCTCCGTCGTCCACCCGCGGCTGCGCCAGGGCGACACGCTGGCCACCGGGGAGTCGTCCGCCCCGCTGATCGAGCCCGTGGACCGCGACGGGAAGGTGCTGACCCGGGAGAAGTACCCCTCGCTCGGCCCCCTGCTGGACGAGCTGAGGAGCCGCTACGGCGCCAAGGCCGGCGGCCGGCCCGGCGTGGAGCTGGTGATCCGGCACGAGGCCGGCGCGGACGGCGGCCAGGCCGCGGACACCCCGCTGGTCACCCTGGCCGAGGGCCGGCCGGGCCGGCTGCCGACCACGCTCAGCGCGAGCGTCCAGGCGGCGGCCGAGGCGGCCGTGCTGAAGTTCCCCGAGTCCTCCGTGGCGGCCGTCAAGCCGAGCACCGGCGAGATCCTCGCCGTCGCCAACAACCGGCGGGACGGCTTCGACGCGGCCCTCCTCGGCGAACGCGCCCCCGGCTCCACCATGAAGATCGTCAGCGCGGCGACCCTCATCGACAACGGCCTGACCACGGCGAACGGACCGGCGCCCTGCCCGCCCTCGGCCGTCTGGCAGAGCCAGACCTTCGGGAACCTCAAGGGGCTGGCGCCCGACGAGCACGCCACCCTCGCCGACAGCTTCGCCCGTTCCTGCAACACGGCCTTCGTGAAGTTCGCCGACGAGGTGCGGCCCGACTCCCTCACCAAGGAGGCCCAGGACCGCTTCGGGCTCGGCCGGAACGACTGGCAGGCCGGTGTGCCCACCTTCGACGGCCGCGTCCCCGTCTCCGGTGGGCCGGACACGGCGGCCGGTCTCATCGGCCAGGGCACGGTGCAGATGAGCCCGCTGAACATGGCCTCCGTGACGGCGACCGCGATGACCGGCGCCTTCCGCCAGCCGGTGATCGTCCCGCTCGGCCTGGACGGCCGGGAACCGGCACGCGCGCGCGGTCTCGCGCCGGGCACCGCCCGGCAGCTGCGCGCCATGATGAACCGCACCGCGCGCTCCGGCACCGCCGCCGGGGTGATGGCCGGCCTGGGCGGGGACGTCGGCGCGAAGACCGGGTCCGCCGAGACCGACGGCGCGGCCCGGTCGGACAGCTGGTTCACCGGTTACCGGGGCGATGTCGCGGCGGCGGCCATGGTCCAGGACGGCGGGCACGGTGTCGACGCCGCCGGTCCGATTGTCGCAACCGTGCTACGGAACGCCGGTTGAGATCACCCGTGAAGACGGGGACCTTAAGGTGAAAGCCGTCGTTGGAGAGTGAGGGCTTAGGAGAGCCTGGGAAAGGCGCGGAGGAACTGAGGCTGTGGGCAAGAGAAGGCGCGTCGCCGAGCGGCACAAGACCCGTCCCGCCGTGCTCGGCGGGATGCTCGCCGTGGTCGTCGGCGGCGCCGGGGTCGGCCTGTACGCGCTGTACGACGGCGGGGCCGCGGCCGACGAGGGCACCGCCACGACCGCTCGCGAGAAGGTGAAGACCGGCCCGCTCACCGCCGCCGAGGTCCGCACGGCCACCACCCGCTTCCTCACCGCCTGGCAGCACGGCAGGGCGGCCGAGGCCGCCGCCGCCACCGACGACCCCGCGGCGGCGGGCCCGCTGCTCACCGGCTACACCAAGGACGCCCACCTGGAGAACGTCACCCTCACCCCCAAGGCCGCCAAGGGCGCCACCGTGCCGTTCGACGTGCGCGCCACCCTGGCCTACCAGGGCGTGAGCAAGCCGCTGGCGTACGGCAGCTCGCTCACCGTGGTCCGGCGCACGGGCGACGGCGAGCCGCGCGTCGACTGGCACGCGGCCGTCGTCCACCCGGACCTGAAGGACGGCGACCGGCTGGTGACCGGCGCGTCCGGCACCCCGCCGGTCAAGGCGCTGGACCGCGACGGCGGGGAGATCACGGCCGCCCGGTACCCGTCCCTGGGCACGGTGCTGGACGGGCTGCGGGAGAAGTACGGCAAGACCGCCGGCGGCGAGGCGGGCATCGAGCTGCGCGTGGTGCGCGGCAAGGAGTCCAAGGCCGCCAAGCTGTCCGACAAGACCCTGGCGGAGCTGAGCGAGGGCACCCCGGGCACGGTGCGGACGACGCTCAGCCCGGCCTTCCAGGCGGCGGCCGAGCGGCAGGTGGACAAGCGGGCGAAGGCCTCGGTGGTCGTGCTGCGGCCCTCCACCGGCGAGATCCTCGCGGTCGCCAACAGCGGCCACGGCTTCAACACCGCCCTCCAGGGCGCCCTCGCGCCCGGCTCCACCATGAAGGTCATCACGTCGTCGCTGCTCATCGACAAGGGCCTGGCGGCGGCGGACAAGCCGCACCCGTGCCCGAAGACGGTGACCTACGGCGGCTGGAAGTTCCACAACGACGACGACTTCGAGATCAAGGGCGGCACGTTCAAGGCGAGCTTCGCCCGCTCCTGCAACACCGCCTTCATCAGCCAGGCGAAGAAGCTGGACAACGACGACCTGACCAAGCAGGCCCAGCAGGTCTTCGGGCTGTCGATGAACAACTGGGCGATCGGCGTGCCCAGCGTGGACGGCTCGGTGCCGGTGCAGTCGGCGGCGCAGATGGCGGCCGAGCTGATCGGGCAGGGCGGGGTGCGGATGAACCCGCTGAACATGGCCTCGGTCGCGGCGACCGTGAAGGCGGGCTCCTTCCACCAGCCGTACCTGGTGGCGCCGTCCGTCGACCACCGGAAGCTGGCCACCGCCTCGCGCGACCTGTCCGCGAAGACCCTCTCCCAGCTGCGCGAGCTGATGCGGTACACGGCCGCCTCCGGCACGGCGGCGGAGGCGATGGCGGGGCTCGGCCCGGACTACGGCGCGAAGACCGGCTCGGCGGAGGTCGACGGCCAGAAGAAGCCGAACGGCTGGTTCACCGCCTACCGGGGCGATCTCGCCGCCGCGGGCGTGGTCCAGGCGGGCGGGCACGGCGGCGACACGGCCGGGCCCATCGTGGCGTCGCTGCTGAAGCTCGGCGGCTGATCAGCCGCGTACCGGCTCGGCGGTGTAGGTCCGGCGCAGGAACCGCAGCAGGGTCTTGGACTCGAACTGGACCACTTCCACGCCGTCGTCGGTGTGGAACTCCACGACGGCCTGCACCCGGCCGCAGGGCCACACCCGGACGGCGCCGCTCTCGGCCGGCACCCGCAGTCCGCGTTCGAGCAGCGCGCGGGCGAAGGTCCACTCGTGCGGTCCCGGCAGCCCGATGCGGACCGCGCGGGGATCACGGTCGGGGTCGTACCGCAGCACGACGGGTACGGCCCCCGGGTCCTCCTCGTCCGTGACTATATGAGCGCGCGCGTACTGCTCGACTACAGACATCGGACCACCCTCTCACGCACCGTGACCTATGTGAAAGCTGTTCCTCCGCTTCCCTCCAGAGTCGCACATCTTCCGGTTCCCACCCTTGCGGGAGGCGAGACTCTGTCTCTCTTGCAAGAGGTTCGCAACAAGGGCCTAAAATCGTCGGGTGCATGTACCTGACGGATTCATAGACGCCCCGACCTCCGCGGTCACCGCGGTGGTCGCCGCCGGCGCGCTCGCGGTGAGCCTGCGCGGTGCCCGCCGCGAGCTGGACGAGCGCACCGCACCGCTGGCCGGTCTGGTCGCGGCGTTCATCTTCGCCGTGCAGATGCTGAACTTCCCCGTCGCGGCCGGGACCAGCGGACACCTGCTGGGCGGAGCCCTGGCCGCGATACTCGTCGGCCCGTACACGGCCGTGCTGTGCGTGTCCGTGGTGCTGCTGATGCAGGGCGTGCTGTTCGCCGACGGCGGGCTCACCGCGCTCGGCGTGAACATCACCGACATGGCACTCGTCACCACCGTCGTGTCCTACGCCGTCTTCCGCGGCCTGCTCGCCGTGCTGCCCCGCAAGCGGCGCTCGGTGACGGTGGCCTCCTTCGTCGCCGCGCTGGTCTCCGTGCCCGCCGCCGCGGTCGCCTTCACCCTGATCTACGCCGTCGGCGGCACCACCGACGTCTCCATCGGCAAGGTCGCCACCGCGATGATCGGCGTGCACGTGCTCATCGGCATCGGCGAGGCGGTCATCACCGCGCTCACGGTCGGCGCCGTCATCGCCGTCCGTCCCGACCTGGTGTACGGCGCGCGCGGCCTGCGCCAGCGCCTCCAGCTGCGGGTGAACGGCGCCCTGGTGGACGCCCCGGCGGCCGGGCCCGCCGTCCCGGCGCCGGCGGCGCGCACCTCGCGGCGCACCCTGTGGGTGACCGGCCTCGTCACCTCCCTGGTCCTGGCCGGCTTCGTCAGCTTCTACGCCTCCGCCAACCCCGACGGCCTGGAGAAGGTCGCGCACGACAAGGGGATCGACAAGAAGGCGGAGGAGCACGCCGCGGCGGACTCGCCGCTGGCCGACTACGGCGTGAAGGACATCACCAACGCCCGGCTGTCCGGCGGTCTCGCGGGCGTCATCGGCGTCGGGGTCACCGTCGTCGCGGGCAGCGCCGTGTTCTGGGCGCTGCGCCGGCGGCGCAGCGACGACGCCTCCCCCGTGAACACGGGCGTCTGACGTGGGAGCGGGGCACGCGCACCGGCTGTACCGGCAGGGCCATTCGCCCGTGCACGGGCTGCCGCCGCACACCAAGCTCGCCGCCGCGTTCCTGTTCGTGGTGGTCGTGGTGTCGACCCCGCGGGAGGCGGTGTGGGCGTTCGCGGTGTACGCCGTGCTGCTCGCGTCCGTCGCGTACCACGCCCGCGTGCCCGCCGGCTTCCTGCTCAGGCGGCTGCTGATCGAGGTGCCGTTCGTCACGTTCGCGGTGCTCATGCCGTTCGTCGCGGAGGGCGAGCGGGTGCACGTCCTCGGGCTCTCGCTCAGCGTGAACGGACTGTGGGGCGCCTGGAACGTGCTCGCCAAGGGCACCCTCGGCGTCGCCGCCTCCGTGCTGCTGGCCGCCACCACCGAGCTGCGCGAACTCCTGCTGGGCCTGCAGCGCCTGAAGCTGCCCCCGCTGCTCGTGCAGATCGCCTCCTTCATGATCCGCTACGGCGACGTCATCACCGACGAGATGCGACGGATGCGGATCGCCCGGGAGTCGCGCGGCTTCGAGGCGAAGGGCGTGCGGCACTGGGGCGTGCTCGCCAAGTCCGCCGGCGCGCTGTTCATCCGCTCCTACGAACGCGGGGAGCGGGTGCACCTGGCCATGGTCAGCCGGGGGTACGCCGGATCGATGCCGGTCATCGACGAGGTGACCGCCTCCGGCGCCCAGTGGCGGCACGCCCTCGCCCTGCCCTGCGCCGCTCTCGTCGTCTGTCTGCTGGGATGGTTCCTGTGACTGCTTCTCTGGAGGTCTCCGGCCTCGCCTTCGCCTACCCGGACGGACACCAGGCGCTGTTCGGCGTGGACTTCACCATCGCGCGCGGCGAACGGGTCGCCCTGCTCGGCCCCAACGGCGCCGGCAAGACCACCCTGGTGCTGCACCTCAACGGCATCCTGAGCGGCGGCACGGGCACGGTGACCGTGGCCGGGCTGCCGGTCGGCAGGCAGCACATGGCCGCGATCCGGCAGAAGGTCGGCATCGTCTTCCAGGACCCGGACGACCAGCTGTTCATGCCGACCGTGCGGGAGGACGTGGCGTTCGGCCCGGCCGCCGCCGGGATCAAGGGGGCCGCGCTCCAGGAGCGGGTGGACACCGCGCTGGAGCGGGTCGGGATGCGGGACTTCGCCGACCGGCCGCCGCACCACCTGTCCTTCGGGCAGCGCCGCCGGGTCGCGGTGGCCACCGTGCTCGCCATGGAGCCGGAGATCCTGGTCCTGGACGAGCCGTCGTCCAACCTGGACCCGGCCTCCCGCCGGGAGCTCGCCGACATCCTGCGCTCCCTGGACGTGACGGTCCTCATGGTCACGCACGATCTGCCGTACGCCCTGGAGCTGTGCCCGCGCTCCCTGGTCCTCAGCGACGGCGTGATCGCGGCGGACGGCCCCACCGGCGAGCTGCTGTCCGACGACGCGCTGATGCGGGCGCACCGGCTGGAGCTGCCGTTCGGCTTCGACCCGAAGTCCGTGGCCGCGGGCGCCTGACGCCCCACACTCGGGTAACGATTCCGCGGGCCGGTCCCACCGAGGAATCACAGCCGCACGCCCCCGGTTGCACCCACTGTCGCAGGAAACCGGGAGGGACGTGGACGTGGACGTGCACGGCACAGTGGCCGAGGGCTTCGAGCCGGTCAGGGAGGCGTTCGCCGCGAACTTCGCGCGGCGCGGCGAGCGCGGCGCGGGCCTCGCGGTCTACCGTGACGGACACCGCGTGGCGCACCTGTGGGCCGGCAGCCGGGACATCGACGGCACGGCCGGTACGGCGCCCTGGGAGCCCGGCACCGCGCAGATCGTGCGCTCGGTCACCAAGGGCGTGGCCGCCGCCGCGCTGCTGCTCCTGCACCAGCGCGGCGAACTGGACCTGGACGCCCCCGTCGGCGCGTACTGGCCGGAGTTCAAGGCGGCCGGCAAGGACCGCACCCGGGTGTGGCACCTGCTCGCGCACCGGGCGGGCGTGCCGGTGCTGGACCGCCCGCTGACCCTCGCCGAGGCCGCCGACCCCGACCTCGGCGCCGCGGCCGTCGCCGCCCAGGCGCCGGTGTGGGAGCCGGGCACCGACCACGGCTACCACGCCCACACCTACAGCTGGCTGGTCGGCGAACTGCTGCGCCGGATCACCGGCCGCCCGGCGGACCGGTGGATCGCCGAGGAACTCGCCGGGCCCGTCGGCGCGGACCTGTGGCTCGGGCTGCCGGAGGCGGAACGGGGGCGCGTGGGCCGGGTCGGCCCGGTGGAGCCGCCCGAGACGGCCGGGGGACTGCGGATGCGCCCCAAGCGCGCGGTCGCCGAGGCCTACGCCGACCCGGACTCCCTCACCCGCCGCGCCTTCGCGGTGATCAGCCCGCCGCCGGACGAGAACGACCCCGCCTACCGCGCCGCCGTCCTGCCCGCCTCCACATCCGTCGCCACGGCCGACGGACTGGCCCGCTTCTACGCCGCGCTGATCGGCGAGGTGGACGGCGGCACCCGGCTGTTCGCCCCCGGGACCACGGAGCTGGCCCGCGCCGAGCGGTCCGCCGGCCCGGACCGGGTGCTGGTGGTCACCACCCGCTTCGGCCTCGGCTACATGCTGCACAGCGCCGCGTCCCCGCTGCTGTCCCCCGGCTCCTTCGGCCACCCGGGCCGCGGCGGCGCCCTCGGCTTCGCCGACCCGGAGTCCGGCATCGCCTTCGGCTATGTCACCAACGGCTTCGGCACCGGCGTGACGGCGGACCCGAGGGCACAGGCGCTGGTCCGGGCGGTCCGCAGCGCCCTCGGCTGAGTCGTGACCGCGCCCGGCGGGCGCCGGGCGCGGATCAGACGTGGATCGGGTGCGAGGTGCGCCCGGACGCCGAGTCGATCTCCTCGTGGGCCTTGCTCAGCAACTGCATCGCCAGTTCGTTCAGGGCGCGGGCACCGGCGATCTCCTCGCCGACCCGGGGCTGGTTCGCGTCGACCTGGTGCCTGCTGGCCCGGCCGTGCGCCCGTACCTCGGTGCCGTCGGGCAGGCGCACCAGGGCCGCCGCGCGCGTGTGCAGGTCGTCGTCCTCCTTGAACTCCAGCTCGACGTGCCATCCGACAGCGGTGTGCGTCATCACGACCACCTCCGAGAATCGCTGCTTCCAGGGTGCGCCCTGCCACCCCGGCCCGTCATGTCGGCGGCGTCAGGCGGTGCGTTCGCGCACGTCCGCGACGGTGGCGCCGGCGTGCAGCACGAGGTCCTTCGGCGCCACGGGGAAGACGGTGTGCGGCGTCCCGGCCGCCGCCCACACCAGGTCGTGCTCCAGCAGGGCGCGGTCGGCGAGGACCCGGGTGCGCGTACGGTGCCCGAAGGGCGGCACCCCGCCGATGGCGTACCCGGTGGTCTCCCGCACCACCCGTGCGTCGGCCCGGCCGACCCGCGCGGCGCCCAGTTCCTCCCGCACCCGCTCCACGTCCACCCGCGAGGCCCCGTCCATCAGCACCAGCACCGGTTCCCCGTCGGCGGCGAAGACCAGGGACTTGCAGATCTGGCTCAGCTCGCACCCGATCGCGGCGGCGGCCTCCGCGGCGGTCCGGGTGGCCTCCGGGAAGCGGCGGGTGCGGGCGAGGACGTCGTCCAGCCCGAGCGCCCGCAGCGCTTCGGCGAACCGGGGGTGGGCGCCGAAGTCCTCGGCGCCGGTGTCAGTCGTCGTCATGCGGGGCACGCTACGACACCCCCGGCCGCCGCTCACGGGAATTCCGGCCCCGGGGACCGGACGCGGCCCGGCCCGAACGGCGAAAAGCCGGTGAGGGTGCGTCCCCGTCCCCACGGGCACCCTCACCGGCCGATCGGCCGGGGAAGCGGTACGTCAGGCGCGTACCAGTTCCCTCTCCTCCTCCGGGTCGGCGTGGGCGCGCAGGCCCTCGCCCTCGACGTCCACGTTGGGCAGCGCGCGGTCCAGCCACTTCGGCAGCCACCAGGCGCGCTTGCCGAGCAGGGCGAGGACCGCCGGGACGATGGCCATGCGGACGACGAACGCGTCGAAGAAGACGGCGATCGCGAGGCCGAAGCCGATCATCTTGACCATCGACTCGCTGGAGCCGATGAAGCCGGAGAAGACGGCGATCATGATGACGGCGGCGGCGGTCACGACCCGGGCGCCGTGCTTGAAGCCGGTCACCACGGCCTGGCCGGGCGTCTCGCCGTGGACGTACGCCTCCCGCATCCGGGTCACGAGGAACACCTCGTAGTCCATCGCGAGGCCGAAGACGACGCCCACCATGAAGATCGGCATCATCGACATGACCGGGCCGGTCTGCTCGACGTTCATCAGGCCGGAGAGCCAGCCCCACTGGAAGACCGCGACGACGGCGCCGAGCGCGGCGAGCACCGACAGCAGGAAGCCGAGGGCCGCCTTCAGCGGGACCAGGACCGAGCGGAACACCACGATCAGCAGCAGGAACGCGAGGCCGACCACCAGCGCCAGGTAGGGCAGCAGCGCGTCGTTCAGCTTCTGCGAGACGTCGATGTTCATCGCCGTGGAGCCGGTGACCAGCACCTTGGCGTCGGTGTCCCGGGTGATGTCCGCGCCCTTGTCCCGGATGGCGTGCACCAGGTCCTCGGTGGTGACCGAGGACGGCTTGGAGTTCGGCACCACGGTGATCGTCGCGGTGTCGCCGGCCTTGTTCGGTACGGCCGGGGTGACCGTGACGACGTCCTTCAGGCCCTTGATCTCCGCGCCGACCTCGGCGAACGCGTCCTTCGGCCGCGCGCTGTCCTTGGCGTCGACGACGACCATCAGCGGGCCGTTGAAGCCGGGGCCGAAGCCCTCGGAGAGCAGGTCGTAGGCGCGGCGCTGGGTGGTGGAGACGGGCTGGGAGCCGTCATCGGGCAGGCCCAGTTCCAGGGAGGCGGCCGGGAGCGCCGCCGCGCCGAGGCCGAGCACGCCGAGCACCAGCACGGCGACCGGGCGGCGGACGACGAACCGGGCCCAGCGGGTGCCCATGTTGGGCCGGCCGGGCCGCTTGGGCGTGCGGCCGCCGCCGAGCAGCCTGCTCTTCTCGCCGGTCGGCTTGATCCTGCGGCCGGCGTAGCCGAGCAGCGCCGGGATCATGGTCAGGGCGATGAGGACGGCGATGGCGACCGTGCCCGCCGCCGCGATGCCCATCTTCGTCAGCATCGGGATGTTGACGACGGACAGGCCGACCAGGGCGATGACGACCGTCAGACCGGCGAAGACCACCGCGGAGCCCGCCGTGCCGACGGCGCGTCCGGCGGCCTCCTCGCGCTCGCGGCCCTCGGCGAGTTCGGCGCGGTAGCGGGAGACGATGAACAGGGCGTAGTCGATGCCGACGGCGAGACCGATCATCGTGGCCAGCGTGGACGTGGTGGAGCCCAGGTCCAGGGCGGAGGCCAGCGCGGTGATCGAGGCGACGCCGATGCCGACGCCGATGATGGCGGTCAGCAGCGGCAGCCCGGCGGCGAGCAGCGAGCCGAAGGTGATGACGAGGACGACGGCGGCGATCGCGATGCCGATGATCTCGCTGGAGCCGGTCTCCGGCGTCGCGTTCAGCGCGTCACCGCCGATCTCGACGGTCAGCCCGGCGTCCCGCGCGTGCTGCGCGGCCTCCTTGAGGTCGTCGCGGGTGGTGTCCTCCAGCTCCATGCCGGAGACCTTGTACTTCACCGACGCGTACGCGACGGCGCCGTTCTTGCTGACGGCGTGCCCGGTGTAGGGGTCGGCGACGGAGGCGACCTCGGGGCCGCCGCCCAGTTCCTTGACGGTCTTCTCGACGGCCGCCTTGTTGCCGGCGTCCGTCATCTTCTCGCCCCTCGGGGCCTTGAAGACGACCCGGGCGGTCGCGCCGTCGGCGCTCATCCCGGGGAAGCGCTGTTCCAGCAGGTCGAAGGCCTTCTGGGCCTCGGTGCCGGGGATGGAGAAGGAGGTGTTGCCGGGGGTCGGCGCGGAGGCGGCGCCCACCCCGGCGAGGGTGAGCAGCGCGACCCATATCAGGGCGACGAAGTGCCGTCGCCGGAAGGCGAGCCGGCCGATTCTGTAGAGGAACGTGGCCACTTAGGGCGTACTCCCGGTCAGGTCGTGGATTCAGCTGGGCAGGGGTGATCAGCCCGACGACGTGAGCGGTGACGTCAGTGGTGGGCTTGCTGGGGAAGTCGGAGTGTCCGTCGGTTTCAGACGCCGAGGGCGGGGAGGACCACGGCGTCGATGTACGAGAGGAGGAAGTCCTGCGTCGGCGGCTGTTCGTCGATCAGGGTGCGGGCGGCGAACGCGCCGATCATCATGTGGAGCACGAACCCGGTCGCGGGGTTGTCCGCACGGACCTCGCCCCGCTCGACCGCCCGCTGGAGCACCCGGCGCAACTCGGCCAGCTCCGGCTCGATGAGATGCTCCCGGAACGCCTGGAGCAGGTCGGGGTTGCCGTGCACCGCCATGGCCAGGCCCCGCATCAGCGCGGAGTTCTGCTCCATCTCGCAGTCGTCGGCGTGCAGGATGAGGGCGTGCAGGTCGCCCTTGAGCGACCCGGTGTCGACCTCCGTGACGCGGCCCGGCTTGCCGTGCCGGACGGCTTTCGCCACCAGTTCGGCCTTGCCGCCCCACTGGCGGTAGAGCGTGGCCTTGCTGGAGCGGGTGCGGGCGGCGACGGCGTCCATGGTGAGGGCGTCGTAGCCGACCTCCCGGAGCAGGTCGAGCACGGCCTCGTACAACTCGGCCTCGCGCTCGGGCGTGATCCGGCTGCGGCGCGTCGTCGCGACGCCTTCGGTCATGCCCCTCACCTCACCCTCCGGTTCTTCCTTTCGTATCACCGAAGATACCCCGGCGCTTCTACGAAACGAAACCGTTTCGTACGTGTGCTCCGTCACGAAGGTGAAGGCCCCATAAGGACAAGGGGAAGAGGCCATGAGGCCCCCGCGCCCGGGCCACGAGTTGCCGGTGCCCGGTGCCCGGAAAAGCATGGGGAGGGTGAGTTATCTGCGCCTTCCCCACCTCAGCGGCGACCTGCTGTGCTTCGTGGCCGAGGACGACCTCTGGCTGGCCCGCCTCGGCGCCCCGGACCGCGCCTGGCGGCTCACCGCGGACCGCACCAAGTCCGGTCATCCGCGCTTCTCCCCCGACGGCCGCCGCATCGCGTACACCTCCTGGCGCAGCCTCGCCCCCGAGATCCACCTCGTCGACGTCGACGGCGGCGGGCCCGCGCGGCGGCTGACGTACTGGGGCGGCGTCGACACCCAGGTGTGCGGCTGGAGTCCGGACGGCGACATCCTGGCCGTCGCCTCCCACGGCCAGCCCTTCTCCCACTTCACCTGGGCCTACAAGGTGCCGCCCGACGGCGACCCGGGCGGCCGGCTGCCCTGGGGACCCGTCTCCGACATCCAGGTCACCGGCGTCGGCGGCGAGCGCCGGACCCTGCTGCTCACCGGCACCCCGCCGCACGAACCGGCCTCCTGGAAGCGCTACCGCGGCGGTGCCACGGGCCGGCTGTGGCTGCACGGGCAGCGGCTGCTGGCGGACCTCGACGGCCATCTGGCCTGCCCCATGTTCGTCGCCGGCCGGATCGCCTTCCTCTCCGACCACGAGGGCGTCGGCAACCTCTACTCCTGCGCCCCCGACGGCACCGACCTGCGCCGCCACACCGACCACGACGCCTTCTACGCCCGGCACGCCGCCAGTGACGGCCACCGCGTGGTGTACCAGTGCGCGGGCGACCTGTGGCTGGTGGACGACCTCTCCCCCGGCGCCGCACCGCGCCGGCTCGATGTCCGGCTCGCCGGTCCGCGCACCGGCCGCCGCCCCTACCAGGTGCCGGCCGCGCAGCACGTCGACGGCATCTCCGTGGACGAGACCGGCCGGGCCAGCGCGGTCGTCGTCCGGGGCAGCCTGTACTGGCTCACCCACCGCGACGGCCCGGCGCGCACGATCACCGAGACGCCCGGCGTGCGGGTGCGGCTGCCGGAGATGCTGGGTTCCACCGGGGCCCTCGCCTACGTCACCGACGCCGAGGGCGCGGACGCCGTCGAGATCGCCCAGCTCCCCCGCGCCAGCGGCGGCCGCGCCCCCCGGCGGCTCGCCTCCGGCGCCCTGGGCCGCGTGCTGGAACTGGCCTCCGACCCGCTCGGCGAACGGCTGGCGATCGCCTCGCACGACGGACGGCTGCTGCTCGTCGACGTACCCGGAGACGACGTACCCGAAGACGACGTACCGGCAGGCGACACACCGGCAGGCGACGCACGGGAAGCCACCGAGGAGGCGGCCGCGGAAGGCACGGACGGCGTACCGCCCGCGGCCGGGATCACCGAGCTGATCCGCTCCGTCAACGGCCCCGTCCGCGACCTCGCCTTCTCCCCGGACGGCGCCTGGCTCACCTGGTCGCACCCCGGGATCGGCCGCTCCCTGAGGCAGATCAAGCTGGCCCGCATCAAGGACCGGCTGATCGTGGACGTGACCGACGGCCGCTTCGAGGACGAGAACCCGGTCTTCACCCGCGACGGCCGCTATCTCGCCTTCCTCTCCTGGCGCGGCTTCGACCCGGTCTACGACGTGCACACCGGGGACCTGTCCTTCCCGCTCGGCTGCCGCCCCTACCTCGTCCCGCTGTCGTCCGCGACCCCCTCCCCCTTCGCCCTCAGCCCGGAGGGCCGGCCGGCCGCCGGCGGGCTGGACCCCCTGGAGGACGAGGAGACCGGCGAGGCCGGCACGGTCACCGTCGAGGTGGAGGGGCTGGCGAACCGGGTCACGCCGTTCCCGGTCATCGCCTCCAAGTACTCCGGGCTGTCCCCGGTCGCGGGCGGCGGACTGGTCTGGCTGCGCTGGCCGATCTCCGGCGCGCTCGGCGAGACCTTCGTCAACCCGGCCGACGTCAGCGGCCGACCGACCCTGGAGCACTTCTCCCTCACCAAGGCCAAGAAGTCCGAACTGGTCGACCACCTGGACTGGTTCACGGTGAGCGGCGACGGCACCCGGCTGGTCGTGGTGGACGAGGGCGAGCTGCGGGCGGTGCCGTCGACCGAGATGGGCGACGGCGACACCACCGTGTGGATCGACGTGCGCCGGATCAAGCACGAGGTGGACCCGCCCGCCGAGTGGCGCCAGGCGTACGCCGAGGCGGGCCGGCTGATCCGCGCCTACTTCTGGGACCCGGGCATGTGCGGCATCGACTGGGACGCCGTCCTCGACCAGTACCGCCCGCTGGTCGAACGGGTCGCCTCCCCCGACGAGTTCGCCGACCTGCTGCGCGAGGTCCTGGGCGAACTCGGCACCTCCCACGCCTACGTCACCGCCGCCCGCCGCAACGAGGGGCCGCCCCACTACCAGCGCCTGCAGGGCCTGCTCGGCGCCAACTTCGCCCGCCGTGACGGCCGCTGGCTGGTGCGGCGCATCCTGCGCGGCGACTCCTCCGACTCCCGGGCCCGCTCCCCGCTGGCCGGCACGGGCATCCGCGAGGGCGCCGTCCTCACCCATGTCGACGGCCGCCCGGTGGACCCGGTGACCGGCCCCTACCCGCTCCTCGCCGGCTCGGGCGGCACGACCGTGGAGCTGACCTTCACCCCGCCGGACGGCGGGCCCGGCGGGCCCCGGCGGGTCGCCGTCGTCCCGCTCGTCGACGAACGGCCGCTGCGCTACCAGGACTGGGTGGCCAAACGCCGCCAGGTCGTCCGCGAGCTGAGCGGCGACAGGTGCGGCTACCTGCACATCCCCGACATGGGCGGCTCCGGCTGGGCCCAGTTCAACCGCGACCTGCGCAGGGAGATGTCCCGGCCCGCGCTGATCGTGGACGTGCGCGGCAACGCGGGCGGGCACATCAGCGAACTCGTCGTGGAGAAGCTGACCCGGACGATCCTGGGCTGGGACCTGACCCGGGACGCGCAACCGGTGTCGTACGCCTCCAACGCCCCGCGCGGACCGGTGGTGGCCCTCGCCGACGAGGCGACCTCCTCCGACGGCGACATGATCACCGCCGCCTTCAGGCTGCTGGGGCTCGGGCCGGTCGTCGGCCAGCGGACCTGGGGCGGAGTCGTCGGCATGACCGGACGGCACCGCCTCGGCGACGGCACGGTCATCACCGTCCCGATGAACGCGGCCTGGTTCGACGCCTACGGCTGGTCCGTGGAGAACCACGGCGTCGCCCCCGACGTGGAGGTCCTGCGCACCCCCGTGGACTGGGCGGAGGGCCGCTATCCGGTGCTGGGCGAGGCGGTCCGGCTGGCTCTGGAGCTGCTGGAGGCCCACCCGGCGGCGGTCCCCCCGGACTACTCCGGCGTGCCCGACCGGTCCCGCCCGAAGCTGCCCCCGCGCACGGCCGGATAGACAGCGGCGCGGGGTGCCCTCCGCCGGGAAGGGCACCCCGCTCATCGGTCCGGACTAGGCGTCGTAGTCCTGGTCGAACCGGTCCCGCACCTGCTGCTCCGTGTCCTCGATGTCACGGTGGTTCTGGGTGCCGCGCTGCGGCTGCTGGCCCTGCCGGCCCTGCTGGGCCCGCTCGCCGGCCTTCCCGCGGGCCTGTCCCGCCTTCTCCTTGGCCTGCTCCTTGGCCTGGCGGGACTTGTCCTGGATCTGGTCCTTCATACCCATGTGGGTTCACTCCCGTGGTGGGTGGGGGGTTGGCCCCTCGGTGGGGCCTCGACCAGATTCACACGGGCCAACACGCGCCGCATGTCGATCAGTTACGCTGCGTGGCGCGCGCCGCCTCGTCGGCCGCCCCGCCCGCGCCGACGAGCCCGGAGGACATCCCGTGCAGCCGGGGCGCGAACCGCTTCATCTCCCGCTGCCCGACCGTCCCGATGAGCGCCGGCAGGTACCCGCGCACCCCCTGCATGCCGCGCAGCCACCACTGCCCGTACACGTGCGCCGAGCGCCGCTCTATCCCGGCGACGATCCGGTCGACCGCCGGGCCCAGCGGATACGTCTTGTTCGACGGCCACGGCAGCCGCTGCCGCAGCTCGCGCATCACGTCGTCCCGGTCGGCGCCGCGCACCATGTCCGTGTCGGTCCAGGACAGGTAGGCCACGCCCACGCGCACGCCCTGGTAGCCGACCTCGGCGCGCAGACTGTGCGCGTACGCCTCCACGCCCGCCTTGGACGCGCAGTACGCCGTCATCATCGGCGCGGGCGTGAGCGCGGCCAGCGAGGCGATCTGCAGCAGATAGCCCCGGCTCTCCGTCAGCACCGGCAGGAAGGCGCGCGCGGTGACCGCCGAACCGATCAGGTTCACCTCGATCACCCGCCGCCAGGCCACCGGATCGGAGTCCGCGAACGGACCGCCGGTCGCCACACCGGCGTTGGCCACCACGATGTCGACCTTCCCGAAGCGCTCCTTCACCTCGCGCGCGACCCGGCCCATGGCCTCGTGGTCGGTGACGTCGGCGTACCAGTGGGCGCTGTCGTGGTGCAGCCGCCCGGAGACCTCCTTGAGCGCCTCCTCCTCCAGCCCGACCAGCGCCACCGCCGCCCCGCGCGCGGACAGCTTGCGCGCCAGCAGCTCGCCGACGCCGCGCGCCGCTCCCGTGACGACCGCGACCTGCCCTTCGAGGCTCACCCTGCTCATGCGCCCTCCTTGATCCGCACGGGGCCGGCCCCCGTGACGTACGTGCCGACGAGATCCCGGATGCGGCCCGTCACCGTCTCCGGTGCCTCGACCGGGGTCATGTGGCCGACGCCGGTCAGCTCGGTGAGACCGAGGCAGTGCGGCAGCGCGGCCGCCAGCGCACGGGCGTGCACCGGGGGCGTGAGCCGGTCGGACGTGCCGCACAGCACCGCGGTGGGCACGTCCAGCCGCCGTACGCCGTCCTCCAGATCGAGCGTGGCCAGCACCTCGGACCACGCGTGGCGCACCGCGCGCGGACAGGCGTGCACGATCCGCGCGCACGCCCGGACCCGGTCCGGGGCGCAACCGGCGCCCATGGTCGCGTACTTGAGGATGCTCATCGCCACCGGCGTGACCGGCCCGAGCGGAGCGCGCGAGCCGAGCACCCGGCCGGTGAGCCAGGTGCGGACGCGCCCGGCGCGCCACGGCACCACGCGCGACTCGGCGACCAGCCGCGAACTGCCCGTGCTGCACAGCAGGACGGCGGCGGCGTGCTCCCGGAAGCCGGGGCGTCCGGCGGCGGCCATGACCGTCATCCCGCCCATGGAGTGCCCGGCGATCACCGCCCGCTCCCCGGGCGCGAGCGTCGCCGCGAGCACCGCCTCCAGGTCGTCCGCCAGCGCCTCGGTGGTGCACACGGGGTGCGCGGGACTGCGCCCGTGCCCCCGCTGGTCGTAGGCGATCACCCGGTGGCCGGCGGCCAGTTCCCGTATCTGGGCCGCCCAGAACGCCGTCGAGCAGGTCCAGCCGTGGGAGAGGACGACGGCGGGCGCGTCCTTCGGGCCGTGCACCTCGACGTGCAGCCGGGCGCCGTCGGCGGAGACGGCGGTCAGGGTGCGGGCGGGGGCCGGCGGGGCCCAGGGGCCGGGGGCGGCCGGGGCGCGGCGGCTCACGCGAGGGCCTCGCTCCTGCGCCCGGCCGCCGGCACGGACGTGCGGATGACGTCGTACTCCGCCAGGTCCACCCGCCGGGTCGCGCGCCGGAACTCGGTGGTGGTGCCGGGCCAGATGGTGGTGTTGCGGCCGCTCGGGTCCAGGTACCAGCTGGTGCAGCCGCCGGTGTTCCACACGGTCCGCTTCATCCGCTCCTGTACCCGCTCGTTCCAGGAGTCCACGGCGGCGGGCCGGGCGTCCAGGGCGGTCCGGGCGCCGAGGACGTCGAGCTGGCGCAGGTAGTCGGCCAGGTAGTTCAGCTGGGACTCGATCATCAGGATCATGGAGGAGTTGCCCAGGCCGGTGTTGGGCCCGATGACCGTCATGAAGTTCGGGAACCCGGCCGCCGAGGCGCCGCGCAGGGCCCGCATGCCGTTCTTCCAGGACTCCGCGAGCGTGATCCCGTCGGCGCCGACCACCCGTTCGGCGATGGGCATGTCCGTGACGTGGAAGCCGGTGCCGAAGACGATCGCGTCGGCCTCCGCCTCGGTGCCGTCGGCCGCCACGAGCGTGGAGCCGCGGATCTCGGCGAGCCCGCCGGCGACGACGTCCACGTTGGGCCGGGCGAGCGCCGGGTAGTACTCGCTGGACAGCAGGATCCGCTTGCAGCCGATGCGGTAGTCCGGGGTGAGCTTGGCGCGCAGGGCCGGGTCCTTGATGGCGCGGGCCATGTTCCGCTTGGCGAGCTGCTCGACGAGCCCGAGTTCGTCCGGGTGCTTGGTGAACGCCTGCACCTGGAGTTCCCGGATGCCCCACAGCAGCCCGCGCCGGGCCTGCGCGGTGACCGGCAGCCGCCGGTGCAGCCAGCGCTCGGCCCCGCTGATGGCCCGGTCCACGCGGGGCATCACCCACGGCGGGGTGCGCTGGAAGAGGGTGAGCCGGCCGACCTGCGGCTGGATGGCGGGCACGATCTGGATCGCGGAGGCGCCGGTGCCGACCATGGCGACCCGCTTGCCGCGCAGGTCGTAGTCGTGGTCCCAGCGGGCGGAGTGGAACACCTTGCCGGGGAAGGAGTCCAGACCCGGGATCTCGGGGATCCTCGGGTCGGACAGCGGTCCGGTGGCGGAGACGACGACGTCGGCGCGCAGCGTGCCGCGGGTGGTCTCGATGGTCCACCACAGGTTGTCGTTGTCCCAGGTCATCAGCTTGACCTCGGAGTCGAACCGGATGTGGGGGCGCAGCCCGAACAGGTCGGTGACGTGCTCCAGGTAGGCGCGGATGTGGCGCTGCCCGGAGAAGGTGCGCGGCCAGTCCGGGTTGGGCGCGAAGGAGAAGGAGTACAGGTGCGAGGGCACGTCGCAGGCGCACCCGGGGTAGCTGTTGTCCCGCCAGGTGCCGCCGACGCTGCCGGCCCGCTCCAGGACCACGAAGTCGGTGACCCCCTCGCGGCGCAGCCGCACGGCGGCCCCCAGCCCGCCGAACCCGGACCCGATCACCGCCACCCGTACATGCTCGTGCTCGGCCATCCCGAAGCCTCCACGCATCGCCTAGGAACTGTGCCAGTGAACACTGGCGCAATGGGACTGTAAAGCAGCTCCGTACCGAGCGGTAGGGGGCGGGGAAGGGAAAGTTACCGGCGGTACACCTTAGGCTGCGGACGTGGCAGAGGACGCAGAGCACAGGCAAGGCCCGCGCGAGTACCGCAGGGAGGAACTGGCCCGGCTGGCCGGCATCACCGTGCGCACCCTGCGCTTCTACCGCGAACGGGGACTGCTCCCGCCGCCCCGCCGCGAGGGCCGGATCGCCTGGTACGACGACCACCACCTGGCCCGGCTGCGCACCATCGCCGCCCTGCTGGAGCGCGGCCACACCCTCAACGGCATAGCGGAACTCGCCGAGGCCCTCGACCAGGGGCGCGATGTCGCCGACCTGCTGGGCGTCGGCCCGCCCACCGAGGAGGAGCCGGTGCGGCTCACCCCCGAGGAGCTCGCCGCCCGCTTCGAGGGCGAGGTCACGCCCGAGAACCTGGCCGCCGCGATGGAGCTGGGCTATCTCGGCACCGACGGCGACCAGATCGTGCACATCAGCCGGCGGCTGCTGGACGTCTCCTCGGCGCTGGTGCGCGAGGGCATCCCGCTCGCCGAGGTGCTGGCCGCCGCCGCCCGCGTCCGCGAGCACGCCGAGGCGCTGGCCGCCCTGTTCGCCGACGTGATCACGCGCCACGCCCCCGAGGACGACCTGCGGCGGCTGCGTCCGCTGGCGCGCAGCGTCGTGGAGGCGGAACTCTCCCTCGCCCTGGACCGCCGGCTGAACAAGCGGGACTGAGCCGGCCCCCCGCGCCGCTCAGAGGTCGTAGACGACGGTCACCGGCGCGTGGTCCGACCAGCGCTCGGCGTGCGTGGCGGCCCGCTCCACGAAGCCCTTGACCGCCCGGCCGGCGAGCCCGGGGGTGGCCACGTGGTAGTCGATGCGCCAGCCCGAGTCGTTGTCGAAGGCCCGCCCCCGGTACGACCACCAGCTGTACGGCCCCTCGGTGTCCGGGTGCAGGGCGCGCACCACGTCGACGTACCCGCCGTCCCCGGCGGCGAGGACCCGGCCGAGCCATTCCCGCTCCTCGGGCAGGAAGCCGGAGTTCTTCGTGTTGCCGCGCCAGTTCTTCAGGTCGGCCTCGCGGTGGGCGATGTTCCAGTCCCCGCACACCAGCACCTCGCGCCCGTCGGCGGCGGCGCGTTCGCGCAGCTCCTTCAGGTGGCCGAGGAACTCGGCCATGAAGCGGACCTTCTCGTCCTGCCGTTCGGTGCCCACCTCGCCGGAGGGCAGGTAGAGGGAGGCCACGGTGACGCCGGGCAGTTCGGCCTCGACGTACCGGCCGCTGCCGTCGAACTCGGCGGAGCCGAAGCCGACCCGGACCCGGTCGGGCTCGCGCCGGGTGTAGAGGGAGACGCCCGCGCGGCCCTTGGCGGCGGCGGGGGCGTGCACGACGTGCCAGCCCTCGGGCTGCCGGACCCCCTCGGGCAGCTGGTGCGGCTCGGCCCGCACCTCCTGGAGGCAGACGACGTCCGCGTCCGTCCCGGCGAGCCACTCCACGAAGCCCTTCTTCGCGGCGGCCCGCAGCCCGTTCACGTTCACCGAGGTCACAGTCAGCACCCCGGCACGATACCGGCACACTGGTCGGGGTCCGAAAAATCCGGGACCCCCGCCGACCGCATAGAAATACGATATCCAGCATGAACATCCGCCGCGTTCGCTTCGATCACCCCGACGCCGTCAAGCTCAACGACGAGGTCCAAGCCGAGTACCACCTGCGCTACGGCGACGGGGGCGACGCCACGGCCCTGGCCGCCGAGGACTTCGATCCGCCCCGGGGCGTGTTCCTGATCGCCTACGACGAGCGGGACCGCCCGGTGGCCACCGGCGGCTGGCGCAGCCAGGACCGCAACGACGAGGGCAACGAGGACGGCGACGCCGAGCTGAAGCGCATGTTCGTGATCGAGCAGATGCGCGGCCGGGGCCTGGCGCGCCGCATCCTTGCGGCGCTGGAGGAGGACGCCCGGGCGGCCGGCCGGGTCCGGATGGTCCTGGAGACGGGCACCAAGCAGCCGGAGGCCATAGCGCTGTACACCTCCAGCGGCTACGAGCCGTGCCCCAAGTTCGGCTACTACCGCCACTACGAGGACAGCCTCTGCTACGCCAAGCGCCTGTGAACCGCGGCATCCCGGGCGGCGACGGGGGCGCCGCCCGGGACCCCGGAAACGACGAAGATCCCGTCGGTCGTGATGACCGACGGGATCTCATCGTGCAGTGGACCTGAGGGGATTTGAACCCCTGGCCCCCTCGATGCGAACGAGGTGCGCTACCGGACTGCGCCACAGGCCCTTGCAACGAGTGAAACTCTAGCATCCCGATCCGGGTGCTTGGAAATCCGTTCCCTGACTGGTCAGAGCGCGGGTGACCGGGGTCACTCGTTGGCGGCGCGGGGGCGGTCGCCGTCCTCGTACTGGTCGAACAGGGGGGTGCGGCCGCGCTCCCGTGCCCGGCGTGCCGCGGCGGGGCTGCCGCCGCGCGAGCGGGTCCGCTGCTGCGGGCGGCCCTCGCCGCGGGTGTCCGCCGGCCGGTCCGCCGCGGCCGGCTCCGGGCGCTCGCCCGTCCCGTCCTCCGGCGGACGACCCGCCTCCTGCTCCGGCAGGACCGCGCTGGACCGCGCCGAACTCCAGGTGCCGGGTGCCCCGAGGTCCACGTCGGAGGTGGCGCGGGGGGCGACGGGCGCGGTGACGTACGTCGGCAGGGGCACCGGCACCGGGTCCCAGCTCTCGCCGTGCCCGGGCCGCCGCTGCCGCTCGCGCTGCTGGTCGACCCACTCGGCATGGTCGGTCTGCTCCACCAGGGCGCGCCGGTCGGCGGCGAGCGCGGACAGCTCCGTGTCGTCCGTCTCCGGCTCCCGGCCCGCGTCCGGCTCCTCGGCGCCGGGCGCCTCCTCCTGCGGGCGCCGGCGGGGCTGGCGTTCGCGCAGGCGCTGGGCGGCGGCCTCGGCGCGGCGGCGGTCCATCTGGTAGGCGAAGCGGCGGCGCTCCTGGGCCCGCAGATAGGCGATGTAGGCGCTGAGCAGGACGGCCGGGACGCCGGGCGCCCACAGGAAGGCGAGCCCGCCGACGGCGGCGACGATCGCGCCGAGGGTGAAGCCGAAGAAGAGCATCACCGTGGTGCGCCGGCGGCGCGCGAGCACCTTGGAGCGCTGGGCGCGCGCGGCGGCCGCCTGCGCCGAGGGCACCGGCCGTGCCACCGGTTCCCGCTGCGGTGCGGGCACGGGGACGGGGTCGGGGGCCGGCGCGGGGGCCTGGTCGCGGGCCGGCTCGGCGCCCGCGGGCGCCTCCGGCTCGGCGTCCAGCCCGGGCTGACGGCGGGTCGGGGGAACGGCGAAGGCCCGGACGTCCACCGAATCGGTGACGGCGTCCGGGTCGACGGCGTCCGGCTCCCCCTCCTGGGCGGAGCGCGCCCGCAGGTCCCTGGCGTACCGGCGCTCCATGCCCGCCCGTCCGGAAAGCAGCCGGATGGCGGTGCTGAAGCGTTCCGTCGGACGGGCCTCGTTCAGCTCGTCCTGCCTACGGAGCCACATCGGCACCAAGTAGGCGGCCCAGGCCCCGACAATGACTGCGTAGATGAGGCCGCTGCTGCTCACGCCTCACACGGTAGAGGGGTTTGCGTGAGGCCATCCGCCAATTGGGCCGGTGTGTCGCACGATCTGGCTGATATTTCCAGCTTTTTTTACGACCGATGCGACCCGATTAATCGAACGTTTTTTCCCTTTATTGGCTCTCGGTGTGCTGGGCCCGCTGGGAGCGTGCCCGGTGCCACCGCGTGAGCAAACCGTCGGGGACCTCTTCCGCGGTGAGCGCGAAGACGAGATGGTCGCGCCAGGCCCCGTCGATGTGCAGATAGCGCGGCCGCAGACCCTCCTCGCGGAATCCGAGTTTCTCCACCACGCGCCGGCTCGGCCGGTTCTCGGGGCGGATGCAGACCTCGATGCGGTGCAGGCCGACGGTGCGGAAACAGTGGTCGACCGCGAGCGCGACCGCCGTCGGCACCACCCCGCGTCCGGCCACCGCCTCGTCCACCCAGTACCCGATGTGCCCCGAGCACATCGAGCCCCAGGTGATCCCGGCGACCGTCAACTGCCCGGCCAGCCGCCCCTCGTACTCGATGACGAACGGCAGCATCCGGCCCGCGCCGGCCTCGGAGCGCAGGTGCCGGACCATCTGGCGGTAGGTCGGCCGGTGCGCGACCGGGCCGCTCGGCGCGGGCGGCGGGATCGTCGCCTCCCAGGGCCGCAGCCAGTCGCGGTTGCGCCGGTTCACCTCGCGCCAGGCCCGCTGGTCGCGCAGCTTTATCGGCCGGAGGACGACCGCGCCGTCCGCCAGCTCGACGGGCCAGGAAGGGCTGTTCAGCTCGCACCCCCACTGCCGGGTCTCGGGTGGTCGCCGCCGCGGATCTGGTCGACGGCATGGGTCAGCAGCGGCTCCAGCACCGCGAGGCCGTCGCGCACCCCGCCGGCCGACCCGGGCAGGTTGACGATCAGCGTGCGGCCGGCCACGCCCGCCAGGCCCCGCGACAGCGCGGCGGTCGGCACCTTCTCCCGTCCGTGGGCGCGGATGGCCTCGGCGATGCCCGGCACCTCGCGGTCGAGCACCGCGCGGGTGGCCTCCGGGGTGCGGTCGGTGGGCGAGATGCCGGTGCCGCCGGTGGTGACGACGACGTCGTACCCGGCGTCCACGGCCGCGCGCAGGGCCTCCTCCACGGGGGCGCCGTCGGGGACCACCCGGGGGCCGTCCACGTCGAATCCGAGGCCGCGGAGGCCGTCGGCGACCAGCGGGCCGCCCTTGTCCGCGTAGACGCCCGCGGCGGCCCGGTTGGAGGCGGTGATCACCAGGGCGCGGTAGCTCATGCCCGGCTCCAGTCACCCGACTTGCCGCCCGTCTTCTCCTCCACGCGTACGTCCGTGATGACCGCTCCCTTGTCGACCGCCTTGACCATGTCGACCACGGTGAGCGCGGCGACCGTCACCGCGGTGAGGGCCTCCATCTCGACGCCCGTGCGGTCCGTGGTCTTCACGGTGGCCCGGATCTCCACGGCGTCGTCCGCGACCGACAGGTCCAGTGTCACACCGGACACCGACAGCGGATGGCACAGGGGGATCAGGTCCGGGGTCCGCTTGGCACCCATGATCCCGGCGATGCGCGCGGTGGCCAGGGCGTCGCCCTTGGGCATCCCCTCACCGCGCAGCAGCCCGACCACACGGGGCGAGACCAGGACCCGGCCGCTGGCACGGGCGGTGCGCGCGGTCACGTCCTTCCCGGATACGTCGACCATGCGGGCCGCACCCGCCTCGTCGATGTGCGTCAGCCGTTCCTGCGTACTCATGCTGTGGCGCTCCCGGTCCGGGCCCGCGCGGTGCGGAGCGCGGGCCTGCTGTGCGCGCAACGGTACCGCCAAGCCGGGCCGGGCAGCGGACCAGGATCGTCCTGTGGACACGGCAGGCGCGCGTGCGTCGCCGCGTGGGCGGGACGGGCGCGGGCGTGCCTCAGCCGAGCAGCACGACCTCCACCTCGCCGCCGGGTTCCACGGACTCCACGTCCTCGGGGACGACGATCAGCGCGTCGGCCCGGGCGAGCGCCGCGACCAGGTGGGAACCGGCCCCGCCCACGGGGGTCACCTCGCCGTCGGCGTACCGGCCGCGCAGGAACTGGCGGCGCCCCTTGGGCGAGCGCAGCGCCGCGTCCGCCTTCAGCGCGGCCCGGACGCGGGGCCGGTGCAGCTCGGTCAGGCCCATCAGGGCGCGGATGGCGGGGCGGACGAACAGTTCGAAGGAGACGTACGACGACACCGGGTTGCCGGGCAGCGCCAGCAGCGGGGTGTGGTCGGGGCCGATGGCGCCGAAGCCCTGCGGCTTGCCGGGCTGCATGGCGAGCTTGCGGAACTCCACCCCGCTGCCCGCCTCGTCCTCGTCACCGGCGTACGACAGCGCCTCCTTGACGACGTCGTAGGCCCCCACGCTGACCCCGCCCGTGGTCACCATCAGGTCGGCGCGGATCAGCTGGTCCTCGATGGTGGTGCGCAGGGTCTCGGCGTCGTCGGCGACGGCGCCCACCCGGTAGGCGATGGCGCCCGCGTCCCGCGCGGCGGCGGTGAGGGCGAAGCTGTTGGAGTCGTAGATCTGCCCGGGGGCCAGCCCCTCGCCGGGCTGGACGAGTTCGCTGCCGGTGGACAGCACGACCACGCGCGGGCGCGGGCGCACCCGGACCGTGCCGCGGCCGATCGCGGCGAGCAGCGCGAGCTGCGGCGGGCCGAGGATCGTCCCGGCCTCCAGGGCGAGTTCGCCGGCCCGCACGTCGCTGCCCTCGGCCCGCACGTGCGCGCGTGCCTCGACGGGCCGGTGGACGTGCACCTGGCCCTCGGCTCCCTCGGGGGCCAGGCTGCGCGCCCGCATGCCGCTCGCCGGGCCCTCGCCGAGCCCGCCGTCGGTCCACTCGACGGGGACCACGGCCTCGGCGCCGGGCGGCAGCGGCGCGCCGGTCATGATGCGCGCGGCCTGCCCGGAGCCGACCCGGACCGGATCGGCGGCGCCGGCCGCGACGTCCCCGACCACCTCCAGGGCGGCCGGGAACTCCTCGCTCGCGCCGGCGACGTCCGCGACCCGCACCGCGTACCCGTCCATGGAACTGTTGTCGAACGGCGGCAGGGACACCGGCACGGTGACGTTGTCGACCAGGACGCAGCCCTGGGCGTCGAGCAGTTGCAGCTCGATGGGTTCCAGGGGGCGGACGGTGGAGAGGATGTCCTCCAGGTGCTCGTCCACCGACCAGAGGTCGTCCGGGCCGGCGGGGCGGGTCGCGGCGCTGCTCAAGACTGCTGCATCTCCTCGGCTACGTAACTGCGGAGCCAGGTCCGGAAGTCCGGGCCCAGGTCCTCACGTTCGCATGCCAGTCTGACAATGGCACGCAGATAGTCGCCGCGGTCGCCGGTGTCGTAGCGGCGGCCCTTGAAGACGACGCCGTGCACCGGGCCGCCGACCTTCTCGTCCTGGGCGAGCTGCTGGAGGGCGTCGGTGAGCTGGATCTCGCCACCGCGGCCCGGCTCGGTCTCGCGCAGGATGCCGAAGATGTTCGGGTCGAGGACATAGCGGCCGATGATCGCGTAGCGGGACGGGGCGTCCGCCGGGTCCGGCTTCTCCACCAGTCCCGTCACCTTCACCACGTCACCGTCGGCGGTGGCCTCCACCGCGGCGCAGCCGTAGAGGTGGATCTGCTCGGGGGCGACCTCCATGAGGGCGACCACGGAGCCGCCGTGCCGCTCCTGCACCTCGATCATGCGGCGCAGCAGCGGGTCCCGGGGGTCGATCAGGTCGTCGCCGAGGAGGACGGCGAAGGGTTCGTTGCCGACGTGCGGGGCGGCGCACAGCACGGCGTGCCCGAGGCCCCTGGGGTCGCCCTGGCGGACGTAGTGCATGGTGGCCAGGTCGCTGGACTCCTGCACCTTGGCGAGCCGTTCGGCGTCGCCCTTCTTCTCCAGCGCGGATTCCAGCTCGTAGTTGCGGTCGAAGTGGTCCTCCAGAGGACGCTTGTTGCGCCCGGTGACCATGAGGACGTCGTCGAGCCCCGCCGACACGGCCTCTTCGACCACATACTGGATCGCCGGCTTGTCGACGACGGGCAGCATCTCCTTCGGAGTGGCCTTCGTGGCCGGCAGGAACCGGGTACCGAGGCCGGCCGCGGGAATGACAGCCTTGCTGATCCTGGACTGGGACTGAGTCATGCTCGCCACAATATCCGGTGCCTTTGTGCGGAATCTGTGGCTCCGCCGACTTACCCCACATATGACCTGCATGATGAAGGGTGCGGTGAACGACCAGTGGAACAGCACGGATCCGCGGGCGATTCTGGCAAGCGCACATTGCGACGGGAATTCCTCGGGGTGAGGAACAGGTTGCCGGCGGACGACATCGGCGAGGCGGGCCGCGCGCTCGCCGAGCGCGCCCTGGAACTGCCCGAGCTGGCCGCGGGGCGGACGGTGGCGGCGTACGTCTCGGTGGGCGCCGAACCGGCCACGCTCCCGCTGCTGGAGGCGCTGCGCGCACGGGGGGTGCGGGTGCTGCTCCCCGCGCTGCTGCCCGACAACGACCTGGACTGGGGCGAGTACACCGGCCCCGACTCCCTCCAACGCGTCCGGCACGGCGGGAAGATGGCGCTTTTCGAACCCTCCGGGGCGCGTCTGGGCCCGGACGCGGTGACGGCCGCCGACGTCGTCCTGCTGCCCGGTCTCGCGGTGGACGCGCAGGGGATGCGCCTGGGGCGCGGAGGCGGCTCCTACGACCGGGTGCTGGCCCGCCTGGAGCGCGCGGGCGCGCAGCCCCGGCTCGTGGTGCTGCTCTACGACACGGAGGTCGTCGCGCGCGTCCCGGCCGAGGCCCACGACCGGCCGGTGCACGCGGTGGTGACGCCGTCGGGCGTGCGCCGCTTCCCGGCCCCCTGACCCGGAAGCCTCCCCCCCGACGGAGAACGGCCCTCCACGCGCGCGTGGAGGGCCGTTCTCAGCGGGGCGCCGTGCGGATCACGGCTTGAGGACGAGGGTGTCGCTCGTGTTCTTCCCGACCGCCTTGTCGGTGAACGACCAGGGCAGCAGCTCGCCGTCGGCCCACTTGCCGGTCTGGTCGGTGTAGTGCGCGCTGAACGCGTGCCCCGAGGCGCCGGCCAGGTTGATCCACTTCGACTTGTCCAGGTCGGCGAGGTTGACGACCATCCGCATGGACGGCACCCAGATCACGTCGTAGCCGCCGGCCGCGTTCCAGCCGGTCGCGTTCACCGCGGCCTCGCCGCCGCTGAGCTTCCAGGGGCCGCGGTTCAGCAGGTACTGCACGGCCTTGGGGCCCTCGGTGCCGAGCGTCTGGTTCTTCAGGAACAGCCGGTGCAGGCGGCCCCAGCTCCAGGTGTCGATGTCCTTGCCGAGCTTGGCGGTCAGCTCCCAGCGGGCGTCGATCATGGCCCGGGCGAAGAGCTGGTCGCGGTTGGCCGCGGCGGGGCGGGTGCCCGACTTGGGCGCCTTCCACCAGTCGCTGTCCGGCTTGTCCAGCAGGTTGCGCACGACCTCGAACCAGCGGTCGCCGCCGTCCGGCTGCGCCTGGTCGGCGTCGCGCTCACCGCACTCGCGCACCTTGGTGTCGTCGTCCACCGGGCCGGTGCTGTCGATCTTGTCGACCCACAGGCACTGCCCCTTGGCGCGCAGCTCCTTGGGCATCTTGTTGCCGAAGGACAGCTTGAGGATGTTGCGCCAGACGGCGTTGAAGTAGGCCGCCGCCGCGGAGTCGGCGTCCTGGGTGTAGTCCCAGCCCTCCAGCAGCTTCTGCGCCTGGCGGACGTCCGCGTCGGCCAGGTTGATCTTCAGCAGCCTGGGCACCAGGAGCTTGGCGATCTCGCTGCTGTTGTCCAGCTGCATCTGCCGCATGTCGTCGGTGGAGATCTTGCCGCCGCCCTTGATCTTGGACTCGATCAGGTCGGTGATGCGCTGGCTGCGGGTGCCGTAGCCCCAGTCGGCGGTCAGCGTGTACGGGTACTCGTCCGGGTCGACCACGGCCTGGTTGGCGGTGACGATGTAGCCGCGGTCGGGGTCGTACTCGTAGGGCAGTTCGTCCTGCTCGATGAAGCCCGTCCAGCGGTACTCCGGGTCCCAGCCCGGCACCGGCAGGGCGCCGGTGTCCTTGTCGGAGCGGGTGGGGATCCTGCCGGGCAGCGTGTAACCGATGTGGTTGTCCGTGCTGGCGTAGACCAGGTTCTGCGAGGGCACGTCGAACAGGGCCGCCGCCTCGCGGAAGTCGCTCCAGTCATCGGCCTTGTCGAGCGCGAACACGGCGTCCATGGTGGTGCCCGCATCGAGCGCGGTCCAGCGCAGGGCGATGCCGTAGCCGTCGCCGCGGTCGGGGGCGGCGGCGTTCACGGTGGCCTTCTTGCCGACCTGGACGAGTTCGTCGTCACGGTCGGACAGCAGCGGCATCCCGTCCTGGGTCTGGCGGACCACGATCGTCTTGGCCTTGCCGCCGGCGACCTTGATCGTCTCCTCGCGGGTCTTGAACGGCTTGACCTTGCCGTCGTAGAGGTAGCCGTTCGCGCTGACCTTCTCCAGGTAGAGGTCGGTGACGTCGACACCGGAGTTGGTCAGGCCCCAGGCGATCTTCGCGTTGTGGCCGATGACCACACCGGGCATGCCGGCGAAGGTGTAACCCGAGACGTCGTACCGGCACTTGTCGGAGACGGTCCGGCAGTGCAGGCCCATCTGGTACCAGACGGAGGGCAGGGACGCCGACAGGTGCGGGTCGTTGGCGAGCAGCGGCTTGCCGGTGATGGTGTACTTCCCGGCCACCACCCAGGAGTTGGAGCCGATGCCCTGGCCGTTCACGCCGACGGCCGTGGGCAGGCCGTCCAGGACCTCGGTGAGGCCCCCCAGCTGGCCGCTGAGCGTGGATCCGCCGCCGGTGGCGGTGGAGGAGCCGGCCGTGCCCGCCGTGCCCTGGGAGGAGCCGGTGAGGCCGCCCGCGGTCCCGGTCGTACCCGTCGTGCCGGTGGTGCCGGTGGTTCCCGTCGTGCCGGTGGTACCGGTGGTGCCGGTCGTACCGGTGGTTCCCGTCGTACCGGTCGTGCCCGTGCCGCCCGTCGTGCCCGTGCCGCCCGTGGCGCCGCTCTGGCGGAAGGCCTGGGTCAGCTCGTCGTACTGGCCCTCCTGCACGATCGGCTTGTTGCGGCCGGCCGGGTAGGCCGGGTACAGGTCCTGGATCTGCTGCGGGCCGAGGCGGCTGGTCATCAGGGCGCGGTCGATCTCGTCGCGCATGTTGCCGCGCAGGTCCCAGGCCATCGCCTTCAGCCACGAGACGGAGTCGACCGGGGTCCACTTCTGCGGCGCGTAGTCGTTGGTGAAGCCGAGGGCCGCGTACTCCAGGGAGACGTCCTTGCCGCTCTTGCCCTGGAGGTAGGCGTTGACGCCCTTGGAGTAGGCCTGGAGGTACTTCTTCGTGGCCGCCGACAGCTTGGTGTCGTACTCCTTCTCCGCGATCCGGTCCCAGCCGAGGGTGCGCAGGAACTCGTCGTTCTTCACCTGGCTCTTGCCGAACATCTCCGACAGGCGCCCGGAGGTCATGTGCCGGCGCACGTCCATCTCGTAGAACCGGTCCTGCGCCTGGACGTAGCCCTGGGCCATGAACAGGTCCTCGTCGGAGGAGGCGTAGATCTGCGGGATGCCGTAACCGTCCCGCTTCACGTCGACCGGCCCGGACAGGCCGTCGAGCCGGAGCGTGCCGGAGGTCTGCGGGAAGGAGGCGCGGACGGTGCTGATCGTCCAGTAGGCGCCGTAGGCGATGCCTCCGATGACGGCCAGGACCAGCACCAGCACGATCAGTCGGGCTTTGCGCCCCTTCTTCCTGCCGGACTTGACGGACGTGGCACCCGTGGTGGCGGTGTCACCCGTTGTGGCGGTGGTGTTGGGGGGCATCGCTGTCCTTGCTGTCCTAACGCGAGCGGCAGGTCGGGCTGTGACTTTGAATGAGCGCTGGAGCAACCATAGGCGCAGGGCCCCGTCCCGCTTGACGCGGAGTCGGGAACCAGCGCGCACGAGCGTTCGATCTTGCCCTGCCGATCGTCAAGAAAGCGTCAAGAGTTAGGTAAGGTAACGAAGTAACCGGGGGTCTCCGGACCGGCCCCCGGACCGCCCAGGAGGAGGAACGCCCGCTGACTGTTCACCACCTCAACCAGCTCCTGCTCATCTGCTCCGTCGTCCTGCTCGTCGCCGTCGCGGCCGTCCGGATCTCCTCCCGCAGCGGGCTCCCCAGCCTGCTCGTCTACCTCGGCATCGGCGTCCTCATGGGCCAGGACGGCATCGGCCACATCCACTTCGACAGCGCGGAAGTGACCCAGGTCATGGGCTACGCGGCCCTCGTCGTGATCCTGGCCGAGGGCGGCCTCGGCACGAAGTGGAAGGAGGTCCGCCCGGTCCTGTCGTCCGCCTCCGTGCTGGCGACGGCGGGGGTCGCGATCAGCGTGGGCGTCACCGCGGCGGGCGCGCACTACCTGGTGGGGCTCGAGTGGCGGCAGGCGCTCATCATCGGCGCGGTGGTGTCCTCGACGGACGCGGCGGCGGTCTTCTCGGTGCTGCGCAGGATCCCCCTGCCCGCGCGCGTGACGGGCACGCTGGAGGCGGAGTCCGGCTTCAACGACGCCCCGGTGGTCATCCTGGTCGTCGCGTTCTCCACGGCCGGCCCGGTCGAGCACTGGTACGTGCTGCTCGGCGAGATCGTCCTGGAACTGGCCATCGGCGCCGCCCTGGGGATCGCCGTCGGCTGGTTCGGCTCCTGGGGGCTCAGGCACGTGGCGCTGCCGGCGTCCGGCCTCTACCCGATCGCCGTGCTCGCGATCGCCGTCACCGCCTACGCCGCCGGCGCCCTGGCCCACGGCAGCGGCTTCCTCGCCGTCTACCTGGCCTCGATGATGCTCGGCAACGCGCGCCTGCCGCACTGGCCCGCCACCCGCGGCTTCGCCGAGGGGCTCGGCTGGATCGCCCAGATCGGCATGTTCGTCGTCCTCGGCCTGCTGGTCACCCCGCACGAGCTGGGCGACGACATCTGGCCGGCCGTGATCATCGGGCTGGTCCTGACCATGGTCGCCCGCCCGCTGAGCGTGGTGGGCAGCCTGGCGCCGTTCCGGGTGCCGTGGCGGGAGCAGGCCCTGATGTCGTGGGCCGGGCTGCGCGGCGCGGTGCCGATCATCCTGGCCACCATTCCCATGGTGAACGGCGTGGACACCAGCCGCCGCATCTTCAACATCGTCTTCGTCCTGGTCGTCGTCTACACCCTCCTCCAGGGGCCGACCCTGCCCTGGCTGGCGCGGCTGCTGCGGCTGGGCGAGCAGGGCGAGGCCTCGGACCTCGGCATCGAGTCGGCGCCCCTGGAGCGGCTGCGCGGGCACCTGCTGTCCGTCACCGTCCCCGAGGGCTCGCGGATGCACGGCGTGGAGGTCAGCGAGCTGCGGTTGCCGCCCGGTGCGGCCGTCACGCTGGTCGTCCGCGAAGGAGAATCGTTTGTGCCGCTGCCCACGACGGTGCTGCGGCGCGGCGACGAGCTGCTGGTCGTCGCGACCGACCCGGTCCGTGACGCGGCGGAACGGCGGCTGCGCGCGGTCGCCCACGGCGGCAAGCTGGCGGGCTGGCTGGGGACGAACGGCTCGCGCTGAAGGCGCGCCTCCCGCGCCCTCCCACCGTGAAATCCCAGGTGGCCGCCCGGATGGTGGTCGTTTTCACAGTCGCGCAAGCAGTGATCCCTGTACGATTGGGGCGCACCCTGATCGAACCAACTCTGCCTGACGCAGAGCTGGCGCGACCGTATGGCGGCCGGGTCGCGCCCACCCGCGGTGGGCACCGGCATCTACCGCAGTCCGCGCAAGAGGACAGCTCTCGGCGCCCGGCCCGCACGGGGCCCGCGCGCTACCAGGCGGCAGAAAGGCACGGGCCGTGGGATCCACGGTCACCACCGAACCGGAGAAGACCTCGCCGGCGTCCTCCCGCCCCGGATACGGACAGCTGCTGCGCACCCGTGGCGCCTGGACGTTCCTGCTCCCCGGCTTCGCGGCACGCCAGCCGTTCGCGATGCTCACGATCTCCATCGTGCTGCTCGTCCAGCACACCACCGGCTCCTACGGCGCCGCCGGCGCCGCCGCCGCGGCCACCGGCGTCTCCATGGCGCTGTTCGCGCCCTACAGCGGCCGCCTGGCCGACCGCTACGGCCAGCGGGCGGTGCTGGTCCCCGGCGTGCTGGTGCACACCGTCTCCGGCCTGTCCCTGACCGCCCTCGCCCTGGCGCACGCCCCGCTGTGGGCGCTGTTCCTCGCGGCCGTGCCGACCGGCGCCTCGGTGCCGCAGGTCGGTCCCATGGTGCGGGCGCGCTGGGGGGTGAAGCTCCAGGGCTCGCCCCTGATGACCACCGCGGCGGCCTTCGAGTCGGTCACGGACGAGCTGACGTTCGTCTTCGGCCCCCTGCTGGCGACCGCGCTGTGCACCGCCGTGACACCGTCCGCCGGCCTGATCACGGAGGGCGCCCTGACCCTCGTGGGCGGCCTCCTCTTCGCCGCCCGGAAGAGCACCCAGCCGTCGGTCGCCGCCAAGGGCCACGCGCGCGTGGAGCACGCCTCCGCCCTGCGCGTCCCGGGCGTGCGCGTGCTCATCGCCACCTTCCTGGGCATCGGGTCGGTCTTCGGCGGCATGCAGGTCTCGCTCGCGGCCTACACGGAGTCGATCGGCGAGCCCGGCATGAACGGCGTCCTGTACGGCGTCTTCGCCGCCGGGAACATGCTCTCCGGCATCGTCTGCGGCGCGATCGCCTGGAAGGCCGCGCCGCAGAAGCGGCTGCTGATCGGTTACACGGCGCTCGCCGTGGCGGCGTCCGCCCTGTGGACGGCGCACTCCGTGCCGCTGCTCGCCGCGCTCGGCCTGCTGGTCGGCATGTGCATCGCCCCGTCCCTGATCACCGGCTACACCCTCGTCGAGGGCCTGGTCCCGGCCGGCGCCCGCACCGAGGCCTTCACCTGGCTGACCGGCGCGGTCGCGCTCGGGCAGGCCGCCGCCGTCACGGTCGCGGGCCAGCTGGAGGACCGGCTGTGGGACGGCGCCGGATTCCTGGTGCCGATGGGCGGCACCGTGCTCGCGCTGATCACCCTCCTGGCCCTGCGTTCGCGCCTGGTCGCGCCCCCGCGGAACCGCGCCGTCGCACGTGGCGTCGGTCACCGCGCGCCGGTAACGGTGGACTGATCCCCGGGAATACGTCACTATGGACCGTCGTTAGCACTCATTGAGTGAGAGTGCCAGGAGGAAGACAGTGCCGACCTACCAGTACCAGTGCACCGAGTGCGGCGAGGGCCTTGAGGCGGTGCAGAAGTTCACCGACGACGCCCTGACCGAGTGCCCCAGCTGCAAGGGGCGCCTGAAGAAGGTGTTCTCCGCGGTCGGCATCGTCTTCAAGGGCTCCGGGTTCTACCGCAACGACTCCCGCGGCTCCACGTCGAGCAGCAGCCCGGCGTCGAAGCCGGCCGGCTCGTCGTCCGACGCGAAGACGTCCTCGTCCTCTTCGACGTCGTCTTCGTCCTCTTCGACGTCGTCGTCCTCATCTTCGTCGAGCTCCACCAGCAGCTCCGCCGCCTGAGACTGCTCAGGCCCCTCCACCGTGACCCTGCCGTCGCCCGACGGCGGGGTCTTCGGCGTCCCGGAGCCGGGCCGGTTCCGGGGTCCGCGCACCGGCCGGATGCCCCGGCACCGGCTCCCCCGCGGTTCCCCGGCCCGCTAGTGTGCTGGTCATGGCGAACGCAGAGATCGGCGTAATCGGCGGCTCGGGGTTCTACTCCTTCCTGGACGACGTGACCGAGATCCGGGTGGACACCCCCTACGGAGCGCCCAGCGACTCCCTCTTCCTCGGCGAGGTCGCCGGCCGGCGGGTCGCCTTCCTGCCCCGCCACGGGCGCGGCCACCACCTGCCGCCGCACCGCATCAACTACCGCGCCAACCTCTGGGCGCTGCGCTCGGTCGGCGTCCGCCAGGTCCTCGGCCCGTGCGCGGTGGGCGGACTGCGCCCCGAGTACGGCCCGGGCACCCTGCTGGTCCCCGACCAGTTCGTGGACCGTACGAAGACCAGGGCGCAGACCTACTTCGACGGGCTGCCGCTGCCCGACGGCACCGTGCCCAACGTCGTCCACGTGTCCATGGCCGACCCCTACTGCCCCACCGGGCGGGCCGTCGCGCTGAAGGCCGCCCGGGGCCGGGACTGGGAGCCGGTGGACGGCGGCACGCTGGTCGTGGTCGAGGGCCCGCGCTTCTCGACCCGCGCCGAGTCGTCGTGGCACCAGGCCCAGGGCTGGTCGGTGGTGGGCATGACCGGCCACCCCGAGGCGGCGCTCGCCCGGGAACTGGAGCTGTGCTACACCTCGCTGACCCTGGTCACCGACCTCGACGCGGGCGCCGAGACCGGCGAGGGGGTCTCCCACGAGGAGGTCCTGCGGGTCTTCTCCGCCAATGTCGACCGGCTGCGCGGCGTCCTGTTCGACGCGGTGGCGGCCCTCCCCGAGCCCGGCGACCGCGACTGCCTGTGCGTGAACGCCCTCGGCGGGATGGACCCGGGGTTCGCGCTGCCGTAGCGGCCGGGGCGGTGGCGGGGAGCGTACGGCCGGGCGGGCGGGACGAGTGGGCGTGATGGTCGTCGTCGGCGGTCGGCCGGGGGCCGGCGCGGCCGGGCCGGTCTGAGCGACGGAGCCCGCCTCGGCGGCCGGCCTGGTGTGACGAGGGCTGTGGCGGGGCCGGGCCGGGCCCGGCCGGAGGCGGAATCTCTCGTTCGGGTGGGCGAGTTATCCACAATCCGTTCGTCGTCCACCGGGCCCGGCGGGATCCGGCGGCAGCCGTCATCGTGGCAGCGCAAGCCGGAATCCCTCGTCGCAGGCGGTGCCCCCATGCCCTTCCCCTCGTCCGTACCCCCGCCCTCCCCGGCCCCGACCCGCCGTTCTCCGTACCCGCATCCGCATCCGCACCCGTCCGCCCGCTCCTCCTCCCCACCCCCCTTCCGGCTGCCGCGCCCGCTGGGCACGGACGTCCCGGCGACCTGCGAGGTCCCGCCGTTCGACCCGGTGCGGGTGCGCGGCGGGCGGTACCGGCTGCACCGGCTGGTACGGCACCGCGGGCGGGTCCTGGCCGTCGGCCTCGCGGTGACCGCGGCGGCGCTGGTGGCCGCGGGCCCCCGCACCGGTCCGGAACCGCCCGGCGCGCAGCGGCCCCGAGGACACCCGGTCACCGGCCCCCTGCGCCCGCACCCGGCGCCCGAGCTGGTGACGGCCCCGGTGCGGATCGCCGACGCGGCCGCGGTGCGGCTGCTCAGGCCCGGCGACCGCGTCGACGTCATCGCGGCGCAGGACGCGTCCGCGGACGGCGCCCGGGTGCTCGCGCGTGGGGTCAGGGTGACGGCGGTGCCGGAGCCCCCGGCCGGCACCGCCGAGAGCGGGGCGCTGGTCGTCCTGTCGGTGCCCCGGGCCGCGGCCGCCCGGCTGGTCGGCGCGAGCGCCACCGCGCGCCTGGCGGTGACGCTGTGCTGAACCACGTTGTACGACCGGCCGCCGACTTGCTGTCAAGTGCCTCGTTCGAGTTACCGGGGTGGACACCGGGGCCGTCCCCTGCCGTAGGTTGCGGAGCGTTTTGTTCCACACCCTGTGCACATGAGGAGAGTCCCCGAGGTGAGCGCGAAGAAGGAACCGAGCGTCTGGCAGGGCTTCAAGGCCTTCCTGATGCGCGGCAACGTCGTCGATCTGGCAGTCGCGGTGGTCATCGGCGCGGCCTTCACCAACATCGTCAACTCGGTGGTGAAGGGAGTCATCAACCCGCTGGTCGGAGCCATCGGCACGCAGAACCTCGACCACTACAGCTCGTGTCTGAAGGCCCCGTGCAAGGTGGGCGCCGACGGCACGGTGCAGAGCGGCGTGCCGATCATGTGGGGTTCGGTGCTGGGCGCCACGCTCACCTTCGTGATCACCGCGGCGGTGGTGTACTTCCTGATGGTCCTGCCCATGGCGAAGTACCTGGCCCGGCAGGCGCACCGGAAGGCGGCGCGCGAGGGCACCAAGGAGATCGTGGAGGTGAGCGAGCTGGAGGTGCTCAAGGAGATCCGCGACGCCCTGGTCGCCCAGCGCGGCGCGGGCCACGACGAGCGCTAGCGGCACTCACGCGACCCGCTCCGGAGCGGTGGTGCGGTGCTCAGAGGTGGTGGGGCGGCTTCTCGTCGAGGAAGCGCTTGAGGTCGGCGGCGCCGTCGCCGTCGGCGCGCTCGCCCCACCCCCGGTCGGTGTCGTCCGAGGACTGCTGGTCCAGCGGGTCGTCGAAGACCAGCGCGGGCTTCGGGGCGCGCGGCTCGGGTTCGGGGGCGGTGCTCATGCCTCCAGGGTACGCATCCCGTGCGGGCGGCCCCGCGGGGTGCTGTGCTGGGAATCATGACGCCCAGTTCCGCATCCGCACCCGCTCCCTCGGGCACGCCCCGGCCCCCGGGGCCCCTGCGCCGGCTCACGGCGCGCGGGCCCCACGAGGCGCACCGCGTCACCTCCCCGCTGGAGCTGTTCTTCGACCTCTGCTTCGTCGTGGCGGTCGCGCAGGCGGGCGGGCAGCTGGTGCACGCCGTCGCGGAGGGGCGTCCGGGCACCGGGATCCTGTACTACGCGATGGCGTTCTACGCGATCTGGTGGGCCTGGATGAACTTCACCTGGTTCGCCTCGGCCTACGACAACGACGACGTGCTCTACCGGATCGTCACCCTGGTCCAGATCTCGGGTGTGCTGGTCCTGGCGGCCGGGATCTCGCAGGCGTTCGCGCACCACGACTTCCTGCTGGTCTGGCTCGGCTATGTGATCATGCGGCTGGCGATGGTCTGGCAGTGGCTGAGAGCCGCGCGCTGGGCCGGCGGCGCGGAGCGGACCACGGCCCTGCGGTACGCGGGCGGAGTGCTGCTGTGCCAGGTGGGCTGGCTTGGGCTGGTGCTGCTGCCGGAACCGGCGCGGCCCTGGGTGTTCCTGGTGATGGCGGTCGCGGAACTGTGCGTGCCGCTGTACGCCGAGCGGGCGCGGCGGACCTCCTGGCATCCGCACCACATCGCCGAACGGTACGGCCTGTTCACGATCATCGTGCTCGGCGAGACGATCGCCGCGGCCACGGTCGCGGTGAAGTCGGCCGCGGCCGGGCACCACGCGCCGTCCGAGCTGCTGCCCATCGCGGCGGGCGGTCTGCTGATCGTCTTCTCCGCGTGGTGGATCTACTTCGTGGTCCCCATCCACGGCCATCTGCGCTCCAGCAAGCGGGCCTTCGTCTGGGGCTACGGCCACTATCCGGTGTTCGCCTCGGCGGCGGCCATCGGCGCGGGGCTGGAGGTGGCCGTGGAGCAGGCGGCCGGCACGGCGCACGTCTCCGCGCTGTCCGCCTCGGCCGCGGTCACCCTGCCGACGGCGCTGTACCTGCTGACGGTGTGGGCGCTGCACGCGCGCCACTTCAAGGTGGGCCTCGCCCAGCAACTGGTGCTGCCGGTCGCGGCCCTGCTGGTGATCTGCTGCACGTTCCTCGGCGACTGGGCGGTGCTCGCGGCAGGGCTGGTGTCCGCGGCCGCGGTGACGACCGGGGTGGTGCTGACGGCGCGCCGGGAAGCCCGGGCCCACCGGGGGGGGCCGCCTCCCCGGCCGGCTGAGCCCCGCGGCGGGGGCGCTCGGCCAGACTGGCCCCATGACAGCTGACGCATTGACGGATGTCGCCGGGCTGCGGGTGGGACACGCCACCCGGGCCGGCGGCGGCTGGCTCACCGGCACCACGGTGGTCCTCGCGCCCGAGGGCGGCGCCGTCGCCGCCGTGGACGTGCGCGGCGGTGGCCCCGGCACCAAGGAGACCGACGCGCTCGACCCGCGCAACGTGGTCCAGAAGGTCGACGCCGTGGTGCTGACCGGAGGCAGCGCGTACGGGCTCGACGCGGCGTCCGGGGTGATGGCCTGGCTGGAGGAGCGCGGCCGCGGGGTGCGGGTGGGGCCGGACCCGGCGCAGGTGGTGCCGGTGGTGCCCGCCGCGTGCGTCTTCGACCTGGGGCGCGGCGGGGACTTCCGGGCCCGTCCGGACGCGGCGACGGGCCGGGCGGCGGTGGAGGCCGCGGCGGCGGGCACGCCGGGCGCGCGGGTGCCCGAGGGCTGCGTGGGCGCCGGCACCGGCGCCGTCTGCGGACGGCTCAAGGGCGGGGTGGGCACCGCGAGCACCGTGCTCGGCTCGGGGGTCACGGTGGCCGCGCTGGTGGTCGCCAACGCGGCGGGGGCGGTGCTGGATCCGGAGACGGGGGTGCTGTACGGGGAGCTGTTCCAGGGGCGGGTGGCCTATCCGGAGGCGGGGGTGCACGAGGCCGCGGTCCGCCGGCTGGCCGAGGCCGCCGCGGGCAACGCGCCGCCGCCGCTCAACACGACGCTGGCGGTGGTCGCGACGGACGCCGCGCTGACCAAGGCGCAGGCGCAGAAGCTGGCGGGCACGGCGCACGACGGGATCGCGCGGGCGGTGCGGCCGGTGCACCTCCTGCACGACGGGGACACGGTGTTCGCGCTGGCGACCGGCGCCCAGCCCCTGGAAGCGCACCCGCTGGCGCTGAACGACATCCTGGCGGCCGGCGCCGACCTGGTGACGCGGGCGATCGTACGGGCGGTGCGGGCGGCCGCGTCGGTCGAGGGGCCGGGCGGAGTGTGGCCGTCGTACGCGGAGTTGTACGGGCAGGGGTAGCGCGCGGGGTCGGATTGTCGCGGTTCTGTCACGTGATGGCGTTGGCGGGGTGCCGGCGGGAACCTTCCCCGGCGCCCACGCCCTCTTCCCTCACGACCGGAACGGATCCCGCACATCACACGAACCTGGAGCAGCCCGTGACAACGCCGGACATTGCAGCGCGGCGCGCACTGGGGGCCTGTGCCGCCCTGATGGTCGGCGCCCTCACCCTGACCGCCTGTGGCGGCGACGCCAACGCCAAGAGCGGCGACAAGGGCGGCAGCGACTCCCCGAAGACGTCGACGGCGAAGATCGCCATATCCGCCAAGGACGGTTCGACCGGGGCGTCCATCAACGCCACCGGCGTGAAGGTCAGCGACGGCAGGCTGACCGAGGTGAAGATGACCGTGGCCGGCTCGGGGCAGGCCGTGCCGGGGGCGATATCGGCGGACGGCCACAGCTGGAAGCCGGAGCAGCGGCTGGAGCGCGGGACGAAGTACGAGATCAACGCGACCGCGAAGGACACCGACGGCCGCACGGCGGCGGCGAACTCCATCTTCACCACCGTCACCTCGTCGAACAGCTTCATCGGCACCTACACGCCGGACAACGGCGCGACGGTCGGGGTGGGCATGCCGGTGTCGTTCACCTTCGACAAGTCGATCACCGACAAGAAGGCCGTGCAGTCGCACATCACGGTCAACACCAGCAGCGGCCAGCAGGTGGCCGGCCACTGGTTCGGGGACCGGCGGCTGGACTTCCGGCCGCAGGAGTACTGGAAGGCCGGCTCCAAGGTCACGATGAACATCGACCTGGACGGCGTCCAGGGCGCGCAGGGCGTCTACGGCGTGCAGAAGAAGACCGTCTCGTTCACCGTCGGGCGGTCGCAGGTCTCCACGGTCGACGTCCACACGCAGACGATGACGGTCGTGCGGGACGGACAGACCCTCAAGTCGGTGCCGATATCGGCGGGCAGCCCGCAGCACACCACGTACAACGGGCAGATGGTGATCTCGGAGAAGTTCACGCAGACCCGCATGAACGGCTCGACGGTCGGCTTCGGCGGCGAGTACGACATACCGGACGTGCCGCACGCGATGCGGCTGACGACGTCCGGGACGTTCATCCACGGCAACTACTGGTACAACAAGGGCAACCCGCCGTTCGGCCGGGAGGGCACCAGCCACGGCTGCGTCGGCCTCGCGGACGTGCAGGGGGCGCAGGGCGACACGTCGGCCAAGTGGTTCTACGACAACTCGCTCATCGGGGACGTCGTGATCGTGAAGAACTCCCCCGACACCACGGTCTCGCCCGACAACGGCCTCAACGGCTGGAACATGCCGTGGAGCGCCTGGACCGCGGGAAGTGCCGTCTGACCGGCGGTTTTTGACTCGGTCGCGGGCCGCGCGGGAACTCTTCGCGCGGCCCGCGCGTTTTCCCGGCGTACGTTTTCTCGGTTCCCGGACATGATGTCCGGCCGAGGGGCTACGGTATGCACCCACAAGGTGACATGCAGCAACGCCGGGAGAAGCCTTGAGCGTTCCGTACGAGACCGCAGCGTACGAACCAGCCGAGTCGCCCGAGTCTCCGGAGGAGCATCTCGCGCGACTCCTCGGCCGTGCCCTGAACTCCTTCGAGTTGCCGGACGAGGTGATACGGCGCCTGGACTGCGCGCTGGCGCACGACAGTTCGCTGCACTCCGCCTACCACAGCTCGGGGCTGCGCCGGGAGACGTACCGGCACACCTGGCTGCTCGCGGACGGCTCGGCGGTCACGCTGTGGGAGCTGGTGCACAACTCCACGCCGGGCGGCGCGCCGGAGCACGAGGTGTATCCGGACGAGGAGGAACTGCAGACCGCGGCGGCCCGGCTCGGGCTGCCGCCGGACACGCGGGAGGCGGAGCTGCCCGCGCTGACGCGGCTGCGGGCGGTCCCCGAGCCCCGGCACGTGTTCGTCGCCGACGACTCGGCGGACCACGCGCGCCGGCTGCTGCGCCGCGCGGAGAACCCCGACCGCCCCGGCCCCGAGACGGCGGCGCTGCTGGCGACGGCGACCGCGCACGAGATCACCCAGGCGTTCGGCCGGCCGGGCCGCGCCGGACGCACGGGCCTGAGCTACGCGCTGTACGAACACGCCTTCCTGCTGCCCGACGGCACCGAGTTCTCCCTCTGGGAGGTGGAGCACACGGCGACGCCCGACGGGCGGCACATGTGCGAGGTGTACATGTCGGAGGAGGCGGCCCGGGAGGCGATGGAGCGGCGCGCGGCCCGCCGGGGATGACGCGGACGGCCGCGTTCCGCCGGAGGCGGCGGGCCGGCCGGCTCTGCCGGGGTCAGCCGTTGGCGAGGTGCCGTACCAGGCCCGCGAACGCGTCCTGCTCGGCGGGGGTCAGCTCCACGGACTCCCGCGGCGGCCCGACCCGGCTCTGACGCGGCAGGGCCGGGAGCGGCACGGTGCGGCGCCGGGCGCCCGCCGTGCCGGCCCGCAGGCCCGCGCGGCGCAGCAGGCGCAGCAGGACGCAGGCCCACACGACGGCCGCCAGCGCGAGGACGGTCACGCCGATCAGCTGGAGGGTCGGGGCGTGCTCAGGCATGCGTCCCAGTACACACCACGGTCCGGGACTTCGGCCCCGGACCGTGATGTATCTCGCAGGTGCGCCGTGAACAACTCACAGCGGCCCAAAGGGACAAGACGCCCTGAAGGACGGCGCGGGGAGGGGCGGGGCGGTCAGGCCGCCACGGGCTGCCCGGTCCCCTCCGGCGTCCCGGCCGGGTGCGCGGCCGGACCGGTGGGCCCGGGGGCCTGCTTGCGCATCCCCTTGAGGAGGATCACCAGGGCCGTGGTGACGCACACCCCGGCCGCGACCGCCACCAGGTACAGCAGCGGGTTGCCGATCAGCGGGACCACGAAGACGCCGCCGTGCGGGGCGCGCAGGGTGGCGCCGAAGGCCATCGACAGGGCACCGGTGAGCGCGCCGCCCGCCATGGCGGACGGGATGACCCGCAGCGGGTCGGCCGCCGCGAACGGGATCGCGCCCTCGGAGATGAAGGAGGCGCCGAGCACCCAGGCGGCCTTGCCGTTCTCGCGTTCGGCCGCGGTGAACAGCCCGCCGCGCACGGTGGTGGCCAGGGCCATCGCCAGCGGCGGCACCATGCCGGCCGCCATCACCGCCGCCATGATCTCCATGGCCGAGTCGCCGGGATCGGAGACGGCGATGCCGGCGGTGGCGAAGGCGTAGGCGACCTTGTTGACCGGGCCGCCCAGGTCGAAGCACATCATCAGGCCGAGCAGGGCGCCGAGCAGGACGGCGTTGGTGCCGGTGAGCCCGCTCAGCCAGTCGGTGAGGGCCTGCTGCGCCGAGGCGATCGGTTTGCCGATGACGACGAGCATCAGGAAGCCGGTGAGCGCGGAGGAGAGCAGCGGGATCACCACCACGGGCATGATGCCGCGCAGCACCGGCGGGATCCGCACCCGCTGGATGGCCATCACCACGCCACCGGCGATCAGGCCGGCCGCCAGGCCGCCGAGGAAGCCCGCGTCGATGTCCAGGGCTATGGCGCCGCCCACGAAGCCGGGGACGAGACCGGGCCGGTCGGCCATGCCGTAGGCGATGTAGCCGGCCAGGACCGGGATGAGGAACTTGAAGGCGACGCCGCCGATCTGGAAGAGCAGCGCGCCCCAGCTGTCGGCCTGCGTCCAGGCGAAGTGGTCCGTGACCGAGGGCGCCTTGTCGATCTGCCAGCCGCCGATCGCGAAGCCCAGGGCGAGGAGCAGACCGCCGGCGGCGACGAACGGGACCATGTAGCTGATGCCGGTCATCAGCCACGTGCGGAGCCTGGTGCCGTAGCCCTCGGTGGCGTCGCCCGCCCGCTCGACCGGCGTGCCCGCCGGAGCGTGCGCCGGGGTGCTCACCTCGCCGCGCGCCGCCTTCTCCCGGACCTCGGCGAGGAGTTCGGCGGGGCGGTTGATGCCCGCCTTCACGCCCACGTCGACGGTCGGTTTGCCCGCGAAGCGGTCCTTTTCGCGTACGGGGACGTCGTGCGCGAGGATCACGCCGTCGGCCGCCGCGATCACCGCCGGGTCCAGCCGGGCGAAACCGGCCGACCCCTGCGTCTCGACGACCACCTCGACGCCCGCCTCGCGGCCCGCGTTCTCCAGGGACTCGGCGGCCATGTAGGTGTGGGCGATCCCGGTGGGACAGGAGGTGACGGCGACGACCCGGAAGGGCCGTTCACCGGGGGCGGGGGCGGTAGCGGCGGAGGCGGGCGCGTCGCCGCCGGCCTCGCCCGTACGGGCCGCGCGGCCCGGGGGGGGGGGGGGGGGGGGGGGGGGGAGGGGGGGAGAGGGGGGGGGGGGGGGGGGGGGGGGGGGGGGGGGGGGGAGGTGGGGGGGGGGGGGGGAGGGAGGGGGGAGGGGGGGGGGGGGGGTGGGGGGGGGGGGGAGGGGGGGGGGGGGGGGGGGGGGGGGGGGGGGGAGGAGAGGGGGGGGGGGGGGCGCCCCCCCCCCCCCCCCCCCCCCCCCCACCCCGTGGCACCGCTCAGCTCCAGACGTTGCCCTGGTTCTGGCCGCGCGCCCCCTGCTGGCCCATGCCGAACTGGGCGGCGAGGCCCTGCCCGATCACGGCGTTCTGCGGCGGCAGCAGCTCGCTGGGCTGCACGAGCACGAAACCGGAGCCCATGAAGCTCAGCTCCCAGCCCTCGCCGGTGCTGCCGCGCCGGCGCCACACGCCGGAGGAGTGCGTCTGGGCCTGCATCTGCACCCGCAGCCCGGTGGACCAGGCGACGATCGCGTCGGCGTCACAGTTGACGTACTTGTCCGGCGTGACCTGCATCAGCAGCGGGCCGCCCGAGGTCATCAGGGCCACCTTGCCGCGCCCGGTGATGTTCAGCTGGTACTTCCCGGAGCCGGAGATGCCGTAGAGGCTGTCGACGGCGACGACCTCGTGGTGCAGCGAGGAGTCCATGGCGAGGACGTAGGAGCCGTCGACGGTCAGCCCGTCCTGCTCGATGTCCATGATGTGCACGTGCTGGGCGAGGTTGGCGAGGTAGACCGTGCCCTGGCCGTGGCAGCGCATCAGGTCCAGGCCCTCGCCGGTGTGCGCACGCGCGCGTGACTGCCGGCCGGCCTGGTACTCGGCGTCGAACTCGACCATGCCCTGGTAGGCGACCATGGTGCCCTTGCGGGCGAGGAGGTCGTCGTGGCCCTCCAGGGTGATCCGGAGCAGCTGCGCGTTCTGCAGGCTCCAGCGCTCCGGGGTCTGGAGGTCGTTGTGCGCGAAAAGCGGGCTCTGCATGGTGTCTGGCTTCCCCTCAGCCCCGGATCCGGAGGCGGTCGGTGCTGTCCTCGCTGGGCTGGACGACGACGATGCCCTGTCCGGAGAAGGCCATCTGGTAGGCCTCGCCGCTGCCCCGGCCGATCAGCGACTGGGCCTTGAAGCTGCGCTTGCCCTTCACCTTCAGGTTCGGCGACCAGGCGACGAGCGCGTCCGGGTCGACGTACGTCTCGTCCTCACCGCCGCCGCAGTCCACGACGATCGGCTTGCCCCGGGAGGTCAGCGCGACCCAGCCCTGGCCGGAGATCCTCGTGTTCCACAGACCCTGGCCGGCGAACTTCGCGAGTCCCTTGACGCGCTCCACGCCCCAGGTCAGATGGGCGTCGAAGGCGAGGAGGTTGGTGGCGTTGACGGAGACGCCGTCGCCGTCGAGGTTGATCACGACGACGTCGGCGCCGTAGTCGGCGAGGTAGAGCAGGCCGTCACCGGAGCACTTCATCAGGGGCGCGCCCTCGCCGGTGGCCCAGTCCCGGGCGATCTGGCGGACGGCGGGCGGGTTGGGCTCGTACTGGATGAAGCCCTCGTAGGCGACCATCGACCCCACGCGCGCGAGGAGGTCGTGCCCGGTCTGGAGGGCGACCTTCAGCATGTGGCTGCCGTGGTTCTCCATGCGGGCGGTGACGGGTGCGGGGGCGAAGCCCGCGAGCGGCTGGTTCATGACGGGCTCCCTCAGACCTCGTACGGCTGGACGACGATGAAGTTGCCGGGCGCGCCCCGGAACTGGAGGTTGACGCTCTCCCCGGTGTCGCCCGGGTAGGCGTTGCGGCGCATGCGGACCTGGCTGGAGACGATCACCTGGGAGCCGGCCGACCAGGCGACGACGGCGTTGCAGTCGGCGAAGGTGGTCGGCGTGACCGGCAGCACCACGGGGGTGCCGTGCGTCTTGACGACGATCGTGCCGGTGCCCTGGAACTGCATGGTGAACAGCGCGCCGCCGGGGATGCCGTGGCCCTCGATCCGGCGGACCTCGTGGCTCAGGCTCTCGTCGAAGGCGAGGACGTTCTCCGCGGACACGCAGATCGCGTCGCCCTGGAGTTCCACGGGGTGCAGGTGGGCGGAGTCCTCGGCGAGGAACACCTGGCCCCGGCCCGAACAGCGCATGAGCTGCATCTCCTGGCCGGTGGCGTTGCCCACGACCCGGCCCATGAATCCGGCGCCCTTGTAGCCGAAGTCGACCTTGCCCTGGTAGAGCACCATGCTGCCCTGGCGGGCCAGCACCGGCCGGTCGCCGACGCCGAGGTCGACGCGGACGAGCGCCTGGTTCTGCTGGGTCCAGCGCTGACCGGTCGGGGTCTCCTTGAACGCCTGGAGCGCGGCCGTCACCCCGCCGCCGCTCCGGGGCGCGCCCTGCGGCACTCCGTAGGCGGCCGGCCGGCCGGGCACCTGTCCGTAGCCCGGGGGCATCGGCGGGGCGGGCTGGGCACCGCCCGTGTTCCCGTGGCCCGGAGGCATCGGCGCGACCGGCCCGCCGCCGTACGACGGCTGCTGGGGCGGCTGGCCGTAGGGCGCGGGGACGGGCGCCGGGGGTGCGGCCGGCGGCGGGACGGTGCCGGCGGGCGGGGTCAGGGGGGCGACGACCGTCGGGGCGGCGTGCACGTGCGGCGCGGGAGCCGGAGGCGGGGTGTGGCCGGGCGGCGGGGCGAAGCCCTGCGGGGCGGGATGCGGCGCGGGCTGCGGGGCCGGGGCGGGCGCGGGAGCCGGGGCGGGCGGGGCGGCGAACGCGGGCGGGGTGGCGGCCTGGGCGGGCGGGGCGAAGCCGGGGGCCGCGCCGGGCCGGGACTCCTGCGGGGCGGCGGGGGCCTCCTCCTCCAGCACCTCGCCGCCGAAGTTCTTCAGCAGCGCCTCCAGGCCGCCGTCGAAGCCCTGGCCGACCGCGGCGAACCGCCATCCGTCCTTGAAGTAGAAGTCGCCGAGCATCACGGCGCGCTCGGTGGAGAACTCCGAGCCGTCGAAGGAGTACCGGGCGACCTCCTCGCCACCCGCCACGATGCGCAGGTACCCGGGACCGACCTGCGACATCTGGCCGGCGCCGTCGATGGTCGCCGTGAAGGACAGCTTGCGGATCCCGGGGGGCATCCGGTCGAGCGTGACCCGGAAGGACTCGGTGTCACCCGCCTGGGCACCCAGCAGCTGGATCGACTCCTCGGGCGACTTCGGCTGGTTGAAGAAGACGAAATACCGGTCGTCCGAGAGCCGCTCGTCGGCGTCCAGGCCGAAGCAGCTGATGTCGAAGGTCAGCCCGGGAGCCGAGATCTGCACGCCTACGTACAGATCCGTGCCCAGAGTGAGGTCACTGATCCTGGCCTTGTGGCCGCGTTGGAATTCCCTGGCCATGCGTTACGACCGTCCCCCATCCCGAATGTGAGTGCGTCGCGCCAGGCTAACGGCAACGACCGGCAGCGACGTCGAAGGGTCCGGGTCGGTACAGAGCCGGTTCCCGGTCGGTACAGAGCCGGTACACGATCGCGCCCGGCCGCGGACACGACCGGGTCGCGGACGGAGGGGGCGTCAGGCGTCCCGCTCGCCGCGTGCGCCGGGCACATGCGGCAGCCGTCCGGCGGCGACGACCCCTTCGAGATAGCCGCGGGCCCGCTCGGTGCGCGGGTACGCCTCCAGCAGCCGCCAGAAGTCGGGACCGTGACCGGGGACCAGCAGATGCGCCAGCTCGTGGCAGAGCACGTAGTCCACGACGTACTCCGGCATCCCCTGGAGGCGGTGCGAGAGCCGGATGCTGCCCTCGGCGGGGGTGCACGAACCCCAGCGGGTGTTCTGGTTGGTGACCCAGCGCACGGAGGCGGGCCGGGCCCGGCCTTCGAAGTACTGGGCCGACAGCCGCTCGGCGCGCTCGGCGAGCGCGGCGTCGCCCAGCACCTTCCGGCTCTCCTGGGCGGCGAGTTTGTCGAGCATGACAGTCACCCAGCGCTGCTCCTCCGCCTTGGACATCCGGGCGGGGATCAGTACGACGGTGCGATCGCCCTCGCGGTACGCGGAGACGGTGCGACGGCGCCGGGTGCTCCTGCGGACCTCGATCGCGCTCGCCCCCGAGCCGCCGGGCGGCGGGCTCGTCGTGCTGCGCATGGGTTCACCGGCGCGGTACAGAGGGTCGGCGGGCACGCCCCGACGTTACCCGGTGGGCACGGACAAAGTCCCGGCTCCGGGAGGGTTCGCCGCCGATCCCCCACCGTGTGTTTGATTCGTACGATCGATCCACTGGTCCCGTTTGCCCATATTCATCCAGCTTGCTGCGCGTTGAGGCAGGTCCCTGCCGGACGCCGGGCGGGTTCCGTTCATACGACGAATCCCTCCGCCTGTGGATAACTTTCGGCACCCGGCGGCCCGGCCGGGCATGCTGGCAGGCGTCGGCGGACGTGACCGGTTCCACCGGCGAAGGACCGTTGCGCGTTCCTTTCCCGCTCTGAGACGTTTCGACGGATACGGGGGCTGTCATGCATCCGATGGTGAAACCCGCGCTGCGGCGCGGCTGGCGCGACCGCGGCACCGTGCAGTTCGGGATGACCCCGGCGCACGCGGTGACGCTGGGCCCGCTGGACCCGGCGACGGAGGGCTTCCTGAAGCTGCTCGACGGCACCCGCGGGCTGTCCTCGCTGCGCGCGGAGGGCCGCCGCGCGGGCGTGCCGGCCGGCCGGGCCGACGCCTTGGTGGCCCGGCTGGCCCGGGCCGGCCTCGTCGACGACGCCCGGGGCGGCGGCCCGGCCGCGGACGCGCTGCGGGAGAAGCCCGACGTCCTCGACCGGCTGCGCCCCGACCTCGCCTCGCTGTCCCTGGTCACCCCCGAGCCCGGCGGCGCACCGGCCCGGCTCGCCGCCCGGCGCGCGCTGCGGGTCCGGGTGCGGGGAGCGGGCCGGGTCGGCGCGCTGCTGGCGTCGGTGCTGGCGGGCGCCGGCGTGGGCGAGGTCGACGTGCACGACGTGGGACGTGTGGAGCCGTGGGACCTGGCGCCCGGCGGGCTGACCGCCGAGTCGCTCGGCGACCGCCGGGACGCGGCGGCCCGGGCCGCCGTCCGCCGCGCCGCACCCGGCCGTCCGCCGCGCCACGCCCACCGCCCGGGGACCGGCGCCCATGATCCCGGGCTCGCGCTGGTGGTCCTCGCACCCCGGGAGGACATCGCCGTGCACGCCCCGGACCCGTTCGCGGCCGAACCGCTGCTGGCCTCCGGCACACCCCATCTGTACGCCGGTGTGGTGGAGGGCACGGGCGTCGTCGGCCCGCTGGTGCTGCCCGGGGAGTCGGCCTGCGCCGGCTGTCTGGACCGGGAGCGCCGGGACCGGGACCCGTTCTGGCCCCGGCTGGTCACCCAGTGGCGCTCCGGGCGGGCCCGCCGGGTCGGGGCCTGCGACCTGGCCCTGGCCACGACGGTGGCCGGGCTCGCGGCGGCGCACGCCCTCGCGTTCCTGGACGGGCGGACACCGGCCGGCGCGGGCGTCCGCTGGGAGGTCTGTCTGCCCGGCCTGGACTGGCGTGCCCGCCCGCTCCGGCCGCATCCGGAGTGCGGCTGCGGGGCGGCGAGGAGAAGTAAGAGGGAGCGGTTCTCAACCGAGGGCGGGCAGCGCGCGACAATGGCGGTGCAACGGCCGTCGACGGAGCGACAACGCGAAGCAGGCGCGGCACGGCCGACTGGGACCTGGAGGGCGCATGTCTGATCTTCCCCGGAAGGCGGTCACCCGTACCGCCAAGCTCGCCGCGCTCCCGCTCGGCTTCGCCGGCCGGGCGACCTGGGGGCTGGGCAAGCGGATCGTGGGCGAATCCGCGGAGCTGGTCGGCCGCGAGCTGCAACAGCGCACGGCGGAACAGCTCTTCAAGGTGCTCGGCGAGCTGAAGGGCGGCGCGATGAAGTTCGGGCAGGCCCTGTCCGTCTTCGAGTCGGCGCTGCCGGAGGAGGTCGCCGGCCCCTACCGGGCGGCCCTGACCAAGCTCCAGGAGGCGGCCCCGCCGATGCCGACCCGCACGGTGCACGCGGTGCTCCAGGAACGGCTGGGTCCGGACTGGCGGGAGTTGTTCGAGGAGTTCGAGGACAAGCCGGCCGCCGCGGCCTCGATCGGCCAGGTGCACCGGGCGGTGTGGCACGACGGCCGCGAGGTGGCGGTCAAGGTGCAGTACCCGGGCGCCGGCGAGGCGCTCCTGTCCGACCTGAGCCAATTGAGCCGTTTCGCCCGGCTGTTGGGTCCGCTCATCCCCGGCATGGACATCAAGCCGCTGATCGCGGAGCTGAGGGACCGGGTCTCCGAGGAACTGGACTACGGCCTGGAGGCCGAGGCCCAGGCGGCGCACGCGGAGGAGTTCGCGCACGACCCGGACGTGGTCGTCCCGGCGGTGGTGCACCAGTGCGAGCAGGTCCTGGTGACCGAGTGGATCGACGGCGTCCCGCTGTCGGAGATCATCGCGGACGGCACCGGGGAACAGCGCGACCGGGCCGGTCAGCTCCTGGCCCGCTTCCTCTTCTCGGGCCCGGCGCGCACCGGCCTGCTGCACGCCGACCCGCATCCGGGCAACTTCCGGCTGCTGCCCGGCGGCCCCGACGGTGAGGGCGACTGGCGCCTCGGCGTCCTGGACTTCGGCACGGTCGACCGGCTCCCCGGCGGTCTGCCCGCCCCGATCGGCGTCTCCCTGCGGATGACCCTGGACGGCGACGCGGAGGGGGTCTACGAGCTGCTGCGCGCGGAGGGCTTCGTGAAGGAGACCATCGAGCTGGACCCGGACGCGGTCCTGGACTATCTGGTGCCGATCATCGAACCGGCCCGGGTGGACGCGTTCACCTTCACCCGTTCCTGGATGCGCAGCCAGGCCGCCCGGATCGCCGACCCCCGCTCCCCCGCCTACCAGCTCGGCAAGCAGCTCAACCTGCCGCCGGCCTATCTGCTGATACACCGGGTGACCCTCAGCACCATCGGGGTCCTGTGCCAGCTGGGCGCCACGGTACGGCTGCGGGACGAGCTGGAGGAGTGGCTGCCGGGCTTCGCGGCCGGCGCGGCCGGGGACGACACGGGCGGGGAGGAGTCGGCGGCGGGAGCCTGAGCGGCGTGCCCCGGGGTTCGCGAGGGGCGTCCGGCCGGGCGCCGAATGCCGCGGGGGGGGGGGGGGGGGGGCGGGGGGGGGGGGGAGGGGGGAGAACGCGCTAACCCCAGGGCGGAGGCGTCCCGTCTTTGGTGGCTGTTCTTGTCTTTCCGGTACCGCCATGAC